>DATKWU010000009.1 GCA_035529375.1 Patescibacteria group bacterium
GTCCCCTGGTTCAATTGATTTTAAAGCCGGTTCTAAATCAGGAATCTTAGAACTGGGAAGAATTAAATAAAGAATCCCAATTAGATAGATAACTAAAATTGGCAGAATAATTTTCTTGGGCCAAAGCTTCTTTTTTTTTAATCTTTTTAACATCAGCGAAAAAGCATTTTGCGGCCTAACCGGTATTGATAATCCTTCAACTTTCGTTCACCAATCTCTTTGGCCGGCACACCACCCACAATCTTACCAGGCAGGACATTTTTAGTGACGACGGCACCGGCGGCAATAATCGCCCCTTTGCCAATCTTAATCCCTGGTTGGATAATGGCCCGAGGGCCAACAAAAACATAATCTTCAATGACCACCGGTTCCTCAGAAGCTTCAAACTTAGGATCATTAATTTTATGTTCGGAATTGTAAATCATCACTCCCGTCGCCATATCCACATGGTTACCAATTTTCAGCTTAGCCCGGCCATCAAGAACCGAACATTCACCGACAATCGTGTCTTCACCAATGACAATGTTTTTGGTTTCGTAAAAACGGCAAAAAACATGAATTTTGGAATCCTGACCGATCTTCATACCCGCCAATTGGTAAATAAATTTCCGCCAACCCCAAAAAGGACACCAACCACTCCGGTTAACCATAAGGATTTTGAAGTCCAGCCACCAATTGAAAAAACGGACAAAAGCCCGTCGAAAAGCTTCGCTCACACCAAGAGCCTCACCGTGTTTGTCAGTGAATCTAATTCCCTTTTGGCTAATTTTAATGTTTTCCGAATAAAGCATTTTCTTATTTAATTTTCTTATTTAATTTTTATTTAATTCCTTCTAAAACCTTAATTGTTTTTTGGGCACACGCTTGCCAACTGAATTGCTTGGCTTGGACCAAACCTTTTTTAATTAAATCATCTTTTTCTTTTAGCGCCTTTTCCATCCCCTGAGCCATTTCTTTTGGCTGATAAGGATCAACAATCACCCCGGCCTGACCAACTATTTCCGGCAAACTGCCTTGGTTCGAAACCAAGACCGGTGTCCCACAAGCCATGGCTTCAACCACCGGAATACCAAAACCTTCCCAAAAACTTGGCATCACAAAAACCTGGGCGCCCTTGATTAAAGCCGGTACCTCTTCTTCAGGTACAAAATCAGTGAAAATGACTTGTTTCCCTAAATTCAATTCATTAACTTTGGCAAAGATAGTGTTGAACAACCAGCCTTTTCGGCCAGCAATCACTAAACTCAAATCCTTTTTATCTAGAAGTTTAAAAGCTTCTAATAATCCCTCAAGGTTTTTATTAGGTTTTAAAGTACTTAAAAAGAGCAGGTAATCGCCTTTGACTCTATATTTCTTCTTAACCCTTTCAATCTTTTCTCTTTTTATTCCCGGCTTGAATCTGGTTTGATCATAGCCTGGATAAGTGACCGTAATCTTGCTTGAATCAAGACCGTAGTTCTTAATTATATCATTCTTGGTCGATTCCGAGATAGCCAAAAGGTGTTTGGCCCGTTTGATTGACCAGCCCGTCCAAAACTTAAGTTTCCAGTAAATTGGCTTGGTAAATTGCTCAGGAAAACGCAAATAACCCAGGTCCATAATCGCCACCACTAGAGGCGCAAAAGCAAGCAGGGGTGAATAATGGCCAGGATTAAAAACCAGGTCTGGCTTTTGTTGAAACAGACCTCGGGGCAAACCAAAAACATTCCATAATCTACCTGGACCAAGCACTTGATAATGCCAGTTTTCTCTTTCCTTGGGTAAATCGGCCAAAGGTGGACTGGGAAGATAAACAATATATTGATTCTTTTTATCTAATTGATAAATCTCTTTGATTAATTCAAAGGCATATTGATTCGAACCAACCCGGTTTTTAATATTCGCTTCGTAGCCAACTAAAGCAATTTTCATCTTATTATTTTTATTATTTCCCTAATTTATAGATTACTACACCTTTGGGTAGTTCCCAAGTTTTTAGGATTTCCTTAGGCTCAAACTTATAAATTTCCATGATTTGAACCTTAACCGGGTCAGCGATTTTGCCTTCAGCCACTACATACAAGAAAGCCGCTTTTTCATAGTCTTCAGGCTGCCAGTCTAACGGTCTTTGGTGATAGTAAGCTTCAACAAAATAGCGGTAATCAACCGCATTATGATCCCAGCGGTCGGGACTACGGTAATTGGCGGCCAGATTAAAAACTTCGCCTGGTTGAATATCATCGGCAATCACTTTGGCCGCCAGTTTAATATCCTCAATTGTCCGACCCGACTCTTCCAAGACCAAAACATGACTCAAGTTAAACCAAAACATGCCAATAAAAATTAAAATCGCCAACCATTTTAACCATTTCCTCTGCCAAAGGAACCAAAAGAAAAAGCCCAAGAAAAGAAAAGGCAGAGAAAAAATGAAAATGTAATAGAAAAAATAAAACTTGCCAATATAAAAACGACTGACCAAACCGCTAATCAGAATCGTGGCGACTAAAAGATTAAGGACAAGAAAATTAATTTTGCTTTTAGCTTTCTTTTTAAAATAATCTTGGTAAGCTAAAATTAAGCTAACTATAATTCCTAAAAGTAAACCAACTCCCCACCACTGATAACGAACCAGTAAAGGCTTATGGGCAATAATCGAAACCGGGGCAAAGTCTAAAACTGATTTCATCTTCCCCCAAAATTCAAAAGGAACTTCCGCGGTTTTTAAAAAAGAACCGGAAAGGAGGGCGACAAAAAGCTGGAAAACCGAAACCACCATCGGTTCAAAAAACTTTTGCGGCGAAAGACTGACTCTCTCACCAGCAAAAAAATGAGCGTAAACATTCCTCGTCAGCATAAACTGATGGCGAAGATCAAAAAGAATCAAGGGGGCGCCGAAAAGAAAGAGAATCAAAGCAGCTAGAAGAATTAATCTTTTCTTTTTTAATTTCAACCAGCTCCAGATAAAAGCCAAAAGCCAAAGAGGAGCTAAACATAAAGCCCCGTAATGAAGATTAACCGCATAGCCAAAAGCCAAGGAAACCAAAATTAAGTAGATTTCTTTTCTGGTTTTAAAAAGGCGAGCGAAGAAGAAAATCGTCAGAAGAATAAAAAAGGGTTGGGTATTGGGGTTCCAGGCCCGGTGAGAGAGTTCGACCACCAAAGGCGAAGTGGCGTAAAGAGCCCCAATCATCAGGCCAGGAATCTGGCCAAAAAATTCCCGAACCATCAACCAAATTAACAGAACGGTCAGAACACCAATCGTCGCCGTGTAAATATCGACGCCCACCGGATTAAGACGAGCCAGCCCTAGAATTGGGACGAGAGTGTAGTAATAAAAAGGAGGCAGGTAAACACCACGCATTGAACTTTGGGGTCCCAGTAAGGTCCATTGGTGGTCAACCAAAATTCGCTTAACAATCAAATTATCTCGCGCCTGATCATAAGTGAAAAAGTGAAGTTCGTTAATCTTATAAAAACGAACAAAAACGGCCACCACCAGAATGATGGCCAGGAGGATTATTTCTAATTTATTTTTTAAGATTTGTCTTTTAAGGTCTTTGGGTTTGATGTTTTCGATAAGCTTCTTCATAAACTTTTAGGGTTTCTTGAGCCGTTTTCTGCCAAGAAAACTGCTTAACTCTTTTTAAACCGGCTTTGATTAATTGATCTCTTTTCTCAAGCGCCTCTCTAATTCCCTGAGCAATCGCTTTAACGCTTCTTGGATTAACTAGAATGGCGGCCCGGCCAGCCACTTCAGGCATACTGGAAAGATTGGCGGTAACCACCGGACAACCACAAGTAAAAGCTTCTAGAATCGGTAAGCCAAAGCCTTCATAAAGAGAAGGATAAACTAAGCAGCTGGCGCCACTAAAAAGAGCATTCATTTTCTCCCCTGCGGACACATAGTCAGTAAAAATAATTTTCTGGTCTTTAAACCAGGGTCTCATCTCGGTGTAACCAACCACCACTAAGTTAAGATTTAAATCTTCAAGCTCCCTAAAGGCTTGGAGAATCCTTCTGAAATTCTTTCTTGGCTGCCAAGGAGAAATAACCAACAAATAATCGCCTTTGATTCCATATTCTCTTTTTGTTTTAGCAATTTTCTTTTCATCCTTAATCCTAGCCACTTTAGCGGGAGCGGCTTCGTAAGTTACTCGAATCCGATTAGGTTCGATGTCTAAAATCTTAATAATATCTTTTTTGGTTGTTTGGGAAACAGCCATTACTAAATCACTTTCTTTTTTGACCCAACGCAAACGGCGCTGATGGGCTTTAAGAACCCGGGAATCAACCTCCTTGCCATTTTTCAGAAAAGTCAGGTCATGAATGGTGGTGACTTTAGCCGCTTGAGCCGCTGGTTCAGTCCAGTCAGAAGTATGAAAAACATCAATCGGGCCAATTAGTTTTTCGATTGGCAGGCAATGAAAGCGATTAAAAAGCGGTTCCGCCAGAGTGGGAGGAAAAGTGATGATTTTAGAACTGAAATTCTTGTTAATCTCCCTAATTTCTTGACTGAATTTTTCTAAAGGCTCTTTTTGTCTTAAAGAACCGCCAAAAAGCAGATATTGATTTTTTTTATCAATTTTGGCTAAGGCGCGAACTAAATTTCGGGTGTAAAAGGAAACCCCGGTGTTGTAAATGATTTGACTGATATCAATTCCAATCTTCATTTTGGTTTGTAGATCCAAACAGGAATCTGATTAAAACTAACCTCCTTTATTTTAACAAAGCCGTTTTCTTTAAGCCAGGTATTTATTCTCTCTTGAGAATCAAACATAGGGACTAAATAGCGAATGTAATAGACAGTGGCTGAGGAATAAGGCTCAAGTTTTTCTTCAAGGTTTTCTTTTTCAACCATCTGAAAACCGGAACTTAAACTGACTAGGGGAGTTTTGTTAAGCGAATAATAGTCATAAGGCCAATGAGAAGTATAAGAAGGCAGAAGGGCAATTTTTTCTGTCCCTGGCTGGTTTTCAATAAACCGAACCACCCCTTGCCAATCTTCCCGATAAAAATAGGGCTGAGAAAAATAAACAAAGGCAGAAACCAGATTGATTCCTAAGATTATCAGGATAATAACAAAGATAAATCTTTTCGGAAAAAAAGAAGCCCCATAAACTAAAAGCAAATAAAAGGCTGGCAAAACTAGGAGTAAACGAAAAGGTTGGTAGTTAGGAATAAAAAAGGAAATTAACCAAGCCAGGCTAATCGGAACAATAAGCCAGGCAAACAAAACTAGAGGCCTTTTTTTACTCATCAATCCCCTACCCAGGAGCAACCCATAAAAAATGAATAAAACACCTATAATAATAGTATAAAGTTTTTTGTTGAAAATCGTGATTCGGCCAAGAGAAAACTTGGCCAAGGTTAAAGGCAAGGCTTTGAAAAAACTAAGATTAACTAATCTCCCCCACTCTGGCAGGGAAGTTACGGCCTGGCGGCCAGTTAATAATTGAGTTTTGAGTAAAACCCAGTCAGGCGAAAATAAAACCAAACAAGTAAAAATCAACCAGCCTCTCCTCCATTGTCTTTGCCAAGCAATCACCAGAGCTTGAGCCAATAAAACAAACAGGCCAAAATAATTGGTGTAAAGGAGAAGAACAGTAGTCGCTAAGTAACCAAAAATCAATGGTTTTTTGGCTTCTCGATTAATTCTTAGAAAGAAATAAATGGAGAAAGTGGCTAAAAGCGTGGCCAGAGCATAATTCCTGGCTTCTTGGGAATAGTAAAGATGAAAAGGCGCGGTCGCCATCAAAAGCGCCGCGATTTCGGCCAGATAAGAATTCTTTTTGGCAAATATTTCCTGACCAATCAGATAAACTCCAAAGACGGTGGCCACGCCAAAAAGAACTGAGGGTAAACGAAGAATAATTTCTCGATCACCTAATAAATGAACCCAGACCCAAATGAAGAGATGATAAAAAGGCGGATGAAAATCACCGCCTAATTCTTGAAAAATATTAAAAAAAGAACCTCTGGCCATGATAGCCCGAACCGCCTCATCAAGCCAAAGAGATTGATTAAGATTAATCAAGCGCAAAACCAAAGCCAAACCAAAAATGGCTAAGAGTTTTTTGTGAGTCATTAATTTAACTTTACAGGAAATCAAGGCCTCGCTTAGTCTTTTACCTAAAAAGGTTTTCACTATGGCTCGAAAATAGCGAAATTTGGGTTGGGCTTGATAGGCTTTTTTAAAAAACTCTCTGGCTTTTTTCATTTCTTGACGATGGTAATAGAGATCGCCTAAGCGAAAACACCACGAGGCGAAAATGGCTTGGTCTTGTTTAATTTCCTTTTGGTGTTTTTGAAAAATCAGCTCCGTCGCTTTTAACAAAGCCCGATCATCACTCCGAATTCCCTGGCCCAGCATGTAGGAATCAACCAAGACTTGAGGCAAGTATTGGAAATGATAGTCTTGGCTAATTCTTAACCATAGTTCCCAATCCTGATAACGGGGGAAGTCTTCATCAAACAAACCGGCCTTTTGAAAACATTCTTTTTTGACCAAAGCCGCTGGTAGAGCGACAATCCAATTTTCTAAAAACAAATCTCGGTGAACATCCCCTTCTCTGACGACTTCTTTTTCTGTAGGAATTAATTTTTTTTCTTTGTCACTGATTCTTCTTATCCGGGTGTAAACAACTCCGGTTTTCTTATCAGCTTTTGCCAAAGCTTTTACTTGCTTTGCCAGTTTTTGTTTTTTCCAGAGATCGTCGTCATCATTAAAAGCAATTAAATCGCCTTTAGCCTTTTTAAGACCAATGTTCCTAGCCGCCGCCGCTCCTTGGGACTTGATGGGAAAAGTTTTTGTTTGCTGAAAATATTTAATTCTTTGGTCTTTAAAAGACTTGACTACTTGAGGTGTTTCGTCAGTGGAATGGTCGTCAACCACAATCAGTTCAAAGTCCTGGTAAGTTTGATTAAGAATACTTTGAATTGATTTTTTCAGCCACTGGGCCCGATTGTAAGTGGCGATAATAACACTGACCATTGGTTTTTTGTTTCCTGCCATTTTAGTTTCCTTTTTTCATCACCAAAAGATAACCATTCTTTTTTAACCAAGGAAAACCCCAACGATTAAGAGCATTAAAAACCAAATCAAAATATTTATTACCGACGACCAAGGGTTGATAGCGATATTTGAGAAAAAGAGTTTGATAATCTTGACTAATTGGTTTTAAGGAATGCTGGCTTTGGCCTTTAGCGGCTAGATAACGAGTGACGACTCCCGGATTATAGGGACGGATATGGGTCAAGTCTGAATAAAACTGACTCCATAAAAGCGGACTTCTGATAACCAAGATTCCTTTTGGTTTCAAAACTCGGTTAAATTCAGCCAAAATCTTGTAAACATCCCCTGGTGAAAAATGTTCAATTAAATGAGAACAATGGATGGCCGATACTAACTCTTTTTTAAAAGGCATTTTTCGAATATCGCCTTTGATGACTTGATAGCCTTTTTTCTGACAGGCTTTAATTGAGTCTTTGTTCCCATCAAGACCTTTGATTTTTTTTGGATTCTGGGTAATAAACCTGCCTTCGCCACAACCAACATCTAAAATCCAGTCACTCTTTTTGAGAAAGGAATAAGCAATCTTATCCCACTCCTTTTTTTGTTCAAACTTTAACCTTTTGAAAATTATCTTTTTCAATTTTTTCATCATGAAATTTGCCTGGGAAAGGCCTCTTTATTTTAACACAGATAGATAAAAGAGCATGATTAAAAGGTCTATTTGACTCGATAGTTATCATTCTTTATATTAAGATATAGATAGATGAAGTTTAAAAGAGCCAGACTTCAGCAGATTCTTGTTTTTACTATTCTTTCTCTGGGTTTAATTGCCAGTTTAGTCTTAGTCTCAAAAAATCAAGAGATTAGACGGGAAGCCGCGGCTCAAGGAGGTTTCACTTTTGCAGTTATTAGCGATACTCATGCTGGAATTGATCCTAGCCAGTTTGCTAATTTCCATAAATGGGCCAATTACAACCACACCCAAGCGGTTAAACAAATAATAACCATTAATCCGGTTTTTTATCTTCACTTAGGTGATATGGTCGAAAAACCAACCACTTTTGCCTGGGGTGAATTTTTTAATATTGAAAAACCTTTAATCAACAACAAACCAATCTACCCAACAATTGGCAATCATGAAAGATACCATGAGGATAAAAGCTATTTTAATCGTTTTAGATCATTCTCTCATCTTAAGAGTCTTTTAACTGATTCTAATAAACCTTGGTATTCTTTTGATTATGGTGACGCCCATTTTATCAGTCTGCGAATAGATTATGATAACTACAACCCTTCGGGTGAAGCCTGTAAGCCAGGCAGCCCTGAATATCAATGGCTGGAAAATGATTTAAAAAATACAAGCAAACCCTGGAAAATTGTTTTCTTCCACGTCACTATTTATAGCTCCCAAAGTTCGGCCGAAACCCGACAAGTCAGAAGTTATCTTCACCCGCTTTTCAAGAAATATGGAGTTCAACTCGTTCTCAGTGGCCACAATCATTTCTATGAAAGAGTCGTGGCCGATGGCATCACCTATATTACGGCCGGTGGCGGTAACAATGTCAGGGCAATCCCCACCCCGATTCCCCAAAGCAAGAAATTAGTGGAAAGAAATCATGTCGTTAAAATAACGATTAATAATGACACCTTAAAAGGAACGGCTATCTCCACTCAATCAATTGGCAAAAACTGGCAAAAACCTGGTGGTCAGACACTGGATACCTTTAGCCTAACCACCGACTCTCAAGTAACACCAGAAATCCCAGGAACTACCGAAAAAGGTACCATTCAAGGAAATATCTGGATTGATAATAATAGCGATGGTCAAAAATCTTCTGAAGGCGTTTACAGCTGCTCAGAAACACAAACCAAGCCAAAGTTAAGCCTTTATAAAATAGGCAATTCCACTACTCCTATTAAAACAGTTGAATCTGGAAATGGCTATTACAAATTCACTGAACTGGAACCAGCCAAATATCATCTCAAAATCACCTCACCAACTTGTAATCAAACCCAATACAGCTTAACTAAATGGCGAATAAAAATGGCATCATCTGATGGAGCTAAGACTGATGTTTCAAACTATTGTAACAGCGGGACTTGTGCTGACAGTACTGATACCTGGACCAACACACCTTTTTGGTCTCTCAAAGTTTATGCCAACGAAACTACCTACGCCTACTTTGGCCTTAAACCTAATACCGCCCAATCTCACTTACCTCTTATTACCCTGTAGAAGAATTTATTTGTTAGACTCACAAAAAAAGGTGCCAACGGCACCTCTTTTTGAGATCCTCAGGTGTGAAATCATTTCACAATTAAAAAGTACTTGATTAATTTTAGTTTGTCAAGTACCTTTTGCCAAACTCGGGGACTAAAAACAGCTACTGGGAATAAAAACAGACTTGAAAACAACCAGTTTTTAATCAGAGCAATTCGAAAAATCAATTTTTTTGGAGAACCATAATTTTTTTCGACAAACAAAAGCATTGAAGAAAAATATTGCTTATAAAAATCAAAACTTTCTATTTCTAATCTCTTTTTCCAGCTAGCGCCGCCAAGGTGAATAATCTTGGCTTCGGGAATAACTAATAATTGGCAGTCTAATTTTCTGGCCCGATAACACCAATCAACGTCTTCAAAAAGAAAATGAAAATCTTCATCAAGAAGACCAACTTTATCCCAAGTTTTTTTGGAAGCGATTAAAGCCGCACCAGGCAGTTGGTCGACTTCAAAAGGTTCTTTTCTGGGAAAAAAGCAAATTCGATTGCGGAGAAAGGCTATTTTCAAAACTAAAGGTCTTAAAACCGGATTATGATAAAGAAAAACTTGCCAGAGATTAGGAAACTTCATGTAATAATCAATTTGGGGTTTTTTATTGGGCAGGATTAATAAAGGTGAAACGGCTTTAAACCTGTCTTGTTTCTGAAAAGAATCTATTAATTCTTTGATCGTTCCTTTTTGAACAATCGTGTCAGAATTAAGGAGCATGATTAAATCTCCTTTGGCAATTTTGATTCCTTGATTATTAGCTTTGGCAAAGCCTAAATTTTCTTTGTTCCTGATTAATTTTACTTGCTTAAATTCTTTTTCCACCATCTCTGGTGAGCCATCACTTGAGGCATTATCGATCACGATAACTTCTAAAGAAAGTGGTTTTTGAGCAAGAACCGATTTCAAACAATCTCTGAGAAGTTTTTTGGTATTCCAAGAAAGAATAATAATTGAGACTTTCATTTAATCCTTAATATAACATAAACATTGATTCAAGCTAAAAATTAGGGTAAAGTGAAGTTAATGGTTTCTAAGAGACCAAAATTATATCAAGTTCTTCTTTTTGGCCTTTTACTTCTTGGGTTAGCTACCAGCCTAAGATTAGTTCAAACTAGTCAAGAAATCCGAAAAGAAGCGGCAGTCACCTCCTTCACTTTTACCTTCGTTGGTGACACTCATGCGGGGATTATCGATCCTGATTACTTTCCTAAATACCAAGAGTGGGCGAATTATAACCACCAGCAGGCGGTTAACAAAATGCAAAACCTCAATCCTAATTTCTATCTTCATCTTGGCGATTTGGTTAACGAGCCGACTGAATCTAACTGGAATAGATTTTTTAATATTGAGAGCTCTTTAATTAATAGTAAGTCTATTTATCCAACAATCGGTAATCATGAAAGATACACGGAAAGCAAAAGCTTTTACAATCGTTTTAGTAGTTTTTCCCATCTTGTTAGTACGTCTGATCCCCGCCTTGTTAAACCGATGCAAACAAATCAACCCTGGTATTCTTTTGACTGGGGAAATGCTCATTTTGTCAGTATGCGATTAGATTATGATAATTACTATCTCCAAGGAGAAGATTGTGACCCTGGTAGTCTTCAGTATCAATGGCTAGAGAATGATTTAGCTAAGACCGACAAACCCTGGAAAATAGTTTTTTTCCATGTCCAAATTTACAGTACCACTTCCCAGTCTAGCGCCGAACGAAGAGAGATGAGGAGTTATCTCCATCCCCTATTTAAAAAATATAATGTTGATTTGGTTCTGGGTGGCCACGACCATTATTATGAAAGGGTGGAAAAAGATGGCATTATTTATATTGAGTCTGGAGGAGGCGATAACAGACGAGAGCCACCACCAGCAGTCTCTCAAGTCCCTCGCCAAAAGGCTTCTATAAAGAACCATATCGTCAAAATCGATATTAATGGCGGTTCTTTAACCGGAACGGCTATCTCTACCCCAGCAATAGGAAAAAACTGGACCGATCCTGGCGGCCAAACATTAGACACTTTTAACATCACCAAAACCATCGAGTGTATTGAAGAAGGAGAAATAGGCATTGTTTATCCAAATACACCTGATTGTTGTTCTGGGTTAGTTACTTCAGGCAGATTTCAATTAAATGATGAGGGTCAATGTCAACCGCTCCTTGGCGGTTTTACCTGCACTAAATGTGGTCTTGACGATCAGTGTGGTCCTGGTGAAGATTTTTGTAACTGTCCAGAAGATTGTCCAACTCCTACTCCCTCGCCTTCACCAAGTGAAAGCCCAACGACCAGTCCTTCTCCGAGTGAAAGCCCCACCACTCCCTCACCTTCTCCAAGTGAAAATCCGAGCCCCTCAGCGATAACAACGCCTGCTGAAATGACTCTTAATCTCAAAATGAGTTTTAAAGGAAGAAAATCAGAAGACCAGGGATTGGAAATGAATCTCTTAATACCTGAAATAGAAATAACTCATTCTCTTCAGCTTAAGAAAGACGGTACTTATGATGATTTATCCCTAGATGATTTAGAGCCAAGCAAGAACTACAATTTCCTTGTTCACAAGCGCCCCTATCTTTCTGTGAAGAAATCACTAAAAATCAATGAAGGTGATAACCCAGAATCTGGTTTCTTAGATTTTGGGGTTTTAAAACCAGGCGATCTTAATGGCGATAATCAAATTAATGGTATTGATTGGTCAATTATGAAAAAGAAATATGGCCAATCAGCTAATTTAGAAGAAGGTGACTTTAATAACGATGGTCTGATTAATGCCCTTGATTGGTCATTAATGAAACTCTTTTATGGACAAAACGGCGAAAATTAAAGAAAAAATTCTGTTTTTTAATCGAGATTTGAGCTGGCAAGCAACGGCTTTAATTCTTCTGGTTTTTTCGTTTATTGCCATTTTAATTTTAATTGAAGGCAAGATAAGCTTCCCGCAAAACCTCTTTCAAAAGAAAACTCAACCTTTATCAGAAAACGAAATTAATCTTGAAGAAGATGCTTCTCTAGTAGGTCAGATCTATCTTTCTCCCTCAGAACAGATGGTTTCTCTGGGAGAAAAAGTTGTTATTGAAGTTTGGATTGATAGTCAGGAAAAAAAGCTTGATTCAGTTGATATTAAACTTAATTACCAACCAGAATTAGTAAAAATTATTAGCTTAGAAAAGAGTGACCTTTTTGAAGAATTTCCTGAATTAAACTGGGATGAAGAAACGGGACAAATTGTAATTAGAGCCATTAGTTTTCAGGACAATGAATTTTCAGGTAAAGGAATGGTTGCTCAAATTATTTTCCAATCGCTTAAGGCAGGAATAACCGAAATAGGAGTTGACTTTATTCCCCAGGAAACTTTAGACTGTAATTTAGTGGACTCAGAAACCAGTCAAGACATTTTAGGTAAAGCGACTGGGGCCCAAATTGAAATTGGAGAATAAAAAAATGAAACAACTAAGACTACTCATCATTTTTCTGTTCGTTTTCTTGGTCGGTATTTTTACTCAAGCAACCTTCGCTTACGCCGGCGCTTCTTTATCCCTTTCTCCGGCCGAAGAGACGGTTAATCTTGAGGCTAATCTCACCCTTAATGTTCTTCTTAACACCGGCGGGGTTGAAACTGATGCAGCTGACGCTATCATTCTTTACGATGAAACTAAACTTTCGGCGACGAGTGCCACTCTTGGTTCACTTTATGAAAACAAAATTAGTCAGGACACTTCTCAATCAGGTAAAATTATTCTCCGAGCGACCAGTAGTGCTATTTCAGGCTTTAGTGGTTCGGGTACTCTAGCCACTCTTATCTTTGAAACGATCGACACCGGTACGGCCAATGTTTCTTTTCAAATAACAGCCGGGTCAACCACCGACTCTAATGTCAGTGCTGATGGTGAAGATATTCTCACCACTGCCACTAACGGCATTTACACCATTCAATCAACCGCGATTGGCGGCACAACGACCGCCAGTGCCACTCCGAGTGCCTCTCCCAGTAGTCTGCCGGTGAGTGGTTTATGGGAACCAACCGCTTTTGTTTTTGGCGCCGGTAGTTTGTTGATTATTTTGGCGCTTTCCTTTTTTGTCTTTCTCTGAAGATTACATATAGCCTAAAGCCCGAAGGTCTTCCATTAATTCCTCTTTATCTAAAGCCCGGCCGCTACGTTCTTCCAGGGCTTTCTTAGAAACAGGTTTAGTACAAGGCCAACAGCCAATGCTTCTAAAAATTAAATTACTGTGTTCCACCCGATCATAAAGCGGATTGTAGGCCACCTTGTTTTTCTTTAAGTAATTCCAGATTTCTTTTTCCGACCAATTAAGCATCGGGTGGACCCTCATATGGGGCGGGTTATCCCGCCAGGAAAAATAGCTTTCTTTACCCCGGACCCCATGTTCATCCCAACGAATGCCAACCAGAACAGCATCAAATTTATATTTTCTAATCGCCATGGCCAAAGCTTCGGTTTTCAGAGCATTGCAACAGGCAAAATGATCGGTTTTAAAAGGATTAATTCCCTTTTTTAGAGCCGCTTCATTCTTAAAACGAATAAAATCAAGTTTCCATTCCTTAGCATATTTTTCCATGTATTCATAGGTTTCTTTGAATTCATAATTAGTATCAATCAACATCACTGGAAAGGGGAATTTTTTTAGTCTGGCAAAAGCCTGACGAGCAACAGTCAACATCGTCGTGCTATCCTTGCCGCCTGCCCAAAGAATAACCGGGTTTTTAAACCGGGCTTTGGCTTCTTTGATAATAAACTCGCTTTGACTTTCTAAAGAATCTTGCATGAATCTCCTTAAATCTCTTTTAAAATAACTTCATATAAGTCCTTGTGTTCTTGAAATTTATTCTTGATTCCTCTAGTAATCAAAATTGCTTCCTGATGATGGTCGCCTTTTAATTTTTCGCCTTGTTCGTTTTCTTCTGGCAAGGTTTTGGTTCTAGCCTCGCCAAGGCCACAAAAACCATGATCCGAGATGACAATTAATTTTTCGGCTTTTTCATTTAAAATCCCAACAATCTTATCAATTTTCTGATACCAGGACAAAACCAAGGGTTCGCCCCAGTGAAAGTGCTGCATCCGGTCTAAAGCCGTAAAAACAACCAGGAAAACCGGTGGTTTTTTCTTTTCAATGATTGCCAATGATTTGAAGAAAACATTGTCCGTATCTTCAGCTAATTCATTTAAATCATAAGAAGCACCGTAACCCACCGGTTTATAATCACAATTAAAGTTAAAAGGCGGCATGACAAAAGGAATTTGAAGAGCCACCACTTTAACGCCTTTTTTGTTTAAAACATCCCAAACAAAATCAACTTTAATATCTTCTCTTGTTTGGAGCTGATCATTAACCACATATTTCTGATGACCATGTTCTTTTTGGGTTTTACCAGAAAACATGGTGCACCAAATGGGAGGCGAAAGAATTTCTTCCTTATCAGGGACAGTTAAGGTTCTGAATTGACCAATTTTCATTAAATGATCAAAAGCAGGCAATTGCTTCCGATTGGATTTGATAATCTTCCAGGTGGCGGCATCAATACCAATGACCATTAATTTTATTTTCTCTTTTGTTTCTTTTTTTTCTTTTTTCTTTGTCATTAAAGAATCTCCAAACAAAAACCTAAACCAACAACTTTTTCTTTAAGTTTTAAGCGAAAATTAGCTAAGAAAGGTAAACTATTCTGGGTTTCAATAAAAACAGGCTTCTTGGTAGTAATAATGACCTCACCGGCTTCATTATCCCCTAGTTCCCTACCCTTGACCGTGGCCCCGCTGGTGGTATCAATTTTTCGAATCACTTTTTGAACTACGGCCGGTGTTTCTTGAACATTTAAGTCAAGGTTGAATTTGAAGTTCTTTTTAAGATTCTTTTCTAAACCAAAAGTAATAATCTGGGCTTTGAATTTTTTGGCACTAACGGGCGGCTCTTTGGCAAAGGTAATCAGGTCGCCCCTTTTGACCAAGCCCTTTTTCAAACCTTTTAATTCTAGATAAAGATTGTCACCCGGCATCGCTTTTTTGATTGGTTGGTTATGAATAAAAAGCTTTTCGACTTCAAATCTTTTTTTCTTAGGAAAAACTAAAACTTCATCTTTTTCTTTTAAGACCCCGGAAAGCAAACGACCAATAATCACTGGTTTTCGATCAATCATGTAGATATCCTGAACTGGTAAACGCATCGGTAAATCACTAGGCACTTTTTTGGAGGATAATTTTTCAACCGCCTCTAAGATAAAAGGGCCTTTGAACCATTTCATCTTCTTACTCTTTTTAGCAATATTCTCGCCCTTTAAAGCCGAAGTGGGAATCATCGGAATTTCTTCAGGAAAGTAGCCAACTTTTTTTAACAAGGTAGTGACTTGCTTTTTAACTTTTTCAAAAGGAGCTTTTTGATAATCAACCAGATCCATTTTATTAATGGCAATAATTACCTGGGGTAAGCCAATCATTTTAGCCAGGAAAAGATGTTCTTCGGTTTGACGCTGAATACCCTCATCAACTGCCACTAAGAGAATAGCGGCATCTGATTCAGCGGCCCCAACCAGCATGTTCCTTAGAAAATCATGGTGACCAGGTGCGTCACCAAAAGTAATCGAAGTATCTTTGGTTTCTAATTTTTTATGACCTAAATCAATCGTAATCCCCCTAGCTCTTTCTTCTTTCATCTGGTCCATCAGATAAGCAAAATCAAATTTATCATGGCCAAAAGCTCGAGCATATTTCTTGACTCGCTTCATCACTTCTTTATCAATCTTGCCTAAATCATAAAAAAGCCGACCAAGGAGGGTTGACTTACCGTGATCTAGATGACCAATACAGACAATATGTTTTTCCGGTAAGGTCTTGCTGGCAATCTTGTAAATCTGGCTCATTCTAGATAACCTAGTTTTCTTAATTTATCTTTAATCTTTTCCGCTTCCTTAGGCGATAAATCGTCAATCGCTCGTTCCACTTTGCCTTTCCGATTCTGAATCTTAGCCACCGCCCGGCGAGTGTAATAAAGAATAAACTCAGTCACGGTTCGAAAACCAGTTTCGGGTACTAATTCTTCAATCTGCTCATATAATTCTTGGGGGAAACTAATGGTTTTGTATTGTTTTCTCATATTACCAGTAATTGATAGGTAATATCTTAAACATTCAAAGAATTCTTGTCAAGGAGATTATTCAAGATAGCCTAGATTCCTCAGTCTTCTTTTTACCTACTTCATCGCATCTTTGTTTTGGACGAAATTAACTTTAAATCCCATTTTTTACTCCATTTTTTCACAGAAGCCATCACTTTTTCAAAAACATGATCCTTGTTAATAAACACTATTTAAGGCAAAAGCAGATTATTTTTTGATAGACTTTTTTTGCCAATTAAAGATTAAATTGAAAAGTTAATGAAGGTTATTCGGGAAGCATATAAAAACTCCCTCCTGATAAAATTGCTCTGGATTAGACTGGGAGGCAAAGATAATACTTTAATTCTTTAGTTGACAAAAGTTTTAATTTTTTATTCATTTATTCTTTGGTTGAAATAAAAGCAACTGCTGGGACCATTATTTCCCTAACTATAGGAATTTTGGTTAAAAAATGAAGTCTAAGGTGCGTATCTTTTGTTGCTATTAGTTTGAAATTACTTAATCTAATCATCTCTTCCATTCTCCTAAAGGTAATTGGAAATAGACTCACTTCTTCAAAAGAGGAGGAATTATTATAATTTTTGTTCAACCTATATCTAAAGACCGACTGTTTTAAAAGTCTAGCTATCTTAAAAGGAAATATGTGGAATGGTCTTAGGGCATGTCCAGCATGGGGATTAAACCATGGGGGGATCAAAACGTAGCATATCCCCCCTGGTCTGGTTACTCGATACATCTCATTGACACTTACTTGCTGTTTCTCCAATGGAATATGTTCTAAAACCCCCCTGCATATTACTAAATCAAATTCGTTATCTTTAAAGGGTATTTTGTCAGCAAATCCAGTTATAGTTTTTGGCCAAACATATTCGCCTGGATGCGGATCTAAATTTATAGCTTCACATTGTCTTTTCGCATTCAACACTTTACAATACTCCCCCCTTGCGCCACCGACATCAAGAATTTTCTTTTTCCCGAGCGGCATAAATTCCTCGACTTCTGTCAATAATATTTGAGCAAAATATTCTCTCATCAACTTGGCATTTCTGTTGGAAACAAAAAACAATAATTTTCGATAATGGTTAAATAAATTTATTTTACGATCTTTCACAGTTTTACCTTATTAAATTATAACAAATATCTTTCCTTGACGAAAGAATAACTCTAATTTAAAATCAAAATTACTAATGAAAAGACAAAATAAAAAAATAATAGCCATCATTCCTGCCTTCAACGAAGAAAAAACCGTTACTAAAGTAGTTCGAGAAGTAAAAAAATATGTACCTGATATCTTGGTAATAGACGACTCTTCCCGAGACAGAACAGCTCAAAAGGCAAGAAAAGCTGGAGCCAAGGTAATTTCTCATATTTTAAACCAAGGGGTGGGAATCACTCAAAAAACAGGATATAATATTGCTTTCAAAAGAGACTACGATTACATTGTTCAATTGGATGCCGATGAACAACACAATCCTGAATATATTCCTGAACTGATAGATTTTGCCATCTCTGGTAACTATGACATGGTAATCGGCAGTCGTTTTTTGAATTCTAGCTATAAAAATCTTCCTCTTGGAAGGAAATTAGGAATTAAATTTTTTAGTGTTATAGCTAACGTCCTGGGAAGAACAAGGGTAACTGACATCACCTCGGGCTATCGGGTTTACAAGGTTAAAAGTTTAAAAAAATTGACCCCAATTACTGACAAAAACTGGGCTATTGAGCAAACAATAGAAGCGGGAATAAAGGGATTAAAAATCGGTGAATATTCTGTTAAAATGCCAATGAGGGAAACTGGAGAATCTCAATTTGTCAATTTAGGAACAGTCTTCCGCTATCCTTTTAGAATGTTAGAGGCGTCTTTAAGGGTAATGGTTTTTAGGAGATAAAATGACAACACTAACCATCGGAAGGATTTTAGGAATATTAATGGGAGGTTATTTTCTCTGCAAGACTTTTGTCTTAATTAGGAAAAAAAGAGAGACTCTCTTTGAATTTTTTCTTTGGTCTGGTTTAGGGCTCGCCTTAATTATTTTCTCTGCCTTCCCCGGTCTTACCAACCTGCTCTCTAGATTTCTCGGGACAACCAAAACCACGAATGCCATTTTTTTACTCGCCATTCTTACTTTGCTCTTCTTAAACTTTTTTATTTTTAAATTGGTGAGAAATCTCCACTATGATGTCTCTAAACTCAATGAGGAGCTAAGTGTTTTAAAATCACAACAAGATAAACAAAATAAAAAGGTTAGTCGCTCCGCTAGATCTAAAAAGCAGGACTAATAAAAAGTCCCAAGTTCCAGATGAAAAAAATTGTTTATTTTGGTTCGAGAGAATACACCAGCAAACCATTTGTCGACTTCCTAAACAAAAACGGTGTTCCAACTCAATTTGTCAAACTGCCCCAAAACAAAAAGAACGTTATCAACTGGTTCAAATTTATTCCAATATATGTAAAAGCGATTAGATACCTTAATGCCCCCTTAATTATTACCGATTCATTCCTCATTCCTACTTTAATTTTCGCCTTTTTCGATAAGTTTATAAAGGTTAAATATATAATCCGTATTAGGGGTGATCCTTATAGCGAAATAAAACAATCTAAACTGCTTCCAAATTTTGTTCTTAGTTTATTTCTTTCTTTCGTTATTAAAAACGCCCAGTGCTTAATAGCAATTGACCATTATATTGCTGATAAAATAAAAAGGCGTTTTTCAGGAGTAAAAACTTATGTTGTATATAATGGGATTGACCGAAAAATTTTACCTTCAGATAATGAAATTAAGAAAAAAGAGAAAGAATTAATTGAAGGTGTGGGAAAAAAATTAACTTCTGCGATCAAAATTGTCACAGTGATAAGCCTTAATGATGAGAGAAAACTTAAGGGACTTTTAAAAGCTAGGAGGCCTATAGAAAAAATTTTGAAAAAATACAATTGTGTATATTTGATAGTCGCCTATGGAGCATTTTTAAACCAAGCCAAAAAGAAATACAGAGATTTAGAAAAAGTTTATTTTTTTGAAAATCAGAGTAGAAATGAGGTTATGTCCATCTTATGCCTATCTGATATTTTTTATTATCCCACTTTGTTTGATTTGCATCCCAACACTCTCTTGGAGGCAGGGATTGCAGAGCTACCCGTCGTGACAAAAGCTACTGGTGGGATTCCGGAAATGATTCAGGACCGGAAAACAGGGCTGTTAGTTGACAATATTAGTCACCAATCCTACGATTATTTAGAGATATTAATTAAAGATCCTAAAAAAAGGAAGCAGCTGGGTAAAGAAAACAAAAAACTGATTTTGAGAAAATTTAATTGGGATAATTTATTTAAAAAATATATTAGACTACTTGATAAATACCTTATTAACAATGTTTTTTCAAAAACCCCATAACTCTTAATATGCAAAAAAACAATCGCTTAATTATTATAAGAAATGTATTTTTATTATTAACTGGATTGATTTACTTTATTCTTATACAATACAACAGTAGTTATAGTGAAGCTCTCTTTTTTTTCATCTTTATTTTTGCGATTGGTTACTGTGCCAATTCTCTTCTTGAAATAAATACTAATTGGATGTTGGGAAACTTGATTTTAGCAATAATCATGAGCTTGAATCTCTCTGGTTTGATTAGTATCTATTCGAGTATGTTAGGCCATTTTAAGTATTCTCATTACTGGGGGGCTGGAGTTTATTTAATTCTCTCATCGGCTCTTTTTTTTGTTAAAGGAGACAGGAAAAAGTGGAAAAATAAACAAAATTACCTATCCAAAATAAGGGGAGAAATTATTCGTGATTTGTCATACGCCCTAATTTGTTTAATAGCGTTTTTCATACTTTCGGCTAACATTTATTCAGAAAATAGATATCCTGCTTATGATCCGTGGACTGTCCATCCTGTTTCCCAAGAAATAATAAATGGGAATTTAAATTTTTTTGGCGAATTAAAGATTTGGGATCTTGATTTTTACAAAGGGTTCTATTTTACTCATGCATTCTATGCAAATAATTCCCCAATGCCTGTTCGTTACTGGGGCCTAATTTCTTTTTGCTTAATCTCTGGCTTATTTTATTTAATCTTTATAAATAATTATAATAATCTCTTAATTGGAATTTCAATTCTTTTTGCCTTGAGTAGTGGAAGAATTATATTTAGGTTTTCCATGCCCATTAGGGAAAACTTCGCTCTTGTCTTTTTGATTTTTTTTGTTTATTTATTGCATAAATTATTTAGAAAAAGAAGACAAAACATCTCAGCTTTATTGAAATTAATAATACCTCTAACATTATTGGGCTTTTCGCATTCCTTCGCATCTGTATTCGTTTCACTTTTTATAATACTAAACATTTTTGAAGAGTTGTTAACTTTTTTTTCACTTCAGAAAAAAGAGGCTCTTTATCGCTCTATGCTTCTAGTCGGATCTCTCCTAATTGCAACAATTCTCTCCTATAAAGGTTTAGTTCTAATTTTAATAAAACTAATTTTAGGAGAAAGCTTTGTTTAATTTAATTTCAGAAATAGTATGAAAATAAAACTATGTCGTCAATTAGGTTGCAGCGCATTAAAATTTATGTATGCAATCCTTTTTGTTTTTTCTTCAGGATTCATAACATACCATCAATTTATTATTTGGGAAAGGGGACTTAAGTATATAAATGCTAGTTTGTTTCTAATTTTTGTTATTAATATTTCGATAGTCATACTTTCTATCTTCATCATTAAATTTAAAAGTTTTTTATTTGAAAATAAAATTATTATTTCATTTGCATTATCTACCTTTTTGACTTATAGCGGATACATATATTTGATAAACAGGGGGATAAGAGACGCTGCCTCGTTTCGTGGGATAGTCTATATTATTATCTCAACTTGCTTAGTCATTGTTTTAGTTTGGCAAAAAGTTTTAGAAAAATTTCTCGTGCTCAAGAAAAAAACATACATTTTAATTGTTATGGCGATTTCCATTAACTTAATTCCACAGGCAATACAAACCGCGCAAAAGCTTCGTATAGGACGAGGAGTTGCTATTTCACAAGCTGATGTTGACCTAATAAAAGAATTTAAAAATCGCTACAACGAAGATATTTATTTTATTTACAAAAGTGAAAAAAGCCTTATTAATTGTGCAGTCAAATATTATTTAATCGAACAGAGAAAAATGTTTGAGGAAGAAAATTTTACCAGTAACGAATTAGAGGAATTCTTTTTATCAAAATATAAAGAAAGAAACAAAAAAACATATTTTCTTTATGGAACTGAATATGGATTAGATCAGAATGGAACTGAATATGGATTAGATCAGAGGGTCCAAGAGGACCATCAAGTATTGGAGGAAACTTGCAAAAAGCTTGAATCCCATAACTGCAATTGCTTATTTGAAAAATTAGACAATTTTGCTTTAATAACTATCGAAAATTGCATTGATTAATTTATGACGCTTTTTTCTAAGCGCCACGTTGCTAAATTTTTGTTCTGCCCTTTTTTGGGCTCTCTTTTCCATTTCGTGTATCTCTTTAGGATGAGAGATTGCGTATTTAATTTTTAAGGCAAGTGATCTGGAATCGCCTTTAGAAAAAATTAAACCCGTTTTTAAATCCTCAACAAGGTATTCCACTCCGTCAAAGTTAGAAGAAATTACTAGAGCTCCAATTGCCATTGCTTCAATAATCACATTTGGCATAAATTCTGAATAAGATGGAAGAACCAATACGTTTGACTTTCTTATAAGATCATAAACCTTTTCTTGTTCCTGATAGCCCCAAAACTTGATTTTTTTTAATTCTAATTTAGCAGCCATATTTTTAAGGTTATCCATCATTTCTCCATCCCCAATAATTTGACACTCCATCGAATAACCACGCTTTTGTAGGTAGGCAATAGATTCCAATAATATCTCTACTCCTTTTACTGGTTTCAGCCTGCCAACAAATATCAATTTAAAAGGCTCTTGATTTTTGGTTATTAACTTCTTTTTTGAATATTTATCAACGGCGGGACAAATATTTGGTAATACATATAATTTTTTTGAATATTTTGGGAACTTTTTTAACAAAAGCGGAGAGGCGGTTATGACAAAGTCAGAATTTTTAATAACAAAGTTTTCTAACCTTCTAAAAATTTTTAGCAAAAGAGCTGGAAATTTCTTCTGATAGGTATCACTTCCTCCCGCAACCTTTATCACGCTTTTTTTCTTAAATAGCTTGCTTAGGATTATAACTTCAATTCCGTAGATCTCGTGTCCCCAAGGGTTAGTAATAATCTTGATTTTTGGATATTTTTTTAATACCAGAAGGGCTTTGATGAAAGAAGAAATCAAATAAAATATCGAATTAAAATACTTTCCGAATTGACCCTCAAAAAAAAATTGTTTAACCGAATGAATCAGGAGAAGTCCTGAACATCTTTTGAACAGCCTGCTTACGTTATCTGGTAGAACCATATGTAACCTATCAAAATAGTCAGAAAAAGATTCTATATAAAGTCCTAATTTCCTTTTATGTAAATACTCTAAGCCGCTGTCTGCTTTAGTAGAGATTACTAGTACTTCACCCATAAACAAAAAAATTAATTTTTAATTAGATTATGAAAAAGGCTGATATAGATATCAGCTATATTAGCCCAACTGTATTTTTTTGCAGTCATTCTGGCTCTTTTTGCCATTTCTTCCCTTATCTCTGAGTGTCCCAATAATTTATCTATCAGTTGCGATAGCTGGCTTATATTCCCGTGTTCTACCACATAACCATTTTGACCATGCTTGATCATGAAGGACATTCCTACCTTATCGCTAACAATTGTGCTGGTTTCACTAGCCATTGCTTCAAGTGCAACTAGACCAAAAGACTCATATCTGCTAGGAAGAACAAACACATCCGTTCTTCTATAGGCGGATCTAAGCATTTTTTGATTAAATGGACCAGTAAAATATACTTTTTTTGAGAAATTATTTTCTGAAACCCAACTTTTTAGTTTTCTATCTTGGTCTTTAGGAGGGCCAATTATATAAAGTTTCCAGTTTTTAGTTTTAACTTTTTTTAAGGCCTTAAGTAGAAATAATAGATTTTTTACCTTTTTAGTACCACCAACGAAACTTATAACCTTTACACCCCGACAATCATACTTATCAGAAAAAAGCTTTTTAGTAATCTCGTCATTCAAGAAAATATTCCCCACACCATGGGGGATAATATCTATTTTTTTTGGAGAAATGTTGTAATGGCTTGAGATGCTTAACTTCATAGATAAAGAAATTGTCACTATTTTGTCGGCAGTTTTTAAAATAAATCGCTCAATTATCTCTTTCCAAAATGGGTGACCTTCTCCCATTTGTCTTTCCAGAAAAATTAAACCATGGACAGTAACCTGAATCTTCTTGCGTCTTAAAAGCCCTACTATGGAAGAAAATAATATTGCAGGACTAAATCCGTGTAGTGAAAAAATATCTGCGTCAGAGTGAAAAGCTTCAAAAACAAAAAGAATCTTTTTTAAATATTTATTATAATTTTTAAATTTTCTTGCAGGAATTGAAAGCTCTATTCCTTTATCCTCCCAGCTCTGTGTGAGGTTATAAATTACTCTCATCGGTCCTGTAAAAACTTGGTCTTTACTTTTGGGATATTGACCAATTATCATGACCTTCATTTTCTTGATTTTTGTATGATTATGCTGAATAAATTGTAATTCTTCCCTAACCAGTTATTGAGCACGGCTGAGATATAAGACTTTTCAGCCCTGTATTTTTCTACTTTTATCTTCAGCTTTCTTCCCTTTAGAAAAGCCGTGAGGCTCTTGTAAATACCCTCTTTAGCATGAAAATCTGCCATTGTGTAATCTATTTGTCTTATTTCTTTGACTAGAGGGAAAACTCTGATTTTATAAATTAACCTGCCCACTAAAGATATTATCCTTGTTAATAAAGAATCAGGGCTATTCTTCCCAAGGGGTTCGTGAGTTATATATATCACTCCCCCGTTTTTTAATTTATCTAGTGATTTTTCCAAGACAGTACGGTAATCAGGCAAATGGTGCAAAACAGAACTAAAAGAAATAATGTCATACTTTTCAAAAGTGTCTTTTAGGAAGCTTTCTATGTCTTGATTTATCATTTTTAAAAACTTATTTTTATCTGTCTTTTTTTTAAGCAGGGCTAACATTTTTTTTGATAAATCGAGGGCAGTAACATAACAGCCCTTTTTTAAGAATTTTAAAGTTAGATTGCCAGTTCCACAGCCAACATCAAGAACAGACGGTTGATTAACCGAGACACTTTTTAAAATCAAATCTATATCTTTAATAACTCTCTTTTGTTCATATTTATTGAAAATCTCGGAGTGAATGAAATCATAGATTTCGGCTTCTTTTTCGTGAACCTTAATATTCTCTTTTAAAATTTTCTCACGCAGGCCAATTTTTTCTTTCTGGGCTGATACAGCCAGAGAATAACCATATCTAGATAATTTTGAATTTATCCTTGGTTCTATCTGACCGGTAGTTCTAACAAGAAGTTCTTTACAAAAATTAGGCAAAAGATAAGTCCACTGTCCCGGTATAAAACAGATGCCTTTTTTCTGTTTAACTTCAAAACCACTTTTCTTGAGAACCGATACTACTTCGCCTTGCGTCTTCCAAACATCATAAGGATGTTTTTTTCCCACTTTTACTCCAAAAAAACCTAGTGATTTCCTAACAACTCCAAAAATATTCCTTGTTAAGCCATACATGCTTATTTTATTAGGGGTAGTAATAACAAACAGCCCATTCTTTTTTAAAACCCTTCTCATTTCTCTAATTGCCTTTCTCCAATCAGGCATATGTTCTATTGTCTCGCTGCAGGAAACTTTATTAAAAGTGTTAGCTTTAAATGGAAGTTTGGTTGCGTCACCAGCGATAAACTCGACATTCTTCAAATTTTCCTTCTTGGCTTTTGCTTTAGCTGCTTTTATCATCCCCTCTGAAATATCAATCCCCACACACTTAGCTCCTTTTATAGAAAAAAGCTCAATATCTCTAGCATTACCACAACCAACATCTAAAATCAGCTCACCTTTGGAAGGATTAAGTAACTCCATCACTACCTTTTGCCTCATTTCTTGTTCATATTTCAGAATAGGATCACTTCTAATTCGAGTGTCTCTGCCGACGCTCATCTTGTCAAAAAAGTTTTTTATTACTCTCTCTTTCATGGATGTCGTCTTTTTATTATAACAGGTTGCTTTTTTATTATGTCTCTTTTATCATAATTAAAGGTGTAGAAGCCAATGAAAAATAACCAAAATCCCAAAACGAATCATGGCGTCCCCATAACAAACTACCAGGAGCTTGCGGTAATTGCTAAGGAAAGTACCATCTCTTTCTCAGGAAATATTTTGGGAAGAGGAATGGGGCTTATTATCACCTTACTTCTGGCTCGATTATTTGGCGCCACCCTTTTTGGTATTTATAGCCTGGGGCAGGTGATATTTAATTTTAGCGCTACCATAGCCTGTTTTGGCTTAAGTTACGGAGCGATAAGATTTGTTTCTACGAATCTGGCTAAAAAGGACCAAGCACGAGTAAAAGGCGCCCTGTTTGAGGTTTCGGTGATTCCGTTAGTTTTAGGAACTTTTATCGCCCTCATTCTTTACCTTGGCGCAGAAAAGATTGCCCTCCTTTATGGCAAGCCAGAGCTTTTTCGGCCCCTAAGATTATTCGCTTTTGGGGTTCCTTTTTTCTCTTTATTTCAAGCTTTAAGTAGCGCCACCAGGGGTTTTAAAACAACCAAATACACAGTTTTAGGCGAAAAAATAATTACTCCTTTCCTCAATATTTGTTTGATTATTCTTTTTTATTACTTTGGCCTTAAAATATTTGGCATGATTGGAGCATATATTATGTCAATCATCTTCGGGGCTTTGTTTTTTCTCTCCTCCCTTAAAAAGCTCTTTCCTAAGATAGTTATGGGTGAACTGAAGCCAAAATTTAGGACAAGAAAAATCCTGAAAACCTCTATCCCCTTAACTTTATCCTCTACTCTCTTCTTTTTGGTTGCCTGGACAGATATTTTTATGGTGGGATATTTTTTGCCTACAGTAGAGGTAGGTGTATACAGACTGACAACCTTACTTTCTTCTCAGGTAATAGTTTTTCTTTTAGCCATAAATGCCATTTTCACTCCATTTATTTCAGAATATCATCAAGGGAAGAAGATAAAAGAACTAGAAAGCTTATATAAGGTTGTCACCCGCTGGGCTTTTTATTTTGCTTCTTTAGTTTTTCTTATTATTGCTATCGCTCCAAGAGAATTACTGCAAGTTTTTGGTGAAAACTATATTTTGGGAAAAAATAGCATGATAACTCTTGCGGCGGGCCACTTGATAAGTGCGGGGGTGGGATCGGTGGGGTTTATCTTGATTATGACTGGTTATCAAAACTGGGAATTGATCAATTCGCTAATCTTATTTATATTGACTCTGGCTACAAACATTATCCTCATTCCCCGTTTTGGTATTATCGGCGCTGCTATTGCCACTGCTTTTTCAATTGGTCTTATTAATATCGTTCGTCTCATAGAAGTTTATAAGACCTTAAAAATTCAGCCCTTTAATCTAAAATACTTTGAAGGAATATTGGCAGGAGTAGTAACTTTTTTATTGGTTTCGGGTTTGAAAAATTATTTATTTACCAATTTCCACTATCTTGTCAGCCTCATGTTATCTCTATTATTTGTCCTAACAACATTTTCCCTACTTCTGCTGATTTTCGGTTTGGAGAAAGAAGACAGAGTTATATTAAATAAAATAAAACACAAGCTATGGCAAGGAAAATTTTGGTCATTGGTTTAGACGGAATGCCTGAAAGCCTAATTAAAAAATTAGGCAAACAGGGTATTATCCCTAATTTGTATCGCCTCTATAAAAAGGGCGTGTTTGGTAGTTTGGAAAGCACTATGCCCCCTATCACCGCTCCTGCTTGGGTATCTTTCGCTACGGGGGTTAATCCTGGAAAACATGGTTGTTTCAATTTTCTCAAATTATCTAAAGGTTCACTCAGCGTTAATAGGGCTATCACTTCTCGAGATATTAAATCTCCAACCCTTTACGAGATTCTTAATCTTCAAGGAAAAAAATCTATTCTAATCAACCTTCCAGTTTCTTTTCCTCCTATAACCAATGACATAATTTTAACCAGCATAATGTCTCGAGGAGAAAACTTTATTTTTCCCCAGTCGCTAAAAAAGGAAATGCCCATTTTAAAAAAATATCGAGTTAGTCCAAATCCTGAGATTGCTGCTTATGGAAGCAGAGAAAAGTTTGCTACCGAGGTGAGAAGAATCGAAAAAATTAGGTTTGACTGTGCTAAGCAATTATTTCAGAAGAAGGAATGGGATTTTTTCTTTTTATTAATCAGTAGTCCTGATTGGATTCAGCACAAATGTTTCGATAGGCTTGTTTCGGGTAAAATTTCTAAAAATTCAGAGTCTTGTAATATCTATCAAGACATTGACAAATCTCTTGGTTGGTTTTTAGAGAATATCAAAGACGACACCTCTTTAATTATTATTTCCGACCACGGTTTTAAAGTCTATGAAGGCTTCTTTTATGTTAACGCCTGGCTCCATAAAGAGGGTTTGCTTCAACTTCAAAAAGTGCGCGAAGATTTTGTCGAGACTCCAATCAGCCGATTAGCCGAGGAAAAGAGTTTGGCTAAGAAAAAGAAGAAAAGAATTAAAATCGAAAGGTTATATAATTTTTTAGTCCGCCACCCATTCCTGTTTCGCAAAATCACCCCCTCATATCGTTACATAAAATCATTATTGCCTTTTTACTTTGACCTCTCGGCTACCCAGAGACCGGATATTCCCTCTTCCAAAGCAGTATCCATTTCTATTGGGGCTAACGACATATACTTTCATGATAAAAACCGTTTTTCCGATGGACTATTAAGCGCTGATGCATATAGAAGGTTGTTGAAGGAAGTAAAAACAGAGCTTAGTCAATTAAAATCTCCGCTATCTCGAGAGAAACTGTTCAAAAAGGTTTTTGCTAAAGATGAAATCTATTCCGGCGACTATACCTCATTTGCTCCCGATTTATTGTTGGAAGAAAAATCTTTTAAAACCAGCAAAGAGACAAGGCCAGCAATATTCTCTATTCAAATAGTTAATAGTCACTCTCCAGATGGAATCTTTATCGGCTACGGTTCCGAGTTTGTGAAAGGCAAAAGAATTAAAAATCTCAAAATTTTTGACATCGCTCCTTTAATTCTCCATCTATTAGATATTCCCATTCCTAAAAACATGGATGGCCGGATTAGAAGGGAGCTCTTTGATAAAGACAGCTTCATGGCTAAACGGGCCATTAAAACTCAAAGCTATAGAATTAAAAAAACATTCCCCAAAAAATATAAAGAGGGAAAGGAGGATACAGAAGAGGTTAAAAGACGTCTAAAGACGCTTGGATATTTCTAGATTTAACATCACGATGGAAAAAAGAACAGTTATTATCGGCATTGATGGTGTCCCTTTTGGTTTGATGAACAATTTATCGGAAAAAGGGGTAATGCCTCATTTTAAAAAATTAAAAAATGAAGGTGTTTTTAAAAAAATGCGTTCTTCTATTCCACCCATTTCGTCTATCTCCTGGATTTCAATTATTACTGGTAAAAATCCTGGTGAACATGGAATTTTTGGTTTTATGGAACTTATGCCTAAAACTTATACTCTTCACTTTCCTAATTTTAATGATGTCCAAGAAAAACCCTTTTGGTTAAAAAAGAGGAATAAAAAATTTGCTATTATTAATGTTCCCTCCACTTATCCACCCAAACCTCTTAATGGTATTCATCTCTCTGGTTTTATCTCCCTAGATTTAGAAAAAGCTGTTTACCCTCCTGAGCTCTTTCCTAAATTAAAAGAAATGAATTACCAAGTCGATGTTGATTCGAGCCTAGCCCACCAATCAATGAGCCTTTTCCTTAAGAAACTGAACGAAACCCTTGAAGCTCGGATTGAAGCTTATCGTTATCTTTGGAAAAAAGAAGATTGGGATGTTTTTATGTTTGTTTTTACTGGTACTGATCGAATTGGCCATTTTCTCTGGGATGCTTATCGAAATAAAAATCATCAATATCATGCCGATTTTCTTGATCATTTTAATAGAATCGATAAAGTGATTGGGGAGATTAGTAAAAAACTAAGAAAAGATGATTCTTTGTTTATGCTTTCTGATCATGGTATGGGAAAAATGAAAGCTAATGTTAATATTAATTATTTCCTAAAAAAAAGAGGTTTTTTAGATCTTGACAAAAATCTCAAAAGCTATAATCAGATTACTGAAAAAACCAAAGCTTTTGCCCTCGAGCCAGCTAGAATTTATATTCATCGACAAGGAAAGTATCCTCGAGGAAAAGTAAATAAATCACAAAGAGAAAAAATTACTAAACAATTAGTCGAGGCTTTTAACTCTCTAAAATACGAAAATCGAAAAGTAATTAAAAAGATTTATCATAAAGAAGAAATTTACCAAGGAAAATGTTTAAATCAAGCACCAGATCTGGTCCTGTTACCTCGATCTGGATTCCGCTTTCGAGCTAATATTGATAAAGAAACTCTTTTTGAAAAAGATGTTTTTTCTGGAGAACATACTTTAGATGATTCTTTCCTCTTTGTTAGAAGTCCGCAAATAAGAGATTTACCAGAAAATCTAACCGTAGAAGATTTTGTGCCTCTTTTAGAAAAAACTTTCTAGATTGCCAATGAGAGTAAAAATGTGTAAGATATAAACGATTATGGCCAAACAAATTAAAAAAACTAGAAAAAAAGTAAAAAAAATGAAGAGAACAACATTTGTTTGTCACAATAAAAACAAAACTTGTTGGAATTGCCCGGCGGCTATCTTTAAGGGTAATGTTGATTTCCGCGCTTGTGGTCAAGAAAAAAAGGTTGAAAGTTTAAGAGAAGATGGTCAAATCGTGATTGAATGTTCCCGAAGACCTAAACTTGGTCATTATGAACCCAATATTACCTTTGAACAATGTCCAGAATGGGAAAAAACGAAATATGGTTATCTTCTCAAAAATATGAGAGTGATGATCTTGGGTATTGATGGCTATTTGGGATGGACATTAGCCCTAAAATTAGGCAAATTAGGTTTTCAAGTAAGCGGAATTGACAACTATACGCGACGAGATTCTGTTATGGAGAGATGCGCCCACACAATTGTTCCTATTGCTCGAATGACTAAACGTCTCAAGACAGCAAGAAAAGTATTAGGGATTGATATTAACTTCCGGAAAATGGATATTTGTGATATTGAAAATCTAAAAATTTTCCTTGAAGAAGAAAAACCAGAGGCAATTGTTCACTACGCAGAAATCCCTTCAGCTCCGTATAGTATGATCGATGTTGATCATGCCATCCAAGTCCAAAAAAATAATGTTATTGGTACTCTGGGACTCCTATGGACAATGAAGGATATCGTCCCCAATGCTTCCTTGATTAAATTAGGTACTTTGGGAGAATATGGCGCCCCATTAACAGGCAGGCCTCTTTTCGAGGGCATGTTCCCGGCTGATGCGATTTTAAAATGGGATAACCGAGAATGGAGCCTTGGAGGTGAATTAACCCCTCGAGATCCAGTCAGCCTTTACCATGTCAGCAAAGTTCAAGATACTTTTAATGTCTATGAGGCTTGTAAATATTGGTGGCTTCGGTCTTATGACGTCATGCAGGGAGTGATTTACGGCGTTCATACTCAAGAGGTCTCAGCTAACCCTAAACTCCGCACCCGGTTGGATATTGACGAATGGTTTGGAACAGTTGTCAATAGATTTGTTGCTCAGGTTATTTTAGGCCTTCCTTTAACTATTTATGGCAGTGGCAGTCAAATAAGAGGAATGATTGCTTTAGAAGATGCCATGGAATGTATGGTCCGGTTAATTGCTTCGCCGCCTGAGCCAGGTCAATACGCCGTTGTCAATCAAATTTCTGGCCTTCATAAAATAAGCGAATTGGCTGAAACAATTGCTGAAGTAGGTAGGAAAAAATTTGGTCTGAAAGCAAAAATTCAGAGATTGGAAAATCCTAGGGTTGAAACTGAAGAACACCCTTTTGAAGTTGTCTCCAGAAATCTTCCTCAATTAGGTTTCAAACCAAAAGTTAGTTTGGAAAAAGAAATTACCAGAATGTTTAAACTTTTAACCAAACGGGAGATTAAAGAAAGAATCAAGGCCAAAGCTCAACTAGTTTGGCCTAAAACAAGATGGTCAGGAGAAAAAAGAAAATCTGAAGTATTAGAGATATACAAGCCAGGAACTAAAAAAGTAAAAGGCTATAAAGGCAAACTAGATATCTAAAAAAATGGATATTTCTACTAGCGAATTCTCTAAAGAGGTCTTAGAATCAAAAACTCCTGTTTTGGTTGAATTTTGGGCTTCTTGGTGCCTTCCCTGCCAGACAGCCAATTCTTTGTTAGAAGAAATTAAAAAGGAATATAAAAAGAAAATAAAAGTTATTAAAATAAACCTTGATAAAAATCCAACTTTCTCATCTAAATATAATGTTAAAGGCTTACCCACTTTTATGATTTTTAAAAAAGGAAAGGAAAAAGAAAGAAAGATAGGCGCTCAATCAAAAGACAATCTTTGTCAAATGATTGAGAAATTTATTTAAAAAATGAAAATCTTAATTACCGGCGGCTGTGGTTTTATTGGTGTCAATTTAGTCAATTATTTACTCAAAAAAACAAATTGGCAAATTAATGTTTTAGATAATCTTAGTATTGGCAAACTTAAAGATTTAAAGACGATTAGTAAAAATTCCAAAAAAAGAGTTAATTTTTTCAAAGGCGATATTAGAAACAAAAAGGATGTTGAAAAAGCAATAGTTAATTGTCATTACCTTGTCCATTTAGCTGCCCAAACTGGTGTTATCTCTTCTCAAAAAGATCCTTTTCAAGACGCTGAAATTAATATTTTTGGAACACTCAATCTGCTAGAAGCAAGTAGGAAAAAGGGGTTAGAAAAATTTATTTTTGCTTCATCTGCCGCTCCGTTAGGCGAACAACAACCACCTCTTGATGAAAAAAAAGTCCCTCAGCCCCTTGCTCCTTATGGAGCTAGTAAATTAGCTGGTGAAGGCTATTGCAGCGCCTACGCTGGTTCTTTTGGCCTAAAAACTACTGCTTTGAGATTCTCTAGCGCCTATGGTCCCTGGTCTTATCTAAAAGGAAGTGTTGTCGCTAAGTTTATTAAACAAATAATAAATAAAGAAGCCGTCACTATTTATGGGGATGGTGAGCAAACCCGAGACTTTGTTTATGTTGAGGATATTTGTCAGGCTATTTATTTAAGTTTAACCAAGAAACTTACCAATAATTTTAATCTTTTCCAGATTGGAACAGGAAAAGAAACAACTGTTAATAAATTATTTCAATTATTAGAAAAAGAATTCTCAAAAAGGAATTACAAGGTGATAAAACCTAAATATGAAAAATCAAGACCAGGTGAAATTAAAAAGAATTATACTAATATCTCTAAAGCTAAAAAAATCCTCGATTATAAGCCTCAAACAGAACTTACTGAAGGAATTAAAAAAACGCTTGATTGGTTTCTAAAATAAATTAACTTTTTCGCTTGAAGATTCTTTTTTATCCATATTTCTATTAGAATTTATCACTAAAAACTAAAGTGTTATACTCTAGTATAATATGTTGATAATAATCAAGAAGTCAATAAAATATATTTTTCTAATTTTAGGAGTTTCGATTATTTTCCTGTTTAATATTTGGTTAATTAACCAGGGTTCTGGTTTCACTATTCCTAGAGAGCTTCTTTTCCGAACTCAAGCTGACATCATGAAACCTCTTATTGCCTTTCCAGTTATCCTTGTTTTCTTATTGTTAATCAATAAGTTATTCTCTTCAAAAATTAAAAAACTTAGTCATAAACAAAAAACGATTTTAATCTTCCTTTTTTGTTTAGTTTCTGCTTTCAGTCTTTCTTGGACTGTTCAAACAAATCCCGATTCAGGAACATATCTCGTTGAGTCCAATTATTTAGTTAAAAACGGTGTTATCAAATATTTCAGAGACTGGGGAACTTTTAGTTGTCGATTGACGATGCCAGTAATGCCTTTCTTATACGGAACGTCTTTTAAATTAATCAGCAATAAAGCAATAGCCGTAATCCTAGTTAATTTATTAATTTTTCTGGGAATAATTGTTAATACTTATCTAATTGGCCGCAGGCTCTTAAATAGTAGAGCGGCCATTTATATAATCATCTTATTTTCAACGACACCCTTTATTATTACCCAATCTCATTTGATGCTACTTGATCTCGGCCTGACATTTTTTTTAAGTCTATCTTTTTATTTAATTCTGAAAAATATTGATGAACCTTCATATAAAAAAGGTTTATTAGCAGGTTTGATATTCTTTATCGCCTCTCTAACAAAAGCAACCGGAATACTTTATTTAACCGCTTTATTCTTATCGTTCTTAATCTGGATTATTATTTGTCAAGAAAATAAAAAAACGATCATTTGTTATCTTTTTTCATGGATAACAATGGGTTTCCTTGATCTTATTTATGCTATCTGGAAAAAAGATCTTTATTTTAAAACTTTAATTACTAATAAGGATATTATTCCCGCTTTTCTGCCCTTAATAATTGTAGGATTATTTTTATTATTAAGCCTTCTATTTTTAATTAAAGGCTATTGGCCCAAACTCAAGAAGAAGCAATTAAACAAATTTTTTTTAATCGGGATAATTATCTTTTATCTGATTATCTCATTGCTATTTTTATGGGGAGGAAAAAAGGCTTTTTATCTAAGAACAATATTTATTGGCACTAATATTCCTATCGCTCTCCTTTTTTACTCATCTTTTTATTTTGCTTACAAAAAGAAATTCATGGTACCAATAATCTTGATTCCTTGGTTAGCAACGGTAAATTTTATTCATTTTACGATGTTTAAGCATCAACTTTATTCTTATCCAGTAATATTATTACTAGCTGTTTTTTCTTTAACTTCGTTTTTTAAAAACAAGCAAAAACAAATCAGAGCCATGTTAGTCATCCTTGCTTTTTCTTTGACAATTACCTACTTTTTCTTTTTACCAATGATTAATAAGCATGTCAAAAACAATATTAGAGATAGTGTTAGATATGTAAACCAATACGAACCACAAGAAGTTGTTGTTCTTTTTTTCCCTGTAGGGGAATTGGGAGAGATGTTTCAAAAGTCACTTGAAAGAACCAGTCGATGCCCTCAACCGCCAAGCATTACTGATTTAATGGCTTTTTATACCAATACTCCTATTACTTACGAAAAAACAGACGATTTTATCAACAAATTAGAAAATGGCATCCAGCCCGAGGCTGTATTTTTAGTCTACCATCTCGATCTTCCTGTTGTTGAGAATAAAAAGTTAGAAGCCCTGTTAAATGAAAATTATATTGAAGGGCCAATGTTCGACGAAAATAGAGGAGCGGGCGTCTGGCATGTCAAAATTAAGCTTTATTACCCTTCAAGGCAAGAATAGAACCTGATAACAAAACCCAAAAAATTAAGAAATTAACTACTAATGTTAAAAAGCCATCAGTAGCAATGTTTATTTCAATATAAGCTGAAGAAAATTCGATTACCTGCCTACCTATTTGTAAAATCAAAAAAAGAGCTAAAACAATTGTAAAAAAATTTTCTGCTACTTCAAAATTGAAAACCGGCTTTCTTCTAAACAGATGAAAGAGATAAAAGAAAAAGGGAACGAAAAAAAATAAATCTGCTAAAATAAAATTAAGACTGCTGGCTATATTGATAAACTTCTTAAATAAAAAACGAACCAGAATTAATTTATTGGCTAATAATTGTTCTTGATCAAAATGGTATTTAACCCTAAAAATGGGAAACTGAGGACTAATAGCGACTGCGTTCTCGGGCTCTCCTTTAGTTGACTCTATCTCAAAGTGGTAAATTTTCCTATTAGAATTTTCAATTTTCGGAAAACCAAAAGGAAACAATTCATCGGGCTGGAATTGGTCAACCTTATATTCATTTTCATAATACCAAGATTCATTACCCTTTTCTTTTAGTCTGAAAATCAAAACATCATCATTAATCCTACCAAAGGTATTAAAACGAATGGAAATTATTCCTAAATTATCTTCATAAGCAGTAAATTCTCCATCGATTTTTTCGCCAGTTAATAATTCATTTGTTTTCCAAGAAACTAAACTAGTCCGTTTCTGATCTTGAAATAAAATTGGCAAAGCTTCACCAGAATTAAAAACATTAATAAAGGAAAAACCTAGGCCTAAGAATAATAAAAAACCCGGTATTAAAGACCAAGCTACCCATTTCTTATTTATAAATTGCTTAATCTTTCTACTTAAAACAGTTAACTGATTAAAAAAATCTTTCTTGATTATTTCAAATTCTTTAAAGCCCCTAGCCTCAACTACAATCAGAACTATCAATAATAAGCCAAGTGAGAAAATTATTCTCGCCAAAAGAGAAACATCTAAATCTAAACCAAGTCTCAGCTTATCTGCAAGGACTAAACTTACAGAAACGAAAAGAAGAGCACCAAGAAATCTTTTTAAATAATCTATAATTCGTTTAAACATCATTAATAATAATTTAACAGTTCGTCAGGATCTTTTACTTCGAACCAAAGACTATTACTTATTACTCCATCACTTCTAATCAAACGGAGACTAAAAGTTCCAAATTCTTTGGGTACTTGTTGTTTGCCTACAACCAATTCGTCGGCCCAGCTTTCAATTAATAATTCCTGATCACCAATCATCACTTTTCCTCTCCTATGATCGGGAAAGAAATTTTTACCCTTTATTTCAATAGTATTACCCTGAATTCCCCAAAGAGGAGGAAAGATTGAATAAATTTTAGGCAAGAGCCCTCTTTCTAGCTTCTGATCACGCCATTCTCGATAAACAAAACCAGCCAGAATTATTATTCCAATTAAGAGAAGTGATAAAAATTTCTTTTTTCTCAGAATTTTCCCCCATTCAACAAAACTTAAGAAAAAAATAAAAACTATCAATAGCGAAGTCGCTATTAAGGGAGGAATTTTAGGCGTTAACATCCAAATTTCAGTCAAAATAAACTCAATCGGCAAATAAAACAAAATAAAAATACTGACGGCTAAAATGGCGGCAATTAAGTAGTTTAAAATTTTCTCCATTATTATCTCAATTTATTGTAAAGCTTAATAATAACCAGTTCAATTTGAAAATTAACCTTTAGTTCTTAAAAGCTAAAGATAGCTTTTTTGATTCCCATAAATAATAGCCTGAAAGGCTGATTAGTAGTCCAATCAAAACAGTGATTGATACCCAAATCATTTCCGTTAAGTTCTGGTGAAAAATTGAAAGAAAGATTATTTGAGCTAAAGCAGCTATGCTTGGAAAGAAAACTACCCTAGTCTTCTTGATTGATAAATAGTAGTTAACTAAAAGATAGGTTAAGGAATAGAGGCTGAAAAAAACCGCAAAAAGGGGTAAAGCATGAGTTGCCGATAAATATTGACGGCCATAAAGAATATTAATCATTAATTTGGGAAAGAGAAAATAAACTGAGGTAATCCCAAGACAAACAAAAAGAACCAAACCTAGGCTTTGAAAAAGCAATTTTTGGTATTGTTTCCCTCTGGCTTCATGTTCTGAAACCATAGGAAACATCACTAAAGAAACTGGCATTGAGCCAAAAAAGATTATCTTACCTAAAACTGCTAGAGCCGCGTAAAAGCCAGCTTCTTGAGCTGAAAGGAAATGTCTGGCTAAGACAATGTCCGTGGTGTAAAGCGAGGTAAAAGCCAAAATTGAGAGAAAAACAGGCAAAGCATAAATAACCACTTTTCTTTCATTAAAATCATTCTTTTCTATCTTTTTACCTAAAATCTTTTTAACAAACCAAAAACTGAGAATAAAACCAATAGCCGAGCCAATGACAACAGCAGTCAGAGCCCCAAAAATCTGATAACCCAGATAAACCAGAAAAATACTTAAAACTAGTTTAATAATGAAGGCCGATGTTTCGGCCAAAAAATAGCGCTTGAAAAAAAGAAAACCCTGAAGAGTAGCTAAATTAATGTAAAGAAAAAGAGATAAAAAAGAGGAAAGACCAATAAAAAAGAGAAAAAAGTTTGATTGGAGATGAAGAAAGGAGGTAGTTAAAGGAGAAATAATTAGAAAAATTAACAAAATAAGCGAACCAAAAACAAGGGCTTTTTTTATTGTCCATTGATAAAAATAATCCACCACTAATAATTTTCCTTGGCCTCTTAATTCAGAAACAAATTTAGTGACCACCAATCTAATGGTGGCAATAGGTATACTTAAAAGATAGGCCACGCCGATTAGAGCGGCCAAGGCGCCGTAATCAATCGGTCCTAACATCCTTCCCATTAAAAGATGAAAAAGGTAATTGGAAAAATTACCCAACAAACTGCCAAAAAACAGAATACCACTCCCCATCACTAATTGATTTTTAGAGATTTTTGTTAATTGTTCTCTTAAAAGATTAATTTTCATTTTTTAAAATCAATTCTTAGGCTAACCAAAAACCCCGGGTAAAAAATAAGACAGCCATAATTAATAAAGGAATGACTATTATTGGATAAAGGATTCTCACCCAGCGATATTTCTCTGCCCAAATGGAAAGAAGAATAAAACCAGGGAAAAGAACAAGAACATAACGAGGCATTGAACAAAAAGTCCCGGTAAGAGTCGGCAATAGATAGGCAAGCGCCATAAAAGTAAAATAGGCAAACCATCTTCTTAGGTAGGTAAAGACAATCAAGAAAAAGAAGAGAGTCCCGCTTAAAAACTCTAAAATAACAGTTAGATAGACTGGCGAGGTTTTATCAACCGTGATCAACATCTTTAGATAACGCCAAAAAACCTGATAAAGCAAAACCAATTTGCTCGTCTCCCTACCCGCCCCAAAATAGGGCTGAACCCGAGCAAAAAGTAAAGGATCCAAAAAATTAATTCTTAAGTAGGACATATAACCAATTAACCCTAAAGGAATAAATAATAAAGGCATGAGATTAGAAGTAAAATATTTCAAATCTCTTTTTTCTTTTTGATCAAATCCGGATTGAAAAGCTAGTTCAACAACTAGAGCCGGAAAAAGAAAGACACCCGTCAAGCGGGTTGAAGCCGCCAATAAACCGAAAATGCCGGCTAACCACCAATTTTTGGTCTTGGCAAAATAAAAACTGGCTAAAATCAAAACTAAGAACAATGATTCGGTATAAACAGCGGCCAAGTAAAAAGAAGTGGGAAAAATTAACAAATAAAGAATCGCCCGCCTAGCAATTCTTCGATTGAAATCTAGTCTAACTAATTTAAAAAAAAGAAAAAGACTAAAAAATAAACTGATCGAAGAGATAAACAAACCCGCTAATAAAAGCCTACCTCTAAAAATGGGGCTAAAACCGATGAATTCAATTAACTTAGGATAAAGCGGGAAAAAGGCTTGTTGATAAATTCCATAACCCTTTTTAGCAATATCTAAATAATCAATTCCTTCAAAATTAGCTCGACAGCAAAGCCATTGAGGATCAAGGGCTACTCTCCCGGTATAAAGATACTCCGTCATCGTGGGAAAAAAGCGTTCACCCAGAGCAATTAAGCCAGATAGCAAGACTTGCCAGATAATAAAAACTGACAGAATGAAAAAGAGAAGACCTTTATTTTGCCTTAACCACTTTTTGATAGACTTTATAAGTTTCATTGGCTACTTTTTCCCAACTGAACTTCTTGGCTTGATTTAAACCTCTTTTAATTAATTTCTCTCTTAAATCTTCATCTTCAATGGCTACCGCCAGGCCATTGGTTATATCATTTATATCATAAGGATCAACCAGCACCGCTGCTTGGCCAGAAATTTCCGGTAAACTTGCCTCTTTGCTGGTCACCACTGGCGTTCCACAAGCCATGGCTTGGATAACCGGCAAACCAAAACCTTCATAAAAAGAAGGCTGGCAATAAACCGTGGCGAGGTTATAAAGAACCACCAAGTCCTCATCAGACACGTAACCGACTCGAATCACCTCTTTATCCTGGCCATATTGCTTGATTAACTGAACCAAAGGCTGATCTTCAATATGGGTTTGATCAAATTCCTTTTGCGCTGCTTGCTTGCCGACAATCACTAAAGGCAGCTTCATCGCCTTACAAGCCTTAACTAAACCTAAAACATTCTTATTGTAATTAACGTCACCAACATAAAGAACGAATTTAACCGGTAAATTATATTTCTTCCTTACCTTTGCCAACTTCTTTTTTTCTTCGATTGGTTGAAAAATTTCACTAGCCGCCAAATAAACAACCTCGATTTTCTCCTCAGGATAAGCTAGATAATGAGCAATGTCTTTTTTAGAATTCTTTGAATCAGTAATCACCCGATTGACTGTCTTGAGAGTCATTTTTTGCGCCTCAAATTTTAATCTACCTTTAATCCCGGGAGGATAATGTTCAGGAAAAACTAAAGGGGTCGTGTCATGGATAGTGACCACAGTTTTTTTCTTTCTCATTAAAGGTAAAGTTTTGAAAAATAAGTCAAAATAGGGATAGTGAACTAAATCACAATCTTTGGGAATTTCTCCTGCCTCAACTGAAACCACTTCAAAATCAGCTCTTTTAATTGCCTGAAGAGCTTGGAGCAAGCTTTGAGTATAAGCACCAATTCCTCGAAATTGATGACCTGTTTTTAATGGTGAAATATCAAGAGCAACTTTCATTATTTTTTTAACAAATAACGCCAATAGGCTCTAGGAAATCTTAAAGCCGAGAAAAAAGAAAAAACAATTCCCTGAAAGCCATCAAGAATGCCTTTATGCCTAAAAAGAGTTAAGAAAAACCAATAAATTGGTTTGATCAAAAAGTAATTCAGGGATTGAATTGGATTCTTGCTTAATTTTTTTTCTTTAAATTCAGCGACAATCAAATTAATATATTTACTATTCCTTTGAAGATATTTTTTAAAGGTGGTGTCCGCATAATGAAGGAGATCATTTTGCAACCAACCAACCTTGCCTTTAATCACAATCTGTTCATGAACATCCTGACAAGGAAAGTGGGCTTTGCCATTCTTGACCAGCCGAATAACGCCATCAGGATAAACCCCGCCATAACGAAGATATTTACCTAGAAAATAATTTAATCGGGCCACAAAAAAGCCAGCGTATTCACCTTTATCTTGACCAATCCTTCCGTCTCTTTTTTCGACTATTCTTTGGTGTCTTAAAAACAATTCTCTCTTGGTAATTATTTTTTGGTACCTATTAATTTTTTTATCACTTAAAGAAGTAATCATTTTAATCTCTTTAGATAATGCCTCAGTTACTCTTTCATCCGCATCTAACTGTAAAATCCATTCTCCCTGGCAGGCTTCTAGAGCTTTTTGTTTATTGATGTGAAAGATAGGCGGATTATTAGTAATCGTTACCTTGGCTCCATATTCTTTAGCAATCTCAACCGTCTTATCTTGAGAAGAACCATCAACAATAATAATTTCATCAGCCAAATCTTTGACTAATTCAAGACATTCCCCTAGATTTTCTTCTTCATTATAGGTAGCCAAAGCAACTGAGATTTTATCTTTTTTCATTTGATTCCCATTTTTTTAGTTTCAACTTTCTCTGGCAACATAAATTGAACCGAATCATCAGCTGTCACACCTCTTTCATCAGCAATAATTAAATTAATAGCGTGAACAATAGCTAGATGAGCAATTTGAATTTTGGAGGAAGATGGACCTTCAGGTTTAGCATTACTTTTAATAATCTGCTTTGCCTGTTTACCTAAGGGCGTATCAATATTCTCGGTAATGGCAACCGTGATGGCTTTCTTTTTCTTAGCCTGTCTTAAGATTTCATAAACAAAACCTGTGCCACCACTAGCAGAGATACCAATAACCACGTCTCCCTTATTAATAGCAAAACCAGCGTAACGAGCCAAACCTCCTTCTTCTTCACCTAGCCCTTTAGCAAAAGATACTGGTTGGGAATCAGCTAAATCATTAGTAAAAACCATAATCGGTAAACCGGTTTCAAGTCCCTGACCAGCCATTTCTCTGGCTACTAAAGCTGAAGCACCAGCACCAGTGACAATTACCTTTTTCCCTTTTTTAATTTGCCTCATAATCAACCTGGCCGTCTTTACAATTCCCTCTTTACTACTTTCCAAGGTATCGGTCAATCCCTTCTGTTCCTCTTTAAAAACCCGCTCTATTTTAGACTCGATTGTCCGACAGCCATTAAAATCAATTGAAACCATTAAGGGTTTGTTAATGTCAATTAACTGACCAACACTGTCAATCAAAGTTAAGTTATTGTAAGGAGTTTCTGTAAATTCTAAGGTTGTTCCTGGTAAATCACCCACCTTGTAAGAAGTTTTACAGAGATAATTAATCAAACTTGTTTTGCCAGCATTAAAAACGCCAAGAACCATAACTTTATCTCCCTTTTTGAAAAATTTATTGATCTTTTTTTCAAGTTTAGGTAGATTATGAAAAGTTTTTAAGGAAATCGGTAAAATTTCCTCTCTTAACTCTTTTTTTGTTTTTGATAAAGTCGTCCTTTTAACCCGATCGTCTTTATTACCAATCACCAGATAGTTCATTCCTTTTGTTTCACAGGCATCAATAAAAGACTTCGTTGTATTTATCTGCGGATCAACCAAATTAATAATCAAAATTGCTCCGGTCGGATCAGCTAATAAATAGGGGGCGGCTAGTTTTTTGGCTACTCTCATTTCTCGGTAATCCTAAAAGCTATTTTACCATTTAAGAAATAAATTTCTTTGATTATTTTAGTAGAATCAGGAATTTCTTCATCAGTGCCAATAATAAGAACGTTTTCTTCTTTTTCTAAGGCTTCAAAATCAATTTGCTCAAAATGGTATTTATCGAAATCACGGACGGTCGAAAAACCAAATCGATCACGAGGGGTTAACCTAACCTCTTGCTGAAATTTTTCCGGAGGGTATTGCAAATAAAAAAGAAATAAAATATAGGGTTGATCATACTTATCTGTAACGTAAATTCGTTCGTACTTCTCCCCGACTGTCTGAACATAACTCACTAACTGATCAAAACCATCCTCCCAAGCGTCCGGGTAAGTTTTGGGATAATGGAGATAGTATTGATGCAAATAACCACTGACACTCCAAATCAAAATAATAATCGCCAAAGCCCAGGCAATTCTCATCAATTTTTGACTTACCTTGTCTTTAAGCCACAACCAACCCTGGTAAAAACCATAAGCACTCACGATAACTAAGGGAACCACCATTGATAAAGACCGAAGAGCATGGGGAGTTTGAAAAGTCATCGCTGCCGGTATCGGCGCCACCATCAACCAAAGAAGAAGCACAAGCCAATTTTCTGGCCTCTTTTTCAAAAGAAAGTAAATTCCCAAAACAACTAAAGGAATATCAAATAAATACATTTGACCTGTCTCGGGAACACGGTTTCTCTCAATAACGTCACCACTAATAAACAAAAACTCTCCCTGAAAATGATCAAACCAATTTTTCCCAAAGGCAATCGTATAGGCTAAGTAGCGGTTGTGAATTAGACGCACCGGTAAAGCCATATTAGTGGCGTGCTGACCTCTCAGTTCATTAATCCGCCAGAGCGGTCCAGTATCCGCTATCAGGCCCACACCAGCAAACCGCGAAACTCCGGCTGGACCAAGGAAACTAATCAACAAGGGAATTAAAATTACCAACCCCATAATACCGCTCATCAAAATTGCCTGGTAGTTTTTTCGCTTGAACAATTTGTCTCGATAAAGAAAAACTAATCCCAAACCCAGAAGCGGAACAACTATCCGGGCACTATGGTAGGTATAAAAAGACAAAGAATAAGCTAAAACAGCCAGAATAAAAAATCTTGGGTTTTTTAAGCCTTTAAAGAATAGCCAAGTACCCAAAATAATCAAGAAAGTGGCGGCGTTTGCTTCCCAACCGCCGCGGGAAAAATGGAGGTGCCAGGGAGAAATGGCTAAAAAGAAAGCGGCGATTAAACTCAAACGTTCGTCAGCAAATAGTTCTTTGACCAAAAGAAAAACCAGCCAAACGCTGAAAATACCCAAAAGCGCTGACGGTAATCTGACGGCCAGGACATTAAGGCCGAGTAACTTAACAAAGGGTAAAACTAAATAGAAATAAAGACCTGGCTTGTAATCGCCAAAGGACTTGAAGTGCAAAGGCCAGGAAACGCCATGTTCATCCCTGCCGGTGAGGAGAAGAGAGTAAGCATTATAACCAATGGCCGCTTCATCAGCATTAAGTCCAGCCGGATATCGACTGAGATCCCAAAACCTTAAAACCGCTGCCAAAAGCAGAATTAAGACTAAAAACATCATGATTAATTTTGGTTTTCTGTTTTTCATTCTGTCTCCACCACCCGGTAAGCTAATCGACCATCAAGAAAATAGATTTCTTCTAATAATCTCGCTCCCGGTGTTTGGCTAATATCTCCGATTGGGAGTTCAAATTCGTCGCCGATAAAAAGACAATTTTGACATTGCCTGTCTTCTGGCCAATAAATATTTCTAAATTCGATATTGTCAATTTTCTCGACCAGACCAACATCGCCCCAAGGGTTTTCTTTCAAATAAGCCTGGGCTTGGTAATCTTTGGGTGGATATTGAGTGTAGAAAAGATAAAAGATATATGGCTGGCCATATTCCTGGGTAACAACGATTTTTTCATATTTCTCTTTTCCTTCTTTAATCATCTCAGCGATGGCCTCCGTACCATAATTCCAGCCAGCGGAATTCTTCTCGGCAGAATGAAGATAATAAAGATCAAGATAAAGAGTTAGACAAAAAAGATAACCTAAGACAGTTAAAAAAATCCCCAGGAAAAAAAGTTTTTTGGATTTTTGTTTAAGCCAAGAAAAAACCACATTGATTCCCATCGCCGTAAAAACCACCAAAGGAATCACTAGCCAATAAGACCTCAACCCATGGACCGCATCGCGGGTTATGGCCGCGGGGACGGGGCTGGCAATCAACCACCAAAAGAAAAGATTCTTTCCCCGTCTTTTTTCTTTGGCTAAGGCATAACCGATGCCAACAAGAAGAAAAGGAATTTCAAGATAATACATCATCCCCATATAAGGGGTGCTATGTCGGGGTGACTGCCAATCGCCTTCAAAAAAAAGAAACTTGCCGGTCAAATGGTTAAAGTAGTGATCCGCCACCAAGCGGGCTTTATTTAAAACCTCATGGTGATAGAAATTAAAATTTAATTGGGGAAAACTCTCTTCTTGGGCAATAATTGCTGAGACTTCTTCCTCAGACCGGGTATAGGAAAAAATCTGGGTCACTTTGGCTCTCCGGGCGCTGCCTTGAAACGAAGACAAAAGAGGCAAGAGGAGAAGCATCAACAGAATTAATCCCAGGATTTTTTTCTGCTTAGGCAAATTCATTATTTTTTGTCGATAGATGGCCAAGGCCCCAAACATAAAAACGACTAAGAAAACCTTGGCCCCATGGTAAACATAAAAGGAAGCGGCCAGGAAAACAAAGGTCAGCAGAAAAAATCTGGTGGCCCTGGTTTCCAGAGACTTAAGGAAAAAGATAACTCCTAAAACAATCGTCAACAGAGCTAAATTAACTTCCCAAGCGCCCCGAGAAAAATGAATCTGCCAAGGAGAAATGGCTAAAAGCAAGGCAGCCAGATAAGGCAGACAAACAAACTCTTTTCTTTTATTCAAAAGCATTTTGGTTAAGAAAAACAGAGCGATGACCGTCCCCACCCCGGCTAAAGCCGAGGGTAATCTGATGGCAAAGGTGTTTAAGCCAAAAACAGCCACTGAAGGCAGGAGATAGTAAACAAAAAGCCCTGGCTTGTAATCACCAAAAGATTTAAAAGTCAAAGGTAAAAGCTGGCCATATTCATCCCGACCGGTCTCTAAAATCGAATAAGCATTATAACCTAAAGCTGGTTCATCCCAAGTGAGGCCGACGGGGTAATCGCCGAGTTTGTAAACTCTTAAAGAAAACGCCAAAACGGCAATCAAAATTAAGGGCCAATATTTTTTCAAGAATTTTTTCATTTTTCTAACTTCCTTTCTAGGGTTTTAAAACTAAGATTTCAAAAGCCGGCTGGCCATCAAGGAAATTGATTGTTTCTATCTTCTGCCAGTCTTGAGAATAATTATTAGGACTGGTAATCAGTAAATAATTATTCTGCTTAAATTCTTCGGTTTGACTCTTTTCTTTGATTTCCCAATCATTTAAAAAGACAAACTTATCAAAAGCATCGACCCAGTACCAGTCAGTTTTAAAATAGCGAACCAGATTGGAATCAGATTGATATTTGGCTGGATCCCAATAAAGATAAAAGAGCAAAAATTCATGGGGCTCACCATATCTTTTGGTTATCAAAATCTTATCATAATCCCGATAATGCTCTTGAATAAAACTGGCGACTTGTTTATAGCCATACTGCCAGGACCAGGAATAATTCTGGCGATAAGTACCAAAATAGAGGCTTAAATAATTAAAGGTGAAAACAAAAATCATTAAGATAAAAAGAACAATAAAAATAGTACCTAATTTCTTTTTTTTCTGATTGAGAAATTGAGCTAATTGAAAAACCCCAAGGCCAATCAAAATCTGGGGTAAAGGCAACATGAGCGAGGCCCTTAGAACATGACTACCTCCCCGGGTGATGGCCGCCGGCAGCGGCGCCAGCAAAAGCCAAATCAAGATAACTAAAGCAAATTTCTTCTTTTTAAGAAGAGCCAAAAAGATTAAAACACCAAGACCAAGATAGAAAAAAGGCATTTCTACTGGAAACAAAACCCCATGATTGGGAACGCTAAATTGATATTGGCTTCCGCCTTCTAAAAAAAGAAAACGAGGTGAAAAATAGCCAAGATAATTAGTCAAAAAGTGAGTCGTAAAGTAAATTGGTCGATTGTAAACCAGTCGAGCCATCAGTGAAGGCAGGTTTGAATTCAAACGACTTTCAACAATCTCGTTAATCGCCCCTTGGTCAATAATCGAAATCCAATTGGCCCGCGCCCTAGCCTCAGAGCCTAAAAGAATGGGAACCAAAGGTAAAAAGAAAATGGCCAGCAAGAGAATCGTTAAGATTAAATATTTTTTCTTTTTCGACCACCATTTTGCCCACTCTTCTTTATAAAGCCAAATTAAAGCCAAAATCATTAAGGGTGTAAAAATGCGGGCGTTATGATAAGAATAAACCGAAAGTCCCAGGCTTAAGGCGGCCAGCGGTAAAAACCAGGCTTTTTTCTGACGATAAAAAAAGCAAGCCAGGCCGGCAATAATAAAAAACACGCTTAAATTAGACTGAACCACAAATCGCGAAGAAAAAAGAGACCAAGGGCTAACGGCAAGCAAAAAGGACGCCAAAAGACTGATGCCTGGAGACAAGCCTAAACCTTGAACCAAGAAAAAACAAGCCAGGACCGAAAAGGTGCCCCAAAGGACATGAGGAAAGCGAATTCCCAATTCATTTAAGCCAAAAACGGCAATACTGGGCAGAGAAAAGTAAAGGTTGGCTGGTAAAGGATAGTCACCGTAAGCCCGAAAATTGGCCAAAGGCAGGAATTGTCCCCATTCATCTCTGCCGGTCTTTAAAATAGAAAAGGCATTGTAACCATGACTAACTTCATCCCAATTCAAAGCCGGCGGCATTCGCTCCAAGTCCACCAGTCTTAATCCCAAGGCCAAAAAGAAAATCAAAATCAAAAAAAATTTGGTTTTTCTTTTCATCAACCAATCATCAATCAGTTCAAACAAATAAACCTAAGATTAAAATCAAGGCTAATAAAGCCAAATAATTAAAAACAAAAACGCCATCTCCTTGCAAACGAAAGAGCCAGTCGGTTATTATTTCTTTAACCAAAGCTTGTTTGTTACCGGGATAATAATTGACAATAAAACGCAAGTCAGCTTCTTTTTCCTCTTCAGAAAAAATCATTTTCCCTGATGAGTAAACATCCTGTTTGTTATAAACTATTTCAACAGCATCGTTGACATTAGATTCAGGTGACTCCAAATAAAAATAGTAGCTTTTTTCAGCGGAATCAGGAATAGGTTCAAATTGGAATTTAATTGTGCTGGGGTCGCCGATATTAAAACCATTGATTTTCAATTCTCTCAGATTCTGAGGCTGGTTAGCTTCCTGAAGATAAAAATAAACTGGCTGTTGATTTCTTAAGCTCCTGTTTTTTAAGTTAATAATGATCATCTCGAGATTATTCTTACCAGCCACAAAGGTTTGGCCGACTTGACGCTGGCCGTAGATTTGGTAAAGCTCTTCACCTCTGGTTTGAGCAAGATCAACCCGGTGTTTGATGATAAAAACGGAAATCAAAAACAAAAAGAAGATAAAAATCACTATTAAGAAAAAGATGGCCAGCCAAATTTTTTTGTTCATGATTTTTTAAAACTTTGCCAAATCAGCCAAAAAGAAGTTCCCGCCAGAACACTATGAAATAAACTCTGTAAAAGTTGGGGGTCAAAAATTTGCCTCTGTTTTAAGATCATAAAGGGACTCGAAAGGCTTAAAAAAGAGGGATTGATTGGCGTTAATAAACCGAATGTCTGGGCGATATCATCAAAAAGAAAGACCACGCCAAAAAAAGCTAAATAAAAAATTACTTGCGGCAAGAGTGTCTTTGGTTGTTGGACTAATAAGATGGTCAAAAAAGGCAGTAACCAAACAATCCATTGAGGGTGAAAGTGACTTAAAGAAAAAATTAACAATAAAACAGTCAAGAAAACGGGAATGGTTTTTTCTCTTCTACCCAGCCATGATTTTTGGGTAAAGAAAAACAAACCGGTCCCCAAAGCCACGAAGATAATCAGATTTTCACCAAAACCAAGACTAATTCCGGCCTGAAAAAGACGCTGGTTCAAACCCGAAAAAAGGACTGACTGGCGAAACCCGCCTGAATTGAAAAAGGGTAATAAAGTCGCTAAATAAAGACCACCTCCGGCCAGGAGAACAAAAATTATTTTCTTTAACCGACGACTGGATAAAATCGCTAGGAAGGGCAATAACAGTAAAGGATAGGTCTTAAAAGCAGCCGCCAAACCCAAAAGTAGGCCGCTGCGCCAAACTTGATTTTGATTTAAATAAGCAACTGACCACAAAACCAAAAAGGCCGGTAAAATATCAAAATTCGATAAGCCATAGAGGGTATACCAAACGACGGGGTTAAAAAGCCAAAAAACAAAAACCTTTTTCTTTTGAGCTTCGGTCTTAAAAAAAGAAGTTAACAAAAAGGCAGTCGCCAAATCTAAAACCAGGTAAGGTAATTTCAAGATAAAAAGATAGCGAAAAAGATGAGGGTTAAAAATTTGATTTGGTCCCCAATCAAAAAGCCAGTGGACAAAATCACTGCCTAACAACGGCCGAAAAGCAAATTGAAAACTACCGAAAACAAAATAAACCAGGGGCGGATAATTAAAAGTATCAGTATAGGGCAGGCTTGAAACGTGATTGGCCAAATACTGATAAAGATCGATCACTTTTTGGGAAAGGAAGTAAAAATGAAAATGCTGGCTTTTGATGTCCGGGTGATAGAAAAAAGGCATCATTAAAAGACGAAGAAAAAGGGCTGGGAGCAGCGCCCGGCCATAAAAGGAAGTCAAAAATTTCTTAATCTGGCTTATCACTCTAATCATTATTTTAATCTTTCGCCAATCATCAGTAAAGCCTTGATCAAAATTATCATCTAAAGCTATTGTCTGGTAAAAACTTCCCTGAATATTGAAAAGAAACTACCTCTAGAGGAGTCAAAAATTGCCTAAGTCAACCAAAATTTTACTAATTTTTTCCAATTAATTTTCGCCATTTTTGCCCCAAACCAATAATTAAAGTTAACAAGTAATATTTTAATAAGCCGTTATACTTTTTACTGCTTTCCACTAACCACTGATGGGTTATTTCAGGGAAATCTTTACCCGCCGCACCGTGGTGGTGAAGGATCTTAGCTGAAGGCAAATAATAAACAGCTAAACCGGCTTTATTTGCTTGGCGACAATAATCTAAGTCTTCAAAATAAAAGAAATATTTTTCATTTAACAAACCAATTTTTTTAATTATCTTTCGAGGAATCACCATCGCCGCTCCGGTGACCGCATCGACTTTGACTGGCTTTTTGGTTCGGGGATAATATTTTTGATAACTATCTTTTTGGCCCAACCAAAATTCTTTAATCGCCCTAAAAAGAGAAGGAAAATGATAAACAGAGGGCTGAATCGAACCATCAGGATTAATTAACTGCAAACCAGTAATTGCTTGAGGATGGTCTTGGACAAATTTGATTGTTTCTTCCAAAGTCCCTTCCAAAACTTGAGTGTCAACGTTAAGTAAAAGTAGAAACTTTCCTTGAGCCCGTTTTATCCCCCGATTAACCGCACCCGTAAAACCCCAGTTTTGATCAAGCAAGATGGCCTGGACTGTTCCTCTCTGAAGGTTTTTTTTCAAAAAATCAACACTGCTGTCCTTTGAACCATTATCAACCACAATCACTTCCATTTTTAACCTGCCCTTATTCTTTTCAAGAGAATCAAGACACTCTTGAAGAAGTTTTTTGGTATTAAAATTGGGAATAATAATTGATAAGTCCATCTTAAAGATTAAGAATCTTTTTATCAGAAATAATGGCTTCTTCTTGTTCTTTAAATCTCTTGGGAATCAAGCCAGGAAGTTTAATCAAGGCCGCCAAGATAACCTTAAGATAACCCGGATTTCTTAAACGATAAAAAATGCCGGCAATGTGTTTAGGCATTAATTTCGGAGCAGTTAAGTTTTTCCAGATAAACAAAAGCTGGTTTCGTTCTTGAATCAGAGAAACATAGCTTTTTCTTAATTTCTTAAAAGTACTTTCGTGTTGATGAGTGACTTGAGCTCGAGGATCCCATAAACACCGCCAGCCTCTTTTTTGGGCGCGGTAACATAAATCAATATCCTCCCAGTAAAATTTGAAACTCTCATCAAAACCACCCAAACGTTTCCACATCGACTTTCTAAAGGCAGCACTCCCACCACTTGCCCAAAAAGTTTGATGAGGGGTTTTGGTTTTTCTGCCGGCGGTATAAATAATGTAACCTTTTAAAAAATAGCCTTTGGTCCAACTAAGCTTTGGGCTGTTAGTTTCATTAAAAGAAACGGCAAAAACACTTGGATCTTGAAAATCTTCTTTTAGGGGCTTGAGTAAATCTTTTCGGGGAACAACATCAAGATTAAGGAGAATAATAATCTCATGCTTAGCGATTTCAACTCCGCGATTAACATTACCCGCAAAACCTAAGCGGCGGTGGGGAATCAGTTTAACTTTGGGAAAGTTTTTCTTTAAATAATCAAGACTGCCATCCTTAGAATTATCATCAGTGACAATCACCTCATCAGCCCCAATGGCGATAATTTTTCTTAGGTTTTTTTTGAACAGATCTAAATTGTTCCAACTGGGAATGACTACGGAAAATTTCATTTTTTTTGGGCTTTAACTGCTTTTATCATGCCAAGTAAAAAAAATTTTCTGGCGACAATTATGAGTCCTGATTTTTTTATCAGCTTTTCTAATTTTATCTGGTCAAATTTTTGAATATGCGTCCCTTTCCAAATTTTACCTCGGCTTCTGACCCAAAAAAACCAAATAATCCGGAAAAGTAGATTTTCGCTAGGTACCAGAAAAACAACATATCCCCCTTTTTTAAGAACCCTTTTAATCTCGGCCAAAACTTTTTCCGGCTTAAAAACGTGCTCCAATACCTCAAGGGCAAAAACCGCATCAAACTCATTATTATCAAAAGGTAAATCTTCAGCTTGAGCAACTCTAAATCTTAATTTTTTACTTCTAGCAAACTTTTTTTTGGCGTAAGCAACTGATGGAGGAAGAACGTCAATGCCAACAACTAAATCGGCTTTAGAATAATCAAGAATAACCTTAGTAAAAGTTCCATCGGCACAGCCGATATCTAAAATCTTCCCTCCTGTAGGTTTAGTTAACTCACCGACATTCTTAAATCTTCGGTAATGCCAGAACCGCTGAAAAATATTTTCTTTTATTCCTCTTTCATACCAATCAGGAGGAATATTTTGGTGAAGCTCGGCGGCGGTTTTTGGTTTCATAAAGAAAAAGTCCTCCTAGAATAATCAGGCTAATCAATGAAACTGCCAGTCCTATTCTAAATGATAGAGGATCATAAATAAAGCGAATTTTATGTTTACCTGCCGGCACAAAAATTGCCCGAAAAGCAAAATTGGCACGATAAATCAGTGTTTCTTTGTCGTCTATAAAGACTTTCCAACCAGGATAAAAACTGTCAACCAAAAAAAGCCAACCTGGGTTTTCATTTTCTAATTGAATTATCTCTTGACCTGGCTCATATTCAAGCCAAACAATTTCTTCTTTTTCTTTAGGGACCTCTAATTCCTTTTCAATTTCTGATTCTGGCTCTTTTTCCAAGATAATCTCATTGCTTAAATCAAAGTCTGAACTACCTAAGAGGTTAATTATCTTTTCTGGGTCAGATTCAACCCGATAACTATAAACCATAAAAGCTCTTGGAAGACACTGGCTATTCTCTAAAACCTCAACTGTTCCGTCTTCAAAAACTTTATTAAATTTTGCTAATTGAAACAAACTTCCTGGTTTCCCAGTTTTATCAGGGACATACCTTCCTCCTTCTTTAATCTGTTTAACCGCTAGGATAAAACAGGTGTTGGTCAAATCGAATAACTGAGAGTCATATTTCTCAATTGCCCCGTATCGACCCATCATTCTAGCAACCTTACCTCCGTTAATAACATTAATTAACCGAGCCCATCTCTCGGGATAAACAGCATCATAGCCCGAAGCCGATTCTAACCCATAAGGCATCCACATACTAATAGGAATCGCATCGCCGGTATTAATCCTTACCGGTTTCTTTTGTTCCTGAAGAAATTCTAAAACCGGCGTAGTTGGAAAAATTATTCTTGCTTCTGAAAAGGGAGTAAATTTCCAACCAAAACGAAAAAGCTCAAAAACAAGCAAGAAAAAAAGGAGCCAAATTGAAAGCTTTTTTAAAAAGCTAACCCTCAACAGCCATAAAAGTGCTAAAGTAGCAACCGATAAAGCAAGCGGTAAGATTAAATTTCGCAGGCTGACTTTAAGATTAACTACCTCATTTAAAGAAAAAGGCATAATTTGCCGAGAAAGAAAAATCCCAATCATCAATCCCAAAATAATCAGACCAAAAACTAGCGGAATCCTCGCGATTCGAATTTTCTTTTTTTCACTAACAATTGATTCAACCGCCAGCGCAGCTAAGACTGCAATAGAAAAATTAGTCAAACAAAGAATTCTTGTTGCCGTTGCTGCTTTTAAACCTAAAAAACCCAAATTACTAACGACCTTAGCAATTGGTGTGGGCAAAGCTAGGATAAGAGAACCAATAAACAACCCACCAAAGAAATAAACTAACCTTTTTCTTTGACTTCTAAAAACAACCACCATTGCTAAAATCAAGCCAATTATTCCCGAATAGCCAACCCCATTGGTATAATTTCCCGGACCCCAATAGTTATAAGTAGCTGGATTACCAAAAAAATCAGGCGCAATTAAGGTAATCAGTTGCTGCCAAGGTAAAAAAGCAACCTCAAGCCCCCCCGAAACTCCTTCTTCCACTCGCTGGGAGAGAGAAAATAATTCCCAGCCAGGGATTAGCTGAACCGCACTGAGAGTTAAACCCAATAAAACCAATATTCCCAAAATCAGATGTGTTTTAATCGAATCCCGGTTAAAAATCTTGAAATCAAGCCTAAACCAAAAATAGAACAAAAGTAAGGCTAAAGTATAAATAACCACCTGGGGATAACCCATAAAAATCTGAAGAGATAAAGCCAAACTTAAGAACAGTCCCCAAATCAGCTGTTTCTTCTCTAACCATCTATCTAATAAAAACAAAAGTAGCGGAATAAAAACAATAACATAACCATGAATATTATATTCCAGCCAAATCAAGGAGAATCCAGAAAAAGCAAAAATCATTCCTCCAAAAATCGAGGCAATTTTGGTCAACTTCAAATTTCTTAGGAACAAATAGGTAAAAATAGCAATTAATAAGGGTTGGAGTACTGTTTGCCATGCCCAGGCGTAAGGCTTAGACAAGAACAGATAAAACAAATTAGTCGGATTTAAAGCTCCGCTCTGAAAGTTGGCTAACAAAGGATAACCACCAAATTGCAAGGGGTTCCATAAAGGCAATTTTCCCTGTCTAAACAAGTCAGCTATAAAACTCTTGAGTGGATAGAAAAGCGAAGGAACATCAGCTAAGAGCGGATTTTTAACCGGAACGCCAGTAGGAAATCCCCAATTGTAATCGAGCCAAGGATAATAGACACCAACAATAAAATCAGCTGGAAAAGGAATTAATCCCTTGAAGAAGAACTTCCAGAAAAAGACGATTATCAAGAACGCAATTAAAATAATCGGCCAAAACTTTTTAATCTTAGACATTCTTTTTCTCGGAGAGCAGTTGCCAGGCTAAAATAATAGCGGTAGCTGCAAATAAAGACCGGAGCAGGCTTTTAAGAGTAAAAATGTCGGTCATGCTTGATAACCAACTAGTCAGAGAACCAAATTCAGCCAGAGAAGGGGAAACTGGAGCCAGCAAACCCAAATGAAGCGAGGGTTCAAAAAAGAATAATAAAGCCAGATAACAGCCGAAGAGAATCCCAATTTGAACAAAATATTTTCTGCCCTTATCAATCACCAGCCAAATTAAAAAGGGGGTTAACCATAAAAACCATTGGGGGTGGTAATGAGTCACCGAGAAAAAAAGAAGCATTAAAGTCAGACCTATTTGCCAAAGAGCTTCTTTTTTACCAGTCAGTTTATTAGCCAAAAATAGCAAGAGAAAATAACCAAGAGCAAAAATTGAGAGATATTCTGCCCCTGACAAAGGCAATTTCATGTAAAGCATTTTTTCTGTTTGACTGGCCAAAAAGGCTGACTGCCGATACATTGGTGAAAAAAGAAAATAGGGAATAACAATCACTAAATAAGGGGCGGCGCCAATGACCAGGAGTTTAATTCGCCGCCAAAATCCTTTTTCCAAAACCAAAGCAAAAATAGGCAAAAAGAGTAAGGGGACTAACTTAAAGGCGCCACCAAGACCTAACATTAAAACCGACCATTCTTTTCTTTCTTTAAAGGCAAAGAAAATCGCGGCCACGATCATTAAGGTCGGGAAAATATCTATCTGGCCCATGGCAAAAGTAGCATAAAGAGTTAAAGGATTAACCATCCATAATTTAAAAGCAATTTCTGCCTTTTTTTGAGTAAACAACCGATAAAGCAAAAAAGCTAACAGGAAATCAAAAAGAAGGTAGGGCAACTTAAGTAAAAAGAGAGTCTTAAATAAAATCACGGCGTGATAAGTAGCTCCCATATCTAAGAGAAAGAGGTTATTAAAAGAAAAATTATATAAAGGACCTAAGAGAAACATGAAGACACCAGGAATTAAATAGGCTAAAGGAGGATAGATAAACAAATCTGACCCATAAATTGTGACAAATAAATTACCGGGGTCTAATCGAGAAAGGTGGTCATAAAAAGTCAGCCATTCCCCTTTTTGAGAGATCAGATAGGCGCCAAAATCAATGGCGCGAATATCGGGGTGAACCGTTAAAGGCATTAAGATCAATCTTAAAGCCAAACCAATTAAAATCCATTTGAGAAAAAACTTTTTCATTGAGCTAATTTTACTATTTCCTGGCAAAAATGTTCTTGAGAAAAAACCTGGGCTCTTTTTTTCGCCCCGGCTGCTAATCTTTCTCTTAATTTATTATCCCTAGCAACTTTTAAGGTCTGCTCAATTAATTCTTCTTTACTCTTCCATAATAAACCATCTTTCTGGTGATTAACAATTTCCGGCTGGCCGCCTTTGTTAATCACAATCGGCACACAACCAGCCGCCATGGCCTCAACCGTCGTAATCCCAAAATGCTCTACTTTCTCTGGATTCTGCTCCTCATCAACACCAAAACCAGCCGCTGTCCAAAAAATTTTGGCTTGAGCATAAAGCTTTTTTAATTCTGAAAAAGGCGGACTTTCAATAATTTCGACTGGCAGTTTTTTAGCTTTCTGTTTAAGTAAATCAAAAGCTTCATCCTTGCCAATATCTGTCCCACCAGCTAAAATCAACTGCCAATCACCTAATTCTTTAGCTATCTGGCCAAAAACATCTATTAAAACATCTTGTCTCTTAGACTGTATTAATTGAGAAAACCGACCAACCGAAAAGATAATATTCTTCTTTTCCCCAGACTTAAACTCTTTAACCGCTACCGGTGGATAGACAATCTGGCTTTGGACGCCATATTCCTTATCAATAAATCTTTTGGTTAATTGAGAATTGCAAATAATAGTCTTAATTCTCTTTAATTTAACTTTATTCAAAGGCTTCCTTCCGCCAACATCATGAAAGGGGACTTGAAAATGAAGAAGGTTCTTTTTGGCAAAAAGCGAAGGGATACTCCCATCAGAAACATAAAAAAGCAAATCATAGTTTTTCATTAAGGACATCTTTTTAAAGAAATTTTCCTTAAAAAAATTAGGAACAAAGCTAATTTTTTTTAAATCAATTCCTAATCTCTTTTCCAGCTTCTTCCCTATTCCCCTATCATCCCAAAAAACATCCACTTGCCAGCCTTTTTTAGCCAAACAATGAGCCACGGTTATGGCGTAGCGTTCCCCACCACCCAAAGTATCTAAATAGGGATCAAAGATACCGGCCTTTTTCATTTTTGCTGCCTCTCCCATAATCTGGCATAAGTAATAAAACGACTAAACATTTGGAAAATAATTTCAATCCAACCAACAGTACCATCTCGCCAGCCCTGTTGCCTTATCGCTCGTTTCCAAAATTCGCCGACCATAATTCTTAAAATCCGCCACCAAGTAACGGGCGGATGATGAGCTTGGTAAAGCAAATCTGCTTCGATTTTTGACCATTGTCTGGTTTTTTCGACCATTGAAGACAAATCTCGGTGAGTCAGATGAAGCATCGGTTCTTTCAAGTGACTTAATTCACCTTCATAAATTGGCTCTTCATGCAATCTGCCTCGCCACTCTTTTAGTTTGTCCTTCTTAAATAACCTCTTGACATAATCAGGCCAAGAACCCCCATACTTAACTTCTTTGCCAAGGTAAAAATTCCTTCTGGGGATAGCAAAAGCACTGCCTTCTCTTTTTTTCATTAATCCTTCTATCTCTCTTCTCAATCCAGGTGTCACCCGCTCGTCAGCATCGAGGTAAAAGATCCAATCACCTTTAGCAACCTCTAAACCCTTATTCCTCCAACTAGCATAATCCGGCTTTTTTAAAGGAACCTCTATAATCTCTGCTTTATATTTTTTTGCAATTTCTATTGTTTTGTCAGTCGAACCAGTATCAACCAAAATAATTTCGTCAGTCCACTTAACTGATTCCAAACAGTCTCTAATCATCGCTTCTTCATTCCGAGCAATAATAATAACGCTAAGCTTCATAACTCCCCTTTCCAAATCTATTAATTAAGAAGTCACGGAAACCAATTTTTTGCCAGGGTCGACCAATAAGCAAACGGCTCAACCCCCATTTAAATAAAGCTAATTTAGCTCGTAAAGGCGCATAACGAAGACCAAACAAAAGACGGTTTCTAGTCAAATAATAATCATGTAAAGAGCCGCCAACCTCACTTGAACTGGCATTAAAATGCCACATTTTTGCTTGAGGAACGAATAAAAGCTGAAAACCCGCTTTTTTAGCCCGAACCGAGTAATCAGAATCCTCATAATAAGCAAAATATTTTTTATCTAAAAAGCCAATTTTCTCGATCACTTTTCTTTTAATTAACATCGCACAACCCGAAATATAATCGGTTTCTTCTATTTGGTCATATTGTCCCTGATCAACTTCGTCAACGCCGCGATGTTGAGTCAGAACGTTCTGCCAATCAACGATGCCTCCAACAAACCAAAGAACCTTGCCTCTCTCTGACTCTTGATAACGATCACGATGAAACTCATGTCCAGGGGCAAAATAGATTTTTGGACTCAAAAGACCAGCTTTCTTTCTTTTTTCTGCTACTTTAAATAGATGAACTAGTAGATTTTCATCTAAAATCGTGTCGTTGTTAATAATAAAAATATAATCAGCTTTGTCATCAAAAGCTTTTTTCATCCCTAAGTTATAACCGCCAGCAAAACCGAGATTCTCTTTGGTTTCTAAAAAGATAAACTTAGGAAATTTTTTCTTCAAATCATTAATCTTCTCTTGAGGATTATTATTAACAACAATTGTTTCCAGCTCAAAACCTTTGCTTTTCAGTTTATTAATTGATTGAAGGCATTGAAGAGTTAAATCCTTACTTTTATAGTGAACCGTAACAATCGTAATTTTCTTCATTAACTTAATTTGCGTTTAACTCTTAGCTGAAGCTTTTTCAGGGGATTCTTGAGCTCTTTTATGGCGGTGGTTGTCCACCAATAGGCTGTTTCCTTACCCAGAGCCTTCATTTCACTAACAAAATCTTGCAAAGGCAGTTCTTCGGCTTTAAAACCTTGTTTTTCCCAAATTTTGAGATACAAGATAAACTCGGAAAAAGCTTGGAGCAAAGCCAAAACCAAACCATGGAGACCATCTTTGTAACCTTCACCCGCAAAAAAACGGCTCAAAAATTCACCTGTTGGTTTCTTAATTAGATCCGGCCATTGAAATTTATAACCAGATTCAACTAACCCCTCAAGTTGAATATCAGTATAACGATTAACTCTCTCTAAATACTGGGAAATTGATTGATAGTGATAGTGAACAATCGCTTGGCTTTCTTTAGCTTCTAAATCTTTCCCCTTACCTCTGGTCAGGGGAATACTATGAATCTTATCAGACCATTCAACCGCGCCTTTTTTGAAAAAACGAATATTCCAATCCGGCCACCAACGAGAATGTTTAATCCATTTACCAAAAATAATGTTTTTTCTGGGCAAACGGAAGAAACTCGCTCCTTGAGGCTTGGTCGCTAATCTTTTTAGCGTCTTGGCTAGTAAAGGAGGCACTTCTTCATCAGCATCGAGGATAAGAAACCAATTCCCTTTCGCCTTGGCAATAGAAAAATTTCTAACGGGTTCAACATAGCGAGGATAAGGATGAGAAAAAACCTTGGCCCCAAGCTTCTTGGCGATCGCCGCTGTCTTATCGATTGATTCAGTATCGACCACAATCATTTCATCCGCCCATTTAACTGAATCAAGACAGCGTCTAATATTTTTTTCTTCGTTATAAGCAACAATAACCACCGAAATTGACATATTTCTCCTTAAATGATACCACGAACCTGATAAATTCTCGCCTGATCATTCCCAAAAACCTGATCGATGCCTAATTGCTCTTCCGTCAGCCTAAATTCCTGTTGATCAACCAGATAAATGTAGCCAATCTGATTATTTAACAAAAAGCCCCTGGCCCAGATCTCGTTATCAGTGGTAAAAAATTTAATTTCATCTTCAGCTCTTTTTTCAAAATCATAGCCAGAAATAATCAGATTCATTTCGTCTTCTAAAAAAGTTTGTTTATTAGCCAAAGCCGAAACATAGGCCGTTGTTTCATAAGCATATAAGGGAATTGGGGTCTGCTTAAATCTTTGTTTTTCAAAAGGATTGTAAAAATAAGTCAAAACCACGGCTTTTTTCTGATTTTTGAGAAAGGAGAGGGCCTCTAATTCACCTTGAGAGATGGCCGTGGGCGGTGGCCAGCCTAAATAGCCTCTAAGGGTCGCTAAGCTCGTAGGTATGGTTAATAAAATAACTAAGCCTAATAAAAACCACTTGAAATTGGCCTTGATTTTCATTAAATCAGCTAGAGCTACGGCCGCATAAAAATTAGCAAAAAACAAGAAATAATAGAAAAACTGAATCGTGTTCCAGGCCGTGCCTTTTTGAACAAAAACAAGGGGAATCAATAAACCAAGAGCACCACCAATCATAATCAAGACATCAAGTTCCGTGAAATCTTTTTTAAGATTTTTCTTAATTAAAGTTACCAAACCAACCATTCTCATTCCCAAATTTCCCACTAGAAAGATAATCAATCCTCCCAGTTCCAACACAAAAAGCCTGAAAACCATTTTATTTTCAGTAAAAGCATATCTGGCAACCGCTAATCTGGGTAAGTAAAGCCGATCAGGCGTTTCGATCATCGTATGAATAAACCAGAAAGGCTGGAAAACGAGTAAAGAAGCGGCTTCCCGATTAATAAGTAAGAAGGTAATCAAAGAAGTTATCAAAGCAATCAAAAAGATCAACCAAAACTCTTTCTTTTTCTTAAAAAGAGCAAAAACAAACAGCGCTGGTAAAGCAATAATGCCGGCATAAACCTTAATATTAATCAAAATCCCAAAAAGCAAACCTAAACTAATTATCTGCCAAAGCTGTCCTTTTTTTAGCCGCAACAAACCTAAAATCCCAGCCAATAAAACTACTAAGGATAAGGCAAAAGAGGGATTAATCAAAGTGGAAATTGACTGCATTGACCAAAACAAAGATTCGCCCCCTAATTCTTTGGTCCGCCATAAGGTAATCAAAAAACCAAAAGAGCCAGCAAAATAATTGAAAAAGGCCAACCAAAAACCAGTCCAAAAATCCTTGCGCCAAAAATAACCAACTAAAAACGAAAGCAAGCCAATACCCAGAGCCAAGAAAACAGGGAAAACCTGAAAATAGAGATAGCGAATCGGAATTGTGGTTAATCTATTAAAAACAGCTAAGAAAAGGTCGTAAAAATAGTGGTAATTAGTTAATTCAAAACCAGCTAGAGTTGGATGAGGCGGTGGAAAACCTTCTAAAACTTGATTCGCTAGGGCTAGGTGCCAAACCGCGTCATGACCATTGGGTCCCCAAAAACCCATGCCAAAATCATAGATTAAACCGCTCCGGAACATGGTGACTCCTTGAGCTAGAACGCCGAAAAAAAGGAGAATGGCTAAAAAGATTTTAGATTTTCTTTTTAATTGCATAGATTAATTTCTGACTATCAATAATCAATTGCTGGCCGACCATTAGATAAATAACCCCAAAATAAACTAAGCCGCCTAAGATAATAGAAAAAATCAGACCAAAAAGACCTTTAGCTAAGAATGATTCAAAAAGGAAAACAACGACTGCCATGATTAAACTGGCGATTAAAGGTTTGATAATCGAACCAATAAAATTAAATTTAATATGTTGCTTGGTAATCCAAATCGCCACCACCGAACTAAAGGCAACCAGAGCCGAGGCCGCGGCGACGCCGTTAAAACCAAACTTAAGTGCTAAAAGAGGAAAGAAAATCCAAGTTAAAATTGTCCACATGACCATTAATTTAAAAACGGTTTTAATCTTGCCAATCGCCGTCAAAGCATTGGTCAGAGGTGTCGTCACCGCTCCCCAAAGACTGTTAATGGCGTAAAGATACAAAGCCAAGATCGCTATTTCCCACTTACTGTAACGAGGTATAATCATCACCAAAGGCCGGGCTACCAAACAAAGACCAATCACTAAAGGAAAAACTAAGAGGGTAATAAAAAACAAGGTTTTTTCAATTGCCCGAGTTAACTCTTTCTTGTCATCTTGCATTCGGGCATAAGCGGGAAAAGTAACTTTAATAACCGCATCCATCACAAAACGAAGGGGCATTTGGGCCCACTTTTGCGCCCAGCCAAGGATACCAACACCAGTCGCCCCGATAATCTTCCAAAGAAAAACATTCATTAAACGATCTTTAATCACGGCTAAAAAAGAGTTGGTCTGATAAGGAACACCAAAGCGAAGCAGATGTTTTAAAGAATCTTTTTCAAAAGCAAAACCAATCTTCCAAGGAGAAAGCAAATAAATCAAGATAACACCAACAAAGCCCCGAGCTAAAACGGCCCAGGCATAACTGGTGACGCCAAAGCCTTGCCAAGCTAAGAAAACGGCTAAACCATAAAAAAGCAAACTTTCAACAATTTCGACGACAACTAATAAATCAAATCTTAACTTTCTTTCTAACAAAACCGAAGGAATTGTTTTTAAAGAAGCTAGGAAAAAACCAACTGTCAAAGCCCAAAGTAACCAAATTCCAGACTGACTAATATTATAAAAACCGCGCAACCAGGGGGTGAGGAGGAAAACCAAAATAACTAAAGTTAAGACTAGAGCTTGTTGAATCGTAAAAGTACTCCGAATATCCGCTAATTTCGGCTTCTCTTTTTTCTGAATCAAGGCTGCCGCCAAACCAATGTCAGAAAAATAGCCTAGAATGGCAATTAATTCAGAAACAGCAAAAAAAAGACCAATCTCGGCCTGATTTAAAAAAACAGTCAGAATAAAAAAACCAAGAAAAGAAATAATTTGAAGAATAAAAGTCCGTCCGGTTAGAGCCACGACCCCTTTGACGGCCCGTCCCTTAACTGTCTCTAAATCAATCTCCAGAGCGCTTTCGGGCATGCCTGCGATCATTTCTTCCATGCCCATATTTTAGCATAAAGCTAATGAAAGGTGATAAAATATCAACAATGAAAAAAGTTAGTTTCAAAAGTAATGGTTTTAAGCTTGTCGGCATTCTTCATTCACCTTCTAAATCAACAAAAAAAGCAATTATTATGGCTCACGGATTAAAGGTTGATAAAGACGAAGGTGGTATTTTTATTCGAACTGCTAACAAACTAACTCAATTAGGAGTAGCAGTCTTCCGATTTGATTTTAGAGGTTGTGGTGAAAGCGAAGGAAAATTCGCCGATAGAACTATTCGCAGTGATATCCAGGATTTAGCCAATGCCTTCGGATTCATGGAATATGAAGGTTATCAGAAATTCAGTTTATTAGGAGCCAGTTGGGGTGGTGGTATTGGAGTTTTGTTTCTTAAAGATAATCCTAAGTTTATTAAATCATTAGTATTATGGAATCCTGCTCTTGATTATAAAAGCGGAATAAACAAACTTATCATTCCTTATTTAAAAAGGAAAATTATTGAAATGATTAAAAAACGCACTTTTAAGATAAAAGCAGAAAAATTTGATTTCAACAAAAAATTAGTTATCCAGATGATAAAATATAAACCTTATCAAGCTCTCAGACAAATTAGTTGTCCAACTTTAATCATTCATGGCGATAAAGACGAAAAAGTTCCGTTAGAAGACTCAATTAAATACTACAAATTAACCAAAGGTCCATCAAAGCTAGAAATAATTAAAGGTTCCTCACATGGATTCCATATACCAGAGGCCGAAAAGAAAGTAATGGAGCTTACCTTAAACTTCTTCAAAGAAAACTGTTAATTTCTCTTTCTCTCCTGCCAAGCAAGCACAAAAAACAAACAAACAAAACTTAAGAGACTAATAGCATTAGCTATTCCCCTTAATCTTGTGTTCCTGAACCAGCCAGTGACGGTCCGTTTGTTGACCGGCACCTCAACTTGAATTAAGCCTGTCTCTGGATTAACTTGGTGGTTTACTTTTTCTGAATCAACAAAAATCTCCCAATTGGGAAAATCGAAAACAGGCACTTCAACAATTGAATTCTGATCACCGATAACATCAATGGTAAAACGCCAAAAATTTGACCTTTTATTAAAATCTCTCACCTTTGCTTCACCGGCAATCACCCAGGGTTCTGTTGGCGCCAGGTCGGTGGGAATTTTTTCTACCTGCTTTGGTACATAATCTGAAAGGGTGGCCATTGATTGGAGCCGCCATTCTTCTCCAGAAAGCTTCTCCTGATCAGTGAGTGGTGAATAATATTCTTCCGGATGAAAATAATCCAGATTCAAAACTAGAACCAAAAGGATTAAAACCAGACTTAAAAACAATTGGCTTCTTTTCTTTTCCGAAAAGGCGACTAAGCCGCCAACTAAGAATGAGCTGGCAAACATCGCTAAAGCTAAGAAGCGCCAGGGAAATTGGACGAATGATAAAAGGGGAATTGCTTCCCAAATAAAAACTGATTTAGCATGAGTCATAAAAACAGTGATGGCAAAAAGAAAAAAGAAAAAAACCAAGGACCAAGAAAGCTTTCTTTTTCGTTGCCACCAAAGATAAAGAAAAATTCCGCCAGTAATAATGACCAACCACCAGTGCGGCCAGCCGATTTGAAAGGCAAGATCATCATCAGGCCCAAGCCGAGAAGGACCATAACCCCAGCTTCGATCTAAGAATAACTGTCTCACCGTGGCAAAATGATGACGAAAATCATAATAACCTGAAGTATGCATCTCGATCGTCACCAGCGATTTCTCAAAAAAGGCTGGCAAGATAAAGAAAGCCGCCAGACCCGCCGCCCAAACAAAAACAATGCCTAAAGGAATAATTTTTTTCCAATCTTTTGTTTGAACAAGCCAATAGAAACCCCAAACAAAGGCAATGGGAACAAAAAGCAAGGCCATGATATTGTGAGAAAGAAATAAAAAAGTCAAAGAAAAAAGACTGGTTAAAAAGAAGGAAAATTTACCCGTCTTAACAAATTTGTAAATTCCCCAGAGAATCAGAGGGAAAAAAACAATCGCCCAAGATTCGGTCAAGGCCCCCCGAACATAAACATCAACCGCGTGATAAGGAGCGAGAACATAAAAGACACCAGCTACCATTCCTGCCCACTTGCCAAAAAACTCTTTAGTCAGAAGATACATAAAGATTCCTGATAGCAAAAAACTTAGGAAAAAAAGAATCTTAGCCACGTCAAGGAAATTCATCCCCAGTAAACGGAAAACCATGCCTAAATAGTAGGGAAAAACAGGGTGATAGTTATAAATCGGATGACCATAACCAGCCCCCATGTCAGGCACCCAGCGACAAGGAATTTGGCCATCCTGAAAACATCTTTCCATCTCATAGAGACGCATGACCTGGACATCATCATGCATCGAAAAATAACCTGGCCTAAGCAAAGCTAAGCCCGCCAAAATAGCTATGATTATTACCAAAATGAAAGGAATTTGATTTCTAATTTTATTTAATTTATTTAGGTTTTCTTTTTTCATTGATTAACCAACCGCCGATAAACAAAAGACTCGACAAAGTAAGAAAATCACCTATTATTCTGATTGGCGTTCTCTTTAGTTTGACATAAAAGTCATGTTCTCCTTCAGCGACGGCAAAGGTAATTAGCCCCAAATCATTTTGATAGTCAATCGGAGTTTCTTGACCATCAACCCGTAATTCAAATTTGGGAAAATAAAACAAAGGCAATTGAATCTTGGCTTGTTCAGAAATAACCTTAATTTCTCCTTTTTGCCAGTCAGTCCCCTTTTCAAAATAGAAAACTTCCGCCTCACCAACAATCACTTCTGGCTGGGCTGGCGCTTTTCCCGCCGGCGGCGCTTTAGCAAAAACCGGCAAGTAATCAAAGATACTCGCCGTTACTTGTTTCTCCCAAAGTTCTCCAGAAAACTTATCTTGGTCAGTAATATCGAGCCAACCTATCGGCCTAAAATAGTTAACATTCAAGATGATCACTCCTGAAATCAATAAAATCCCCACTAACAGAGAATATTTTTTAAAATAAGAAACTATTGCTCCCGCCATCGTGGAAAAAGCAAAAATAACTAAGGCTAAAAAACGCCAGGGAAACTGAAGGTAGGCTAAAAGGCTAATTTTATTCCAGATAAAAGTTGATCGCTGGTGAGCTAAAAAAGCACTGGCAAGCCCGACCGCTCCTAAAAAAATCAGGGTGAAAAAGGAAAACTTTTCCTTTTTCCAGAGTCGAAGACTAAAAACAAGAGCTAAAAAAGCAAAAAGCCAATGAAAAGTGCCGATCGCAAAAGTAAAATCATCGCCAGGCCCAAAGACGCTCGAACCATAGCCCCAATGGGTCGAAAAGAATAATTGGCGGAGAGAAACAAAGTGAGCCAGATAATTAAAGTAGCCGGAAAGCATTGATTCAACATGAACAAGATTTTTTTCAAAAACAACTGGTAAGATAAAAAAACCAGCCAGGCCGATACCAAGAATCGCCCCTCCAAGAATTTTGGGCAATAATTTCCACTCTCGATAATACCAAAGCAAAAACAGTCCCCAAAAAGCCGCGACGGGTGTAAAAATCAAAGAAGTAATATTATGAGTTAAAAGCAGTCCTCCGTAACTCAAAGCCAAAAAGATAAGATATTTCGTCTTTTTTTGACGAACAAATTCAAGGATCGCCCAAAAAATTAATGGCAAAAAAACCAGGGCTGTAAATTCTCCTACGGCTCCCCGACTGTAAATGTCAGTCGCTCGATAGGGTGCATAAACATAAAAAACAGCCGCCACTAACCCGCCAAAATCGCCCCAAAGGGACCTTGACAGTAAAAACATGGCTAATCCGGAGAAAATAAAGGTCAAAATAAATTCAATCTTAATTGAAGCCAGGAAAGAAAAACCAACCAAGTGAAAAACTTCCATCAGATAATAAGCTAAGGGAGGATAATAAATAAAGAGAGGATAGCCATAACCATAACCCAAATCAGGTACCCAGCGACAGGGAATTTGGCCATCCCGAAGACATTGATCAATCCCTAAAACCCTGATGGGCTGCATATCGTCATGCATCGGAAAATAACCAGGTCTCATCAGAGAATTAAAAGAAAAAAAGGCTAAAAAAAGCACCAGGAAAATAAAAAGAGGCAGTTTTAATTTTTTCATTAGTTTTAATTTTTTCATTTTTTCTGCCAAAATTCTTTCTTAACTTTAAAAAATAATAATTTATCCTCAATCCCCTTAGGGTTAATCGCTTTAGGATATTCTTGAATTAACTCCAACCCAGAAGCTTCCGGTGCTATCTGCAAACGACTCTGGTTGACCACCAGATAAACCTCATTATCAACCAAAGAATTGACTAAGCTGGGAGGAACACTAACAATTGGATAACCCACCCCAATCACGGTTACGCCTGGGACTTTTTCCAAATAAATCTGCAAACCATCAGGCAGGGTTCCAAAAAAGCCTTCTGTGCCGACCAAGACACTTTTTTCTTTGGCTTTTTCCTTAACCAAGTCAGCAATTTCCTTAATTCCTTGGCCGGCTGACCATTCTTCAAGATAACCAGAACGCATTCTTCTTGGCAACGGCGCTTTTTCTGGTTGGGTCAATAAGAAATAATTATAATAAAGAGAAGGAATGATAATTAACAAAATCAGCAACCAAGAAACTGATAAACTAGATTGGACTTTTTTTTGGAACGAAACAGCCAATTTCTCAATCACCGCCACATAGAAATAGGCCGCTAAGATAATTAAAGGCCAAACAGTGAAAAGAATATAACGGGGCGTAAAGACCTTGGCAAAAACGGCTTGACCAAATAAGGGCAAAGTACTGATGAGAAAAAGCCAAGTGGCCTGTTGCCAATTTTCTCTCTTAAGCCACATCCAGGCTAAAGCCGCCAAAGCCAAAATTAAGATTGGCCAAGTCAGAAGATTAGGTAACCATCTAACCAAATCAAAAAAATGGGGTTTAAGAGGATCGAGAGGGTGAGCCAGAATATCTTTAAACGAAAAGACGTAATCTTTATTTCGTAAAGCGATCATCTGGAAGTTAGCACCTAAACGGAGTAAATTATAAATCCCAAAAGCAAAAGCATAAACCACACCCCAAAGAGAAACTGCCTGGCCAAAATGACGCCACTTCGCCAATTTTTTCAGCCGTCTAGTGGGAAAGGGATGAAATAAAAAAACAGTTGGTAATAAAATGGCAAAAAAGAGCGCTGGTGATTTGGTGATTAAAGCGGCGCCCAAAATCATCCCGCTAATCATCGCCAGATCAAGACGCAAATGGCGAATTAAAAGAATCCCAAAATAAAAAACCCAAATCCCCCACATCGCCAATAAAGAATCAACTAAAGCCATCCGGTCAAAAAAAACAAAAAAGGGCACTATCGCATAAAACAGGGCAGCGATTAAAGCCGTCTTTTTATCTTTAAAAAGAGCCAGAGTTAAAAGAAAAATACCAATTAAGGAGCCTAAGCCGGCCATGACTGATAAAAATCTGCCAGCCGCCAGCGGGTTCTTAATCACCGCCAAAATTCCCATTAAAAGCCACATGAACAGGGGCTGTTTGCCGTCAGAAAGAGGTAAAAAACGCAGCGTCGGTTCGGCCTTCATTACTTGAGACCAGCGAATATAAATGGCCTCATCAGCAAAAATAGGGAGAATGGTTAAATTAATCAGTCGTAAGAAAAAGAAAATCACTAAAATAACCATCCCCAAGCCCAACACCCAACCATAATCTTTTTTTAGCCTTTTAATCATAATCGCCTCGCCAGTCATTGATTTTAACTCTTAAAATCTCGAAAAGCATTTCCTTCGACTCTTTGATAAAATTTTTTTGTTTGCCGCCAACCACATCTCTATCTTCCCAGGCCACCGGCACCTCTTTAATCCGATAGCCTTTTTTTTCAGCCACAAAAAGCATTTCGACATCCCAAGCACCTACCCGCCAACCTTTTATTTCAGTTATTTGTTTAAAAATCCGCATCTTTCTAAAAACCTCCTTACCGGCCTTCCTCTTAAAAGCCTTAAAACCACACTGGGTATCAATAATTTTGGGTAGGAAAAAGATTTGCCGAAAAGACCGGAAACCCCAGGAAATAATTTTCCGGTACCAAGGAAAGCGTTTCCTTTCTTTGCCTCGAGAGCCAATCACAATCTTAAAATCTTCTTCAAACCAGGGAAGTAATTTTTCCATCTCTTTAATGGGGACTGACAAATCCATATCCGTAAATAAGATAATCTCTCCTTTTGCTTTTTCCAAACCCGACTTAATGGCAAAAGGCTTACCAGCATGTTTATTTTTCTTTATTTTGAAACGAGAATGATATTGAGAGAATTTTTCAACCATTTTTAAACTCTTATCAGTTGAACCGTCATCAGAAACAATGACTTCACTAACATAATCTTGTTTTTTAAGATATTGATCAATTTCCTCTAAAACGCCTCTTTTGAGATTTTTCTCCTCGTTGAACATGGGAATAACAACAGAAAGATAGGGCTTCATTTTTCTTTAAAGAAATTATACCTTATCCGCCTAAGGTTTAAAACCTGGAGGGATTTTGAGCCCAATGCCTCCATAAATTTCCTCAACTTCTTGAGGAGGAATGACTATTTGAAAAAGAGGGTCATCAGGATTTTGGCTTGGTTTGACTTGATAAAAGTCAAAGAGATAACGATAGCCGGCATTCATTCCCAGAGGGACTGAATAAGAAACATTGAATTTTTCTTCCTTGGCAATCTCGCCAATTCTCAAAACTACTTTTTCCTTATAATTTAAGCCTAATTGTTTGGACCCAAGTTGATTGACTAACTGACTACCTCTGAATAATAAAAGAAACAAGATTAAGAGAAAAACCAGTTGCCATTTTCTCATCACTTTAATTAAAAAGAGAGTCAAAAACAAAGCTAAAAAGGGATAAAGGAAATTAAAATAATATTCTGAAGGTCTCTGGCCAAAAATAGTAAAACCAAAAGGAAAGATTAACCAAAGAATGGTGGTGGCTAAATAAAACTTTTTCTTAAACTCTTCCGATTCTTTCTGCCAAAGAAAGATAATTATTCCCAAGGGCAAAAGATAAAATAAGAGAGGGAAAAAAGGAAGGTTAAAACCGCCAAAACCAGAGCTAATATTTCGCCAAACGGGCAGCCAGGCAAATAAATCGACTCCCCCGTTTTTCGGGGTAAGAAAATTAATCAATGATCTGGTATTTAAGAACTGATGGCGCCAATCAAAAAGAAAAAGCGGTAAAAAAGTCAAGCCGATACCGATTAAAAAAGTAATTATTCTTTTGAAATTCAGTTTTTTATTAATCAGGAAAACTAAACTAAAAGGAATTAAATAGATTAATTGAAAATGAAAGTTAATTCCCATGCCGATTACTAAACCAAGGATTAAGCTAAAGACAAGAGAAGGTTTCTTAAAATACTTTGCCAAGAAAAACCAACTAAAGATAACCATTAAGGGCACTAAAATTGGATTCCAGGCAATTTGATCAATCTCAATTAAGGATGGATGGAGTGACCAAATCAGGAGAAAAATCAAAGCGATTTGGCGATCAAACAACTTTTGCAATAGCCAATAAGCCAAAGCAAAAAAAGAAAGATTATAAAAGACAATAAATAAAACAATTGCTTGGGGATGAAGGGTAGTGATGAAGTAAAAAGGAGTTAAAAGATAGGTAAAATAAGGACCAAGGAAAAAGCCTTCTGGCCCCAAAACTCGAGGACCGATTAAAGTCAACTTCCCTTCCGTCAAGATCTGCTTAACGACCAAGGCGTCTCGTTCTTGATCCCAATCAAAAATGACTCTTTCGTTAAGATGATAAAAACGGAAAAAAGAAAAAATTAGGAAAACAAGTAAAAGAGGAATCAGAAAAGAAAATTTTTTGAATTTTGGCAAATTTAATTTCGTTTTCCAAAAAAGTAAAACTAACCATGAAAGTAAAAAGAAGAGGCTAAGGCCATTGAAAAATTTCTGGGTTGGTGTTTGGACAATTCTCCATTCAACAGAATTATCACCTACATCTAACTTCACATTTTTTAAACAAATTCTGCCTTGACAATTAAAGTCATTTTGAACCAAATTTTGGTTAAAAAATAACTGATAAGCTCCAGGAAAATATTCCAAATTGAGCCTGATGTCAGTCTCCAGCTCAACTGGACTCTCAAGAGTGATTTTGCCAAAGGTGTTGCCGCGTTCTACCTGATACGGGATTTCCACTCCTTCTTCTAAAGTCTTTATTGTTCCGCTCTGTTGGGCAAAAGGCGGCGGTTGATATTCTTCTGGAGAAGGTTTAATTCTAGCAACGAAAGCATCGGCTTTTTCTATTGGGCCGACAAGAATGAAAGGTTCTTCAAAAGTACATCCCTTCTCGCTTTCACGATATAAAACATCATCTTCAAAAGTAGTGGTGGAAAACCGGTGAATGTGGCGGCTTTCAAATTGGTAATAGGGGGTGATATCGTTGGTCGGTTGGGATAAAAGATGATTTCTATTACCCACCAGGGCAAAAAAGATAAAAATAAAGGCTAAGCCTAAAGAAACCTTTTTCTCCTTTATCTTAGCTAAAAGAAATCCAGCGAGAGCGGCAATCGTAAAGCTAGTCACCCCCAAAAGTCGCCAAGAGAATTGAATTTTTTGAAGAAAAACTACTCTTTCCCAAAGAAAAAGCGAGTAAGGCAAGATAAGAAAAATTAAAAATAAGGAAAGAAAAAACCAGGAAAGAATCAGCGAATTTTCAAGGAAATATTGTCGTCTTTTTTTACTTCTTAGCCACTCCCAAACAAGAAACAAACCAGAGAAAAAAAGAACTAACCATTGGGCATAACCAAGCATAAAGGACATTTGATCATATTTTGTTCCCGGAGAAGAGTAATAATAGCCCCAAGGAGAACGAATTAACTGTCTTAAAGTAGGAAAATGGTCCTGATAATTAATTGTCTGGAGGGTCGCGAGTCTAGTTTGACCTTGTTCCACCCAGGCGGGACCAATAAAAAAGGCAGCTAAACCAAAAAAACTTAAAAAAACCAAAAGGATAAAAACAATTTTCGTTTTGTCAAAAAACTTAAGCAAAATCATTTTATAAAGAATAAAAAAAGCAATAATCGGCAAGAGAAACATCGCCGCAAAGTTGTGGGAAATTAATAATAAGCTACCAACAATCACGGTTAAAAATCCTTTTAAATAAAGCGATTTACCTTTGAGCTTGTCTTCAAACAAACCACTGATCAGAAAAAGCAATAACGGTAAAATCAGATAACTCATAAATTCGGGGCTGCCACGGACGAAAATTAGTAAAAAACGATAGGGGACAAAAAGATAGAGAATGGCGCCAACAAAACTGGCTAAGTAGTTTTTAGTCTCTCTTGAAAGCCAAAGATAAAAAAAGACGGGAGTCAAGAGAAGGGTGAAAAAATAAATAAACTTCAAAGAGAGAATCACATCGTTTACCAAAAAGTTGATAAGAAAAACGAGATAATAAATCAGGGGGTAGAAAAAATTATAGATAGGGATACCACCGTAATGATTTAAACTCCCGGCCCAGCGAAGAGGAAAATGGCCTTCTTTCAAAGTCGTAATTGCATCAAAACTCCGGGCGATATGGTGGTCGCCATCGTGGGTAAAAAAAGCATAGTGAGTAAAAAGACCTTTTGAGCAATAAACTCCCAGAAAAGCTAACACCAAAATAGCAATCAGCGAGAATTTATTTTTTTTCAAGAATTTCTTCATTAGGGTAAGAGTGGATCAATTTGTAAATTTTAATCCCTTTGACTTCCCACTCTTGGTCAATTTTAGACCAACCAAAATTAGCGATTTCTGCTTGAGGATCAGTGGTCGGCTGACAAGGCAGTTTTTCGCAGACAACAAAAAGCTGGTCCGTAATCGTCTCTTCAGTTCTTAGGGGTTCGATTGCCGTTGGCGGTATCCCCCACTTCTCCATAAAAAAGGCATAAGCCGCCGCGTAATTTCTTTCGGCAATTAAACCAAGATTAAAAGGCTTGCCCTTGGCTTGACCAACGAGAAATTGGGCTATTTCCTGAGTCCTCCCTAATTGATTATTCGAAGCTCTTTTTAAAAGATTGTTTTGACAGGCTAAAGAGATAAGAAAAGTGAAAATAACGAAAAAAATAATTTTCCCGTAGATTTTTTTCTGCCAAGTTTGAGACAAAACCCAACCAACTAAAAGAAAAGGCGCGGGAAAGAAAAAGCCGAAATAATGATCATAGATATGCTGTTTGTAATTACCTAAACCAAACAAACCAACAATTAACCAAATTAAGATGAGAAACAGGGGTTTGTTTTCCTGCCAAATCTTTGACCAGTTTGGCTTTCTAGAATAACGATTAAAACTAAAACCAACTAATCCTAAAATTGTTAGAATTACCAGCCAACCACCATAGGCTTCGTTTTTAGCGGCAATTAATCTTGTCCATACCTGTGAAGCTAAATTCCAGATTTGAGGAATAGCTTTATAAAACTTAAGATTAACGGTTGTCTGACGAACAGTGAAAAAGGCTTTAAAAGCCTTAAAATTAATAAAATTATGACGTAAATCAAACCAAGCTAAAGGAAGAATTGTCAGAACGCCAAAAATTAAAACACAGACCAGAGTGTAAAGAAACAAAGATTTTATTTTAGCCTTGTTTTTCAAGACGTCTTTTAAAGTTAAAAGCCAAAAGAAACTGACTGTCGGAATTAAAAGTAAACCCAGATAATGAGATTGCAGGGCAAAGGATAAACCAAGACCAACAATCGGAATCCACCAAAATCTTTGTTTGAGCCAAAATTGATAAACACCATAAATTGTTAGTAAAGCGAAAAAAGGCATAATATTAGGATTCCAAGAAGAACGAGAGTAAACAATGACCACCGGTGAAACCGCGTAGAGTAAGGCCGCAATTAAACCAGCTTGTTGATCAAACCATTCACGGCCGACCCACCAAACAAAACCGATAGTCACCACCCCTAAGAAAGCTACCATCGCACTCGGACCAATTGGTGATAAACCAAAAAGAAAAAACCAAGGTAAGGCAAAATAATAATATAAAGGGCCAAGATACATATTACCAATGGAAGTCACCGGACCAATTAAAACAAACTTTCCGTTTCTAATCATCCTTAACCAAACAAGAGCGTCTCGACCTTCATCACCCAAAAAAGTCATGTACTCAGGGAGGCGATAAAAACGTAAAAAAGCACCAACCAGAAGAATCAGACTTAAAATGATGACTTCAGTCTGATTATTTTTAACAAACTTGACTATTTTCTTTTTAAATATCTTCATTTTTTAATTTCTTTAATTTTTTTCTTAATCTAAAAAGATCAGTCAAACCACCCAGAATCACTTTTAAGCTTGCTCCCGTGGCTTGGCCTTCTTGCCTGGGAAGATGACGGACCCCTATTTCTACAATTTTGAAGCCCGCCTTTTTGGCTTTGATTAATAACTCACTGGTAATAAAAGGACCTCTTTCGGATTCAAGTGCCGGTATTTTTTCAATTACTTCTTTTTTAATCATTTTAAAACCACAATCAATGTCTTTTACTTTTAAACCAAAAAGAAAATAAACCGCTGGTTGCCATAAATATTTTGACCCCCAAATCCGATAAAAAGGCACTTGGCGCTTCAGGTAATAACCAATTACCAAATCCGCCTTAGTTTCCTGTTGAGTTTTAATGAATTCTGTCACTTCACTAAAATCAAACTGACCGTCACCATCAGTAAAAACAATCCAGGGATATTGAGAATGATAAAGACCGGATTTAAGCGCCGCCCCATAGCCACGATTGGGGGTGTGGGTAATCAAGCGAATACGGGATTCTTTTTTTATCAAGCTCCTAACAATCTCACCCGTCTTATCAGTTGAACCATCATCAATCACCATTACTTCCCATTTTTTGGCTACCTGGGGAATAATCTTAAGAGCTTTAGTGACGGTAGCCTCAATATTAGCTTCTTCATTGTAGGCCGGAAAGAAAACCGAAAGGGCGTCTAGCTTCTCCATCAGTTAGAATTATAGCAAATAGGAATGAGCTTATGCTATTATAGAGACGATGAAAGTCATCAAAAAATCTTGGCGCGATCTCCTGATTATTAGCCTGGTCAGCTTAGCTTCAACCGCCCTTATCTGGCTACCTTTTTTCTTAAGACTACCTCGCTTTTGGAATATTAACTTACCGGCCGGAGGAATGGCGACGATTATGAAAAATTTTGACGGCCTTTATTACGTGGTGATTGCCAAATCTCTTTACAATCCAGAGATTATTAAGAACCTTGTTCCTTTTGATTTACCGGTTATCTATTATGCCGCCCACTTTCCTCTTTATCCCCTTTTAATCAGAATTGGCAGTCTGGTTATCAATTCCCTTTGGTCAATGCTTTCGATTAGCGTTCTGGCGGCCCTCTTATCGGCTTTTGTTTTTTATCTTTTTCTTAAAGAATTCAGACTCTCAAAAGAACCTCTCTGGCTAGCAATTGTTTACCTTCTATTTCCGGCTCGCTGGCTGATTGTCCGCTCCGTCGGTTCACCCGAACCTCTATTCATTCTTTTCTTGCTTCTCTCCTTTTACTTTTTTAAGAAGAAAAATTGGTGGCTGGCTGGGAGTTTTGGGGCCCTGGCCCAACTAACCAAACCGCCGGGAATTTTGCTTTTTCTGGCTTACGGAATCTACATCTTCTGGCAAAATTGGCAGGCAATTAAAGAAGATTGGCAAACCAAACTAAGTCAGCTAACTAAAACCTATGCTCCTCTTTTCTTGATCCCTTTAGCTCTTTTAGTAGTCTCCCTATACTATTTATATATCTATGGCGATTTCTTTGCCTATTTTCATTCAGGTGACAATATTCATCTTTTCTGGCCACCCTTGCAAATTTTTAATGCGGCTGCCGCCTGGGTAGGCACTTATTGGCTAGAAGAAGCAATTTATATTTATTTAATAGGAATTTTAGGGGTGATTTATTTGTTTAAACAAAAACGTTATGAACTGGGATTTTTTACGGCGGTCTTTTATTTCACCACTCTTTTTATCTCTCACCGGGATATTAGTCGTTACAGCCTACCCATGCTCCCTTTCATTCTGATTGCTTTTGACAAATTTTTAGTCAGAAAAGAATTTAAAATTGCTTTTGGAGTAATTCTCTTACCAATCTATCTTTATGCTATCAATTTCATTACGGGGAATACTTTAGCCATTGCTGACTGGACTCCATTTTTATAACTTCCTCACAACCCCCTTCTCCGCATTAACATCAACTAGATCACCATCTTTCAAGGCTTTAGTCGCTATCTGCGTTCCCACTACGCAAGGAATTTTCATTTCTCTTGAAATAATAGCCGCATGACACAATATTCCGCCTTCGTCTGTCACAATTGCTGAAGTTTTTTGAATAATAGTGGTAAATTTAGGGGAAGTCATCTTAGTAACTAAAATCTCACCCTTATTAAACCTTTCTATTCTTGCAGGATCCAAAATAACCCGAACTCTACCACTGGCTTTTCCTTTAGAAGCAACTATTCCAGAGATTTTCTTAATTTTTTCCGGAGCTTTCGGAATTTTTCTTTTTTTAATAAGGAAGCTATATTTTTTGATTAAATCACCATAGGTTTCAGCTAGTTTTTTCTCTCCTCTCCTCAAAAATACTTTTCTTTGGTCATCAACAGAAGTAAGAACTCGTGCGCCCTTATCTTCTCCCCATCCCTTATCGTTGCACTGAGAGAGAAGGAGGTTTAATTCTCCCAAGCACCCCCACGGAGTGTGAACTAGGATTTGTTTTCTATTAGGAAGAGAATACCTGATAGTCTTCTTAGACCTTTTCTCAAAATCTAACGGTGATCCGGGAATAATATCAACCTCAAACCCCGTCTTTTTTACAAATTGGTGATATTGTCTAGCGGATTTTGTTCCTTTAGGCGGATGAATCTCAAGCCCCTCTCCCACTTTCCAGGGAAGTTTATTTTTATTGACTAGAATATTGAAATGCCCTTCCCTAACTTTTACTTCATAGCCTAAAAGTCTGTAGGCGTACTGAGAAGTAAACACCCAATCGTCTTGAGATAATCCCCAATCCTTGAGAAGCTCTTCTAAACTCTCTAATGCTTTTTCTATTCCCATAAAAAGACACCTATCCTATCCTTCTTTGAATCCGGCCAAAAAGTTTAGATTTTCTTGTTTTCCAGATAAAAGTGGTATACATAAAGAAATTGTAAGGAAGAACCAGAAAACCAATCGCCAAGATTAAGAATATTTGACGCCATTGATCGCCAAAGAAACTCGTCCCGGCCCAAACAACGATCGTCTGGATAATCAAAGCTCCCATCGAAGTTAAATTAAACTGAATGAATTTGTAGGGCAGTTGTTTTAGCGAAACAATCTTTTTCTCGGCAAAAGTCCAGATATTATTGAGAATAAAATTGCTAATAATAGCCAATTCGGTAGCAATGGCTGTGGCCGGACCAGGCGAAAAGCCAGCCCGATAGAAAACTTCTAAACCGATGGCGTTAACTAAATAACCAATAAAGCCAACTACGGCAAATTTCATGAATTGAATGGTCTTAGGATCTTGAAGCCGCAAAAGAATCACGGAAATAAGAGTCACAATCACGTCTTTGCTACTTAACTTAGATCTGCCGATTTCCCGAACTTTGAATCTCAAGGGAATTTCCACTATTTTAGCTTTATTTTGAACTAATTGATAAAGAATTTGGGTTTTGTAGAAAAAACCACTGGAAAGGCGAGAAAAATCAATCTGATCAAGAACGCCTCTAGTTCTGGTCAACTTCAAACCTGTGGTCGTGTCTTTAACAATATTAATCTTAGGAAAAAAGAGAACGATTCGACTAAAAAGACCACCAAAAGTGGTTAAAATCTTTCTAAAAAGACCCCATTCTTTGGGGATTAAGCCGCCTTTAATAAACCTTGAGCCGATAACATGATCATAACCTTGGTCAAATTTTTTGACTAAATCAATAATGTATTGAGGGTCGTGCTGAAAATCAGCGTCAAATTCAATTACCGCCACCGCCTCCATCTTTTCCATTGCCTGCTTCATTCCCCGAATATAAGCTGCCCCTAAACCCTCTTTCTTACCTAAAGAAAGCTCTACATTCTTGTACTTCTTCATCTTCTCTTTAACCACCTCCGCCGTCCCGTCAGGCGAATGATCATCAACCACTAAAATACTCATCTCATATTTCTTGATCTTAGGAAAAACCTCTTTTTCTAAGACTTCAATCATCTTGGCAATATTTTCTTTCTCGTTGTAAGTAGGAATAATGACAACAATCTTCATGGTTTTACTCTAACAGATAATCCTGATAAAATGCAAACGTATGAAGATCGATATTCTCACCCTCTTTCCAAAGATGTTTAAGGGCCCCTTTGCTGAGAGTATTATTAAACGGGCCCAGGAGAAAGAATTAACAAAGATTAAAATTCATGATCTGAGAAAGTGGACAAAAGACAAACACCAAACCGTTGATGACCGACCTTTTGGTGGCGGCCCAGGGATGATCTTAATGGTTGAACCTATCTACCAGGCTCTAAAAGAACTTCGGCAAAAACAAACTAAAACAATTCTTTTAACCCCTCAAGGTAAAATCTTTAAACAAACCATGGCTAAAAAACTGGCCAAGGAAAAACATCTAATTTTTATTTGCGGTCATTACGAAGGGGTGGATGAAAGAATCCGGAAACATTTAGTTGACGAAGAAATCTCGATTGGCGATTATGTTCTGACGGGTGGCGAACTACCAGCCATGATTGTCATTGACACCATTATCAGACTAATTCCTGGTGTTTTAAAAAAAGAAGAAGCGGTTAAAAACGAGTCTTTTACTAATAATCTCCTGGAGTACCCTCAATATACCCGACCGGCTAAATTTAAAGGCTGGCAAGCTCCAGAGATTCTTCTCTCCGGCAACCATCAAAAAATCAAAGAGTGGCGCCAAAAGAAAGCCAAAGAAAAAACTAAAAAAAGAAGGCCGGATTTGCTTTAATTAGACAATTGTATTTTCATCTTCTCCAGTCCTTCTCTTAAAGTCTTCATCTTAATACCTAATTCCTTCTCTATTTTTTCATTAGAAAGGCCTAAAAACTTATGCCAAGGACGATCTGATTTTGATTGTTTCTTTTGATATTCTGCTAAAGAACCTTTTTTGACTAACTTTTTATCAAAACCAAAAACATCAGCTATCTCCAGAGCTAAATCATAGGGTGATTGAAAACTTGAAGAGACTAAATGAAAAACGCCTTTTGGTTTTGATTCAAGAATCTTTTCTAACCCAAAAGCAATATCGTCAATGAAGGTTGGTGTCGTAATCTGATCAGCAAACATCGGATAAAGACTCTTTTCTTCGAAACCCTTAATCATTCTCCTAATCAAATCAATTTTGGGTTCAAATTTGGCCCGATAAGGAAAAGCAATTCTCAAGATACAAAAATTATTTGTCAGTTTTTTTATTTCTTCTTCAGCCCAATATTTAGTCTGGCCATACCATTCGATTGGCTGAGGTTTATCCGTTTCTTTGTAGGCTGTTTTTTTCTTGCCATCAAAAATAAAATCAGTGGAAAAATGAATTAGATATTTGTTATATTGCTGACATAATTGAGCCAGATTGCGCGTTCCCACAACATTAATTTGATAACAAGGTCCTTTTTTATCACCGCGTTGTTCCCAGGCCTGATTAACATCAGTAAAAGCAGCCAAATGAATTAAGGAATCAGCCTGACTAGAACCAATAATTTTCTCTAACTGATCTTTATCAGTAATATCAATATTGGTGGTTAAATCCAGATTTTGGAAATCAAATTTTTTTCCAAGAAGCTCAACAATTCTTGAACCAACTAAGCCTGACAAACCAGTACCTAAAACCTTTTTCATTTCTTTTTAACTAAGTCCCAACTAAAAATAGCGTTATTTAGAGACTTAACTTTTATCTCTTTAAAAGAAATTCTGCCTTCATCCTGAGGATTATATTCTTTGGTTGGATGATTAACTAACTCCGCTTCACCAGGACCGGGCGCCATAATGCCGTGATAAACTCCTTCAGGAATAGTAATGGTATAAACAGGCACCGTTTTTTTTACTTTTATCTTCAAATCAGCTCCTTTTGCTTCAACCACTTCAAGTCTTCCATAAGTAGAAGAATTTTTTCTCATATCCAAAAGTAAAATCCACATTGTCCCGCGGACAATGGTAAAACGATCTTTTTGATGTTTATGGAAATGATATTGATCCTTATCTCTTGCCTGACCAGGTCTGGTCACTGAGTTGTAGCTGTAAATACTTTTGCTTTTCTCCTTAGCAGAATCAAAAGTCTCAACTAAAAAACCTCTTGGATCATAAAAAATTGTTCTCTTGATAACCTTAACCTTTTTTATTTTAATTTTTTCCGGACTAATCAGAACAATTCTATTTTTCTTCATTTTTTATCACCACCCTCCACTAGCACCGCCGCCGCCGCCACTACCACCGCTAAAACCACCAAAGCCTCCGCCGCCACTACCACCGCTACCGCCACTAAAGAAGCCACCCCAGCTCTTGGTAAAATTGGTCGGTTTCTTTTTCTTTTTCAGTTTTTTGTAATTCTTGGAAAGAACATAATCTAAAAGAAGACCAAAGATACCGAGACTAAAAGTCAGAAGGGCAAAGGATAAGATTGTCCCGATAATTAGGCCTAAAACACCTCCCATTATTCCTCCAATTACACCGCCTGGCCAAAATCTTTTACTTCTTCCTAGAAAAGAAGAAGCGTAAATCAGAATAATAAAACTAATAATAATCAAGGGTAAAATTGCCAAAGCCTTTACCTGAATTTCTTCCTGACTAGAAGGTACTTCGCCAGAAGTAATGTATCCCTGGATTTTTTCGACAGCTAGTTTGATTCCTTGATCATAATTATCTTCTTTAAAAGCCGGTTTCATTTCTTCCCGAATAATTTTACCGGCTCGGCCATCAGTAATCACTGGCTCTAAACCATAACCAACCTCGATTCTTATCTTTCTTTCTTCCTTAGATACTAGAATCAGGAGGCCGTTATCTTTTTCTTTTTTACCTATGCCCCACTCTTCAAATAAACGAACCGCGTAATCTTCAATTGAATCACCTTCTAAGGAATTAATCGTTACCACCGCAATTTCGGCGGTTGTTTTTTCCTCAAACTCAGTTAAATTTTGTTCTAAAGAATCACGGTAATCAGGGGAAAGAAGCTGGGCAAAATCATTAACATAGCCAGTTGGTTCAGGAAAATCCTGAGCCAACACCGGCAAGGCTACTAGGAAAAATCCTAGCAATAAAAGAACTGGCAGTTTAAAAAACTTCATTCAGGTTTCTCCGGCTGAATATTAACCTCAGGCGCTTGTTCCGCTCCCTCAACGGCTTCGAAATAAGAGCGCTCGTTAAAACCAAAAGTACCGGCAATCAGATTTGCCGGAAACTTCTTGATAGTTGTATTGTAATCTCGAACTAAATCATTGTAGCGTCGTCTTTCGACGGCGACTCGATTTTCTGTCCCAGCCAATTCATCCATTAATTGAGAAACATTTTCGGCTGAACGTAATTCAGGATAATTCTCCATGACCACCAGCAATCTACCTAAAGCCGACTCTACTTGAGTGGCGGCCTTAGCTTTTTCTTCAACCGTGGCCGCGCCTGAATAGCGAGTTCTCGCTTCGGCAATTTGACCAAAAACCGCTTGTTCTTGGCTCATAATGCCTTCAACTGATTTGACCAAATTAGGAATTAAGTCAAAACGACGCTGGTATTGAGTCTCGACCTGGGCCCACTGATTCTCAATTGCTTGGTTTTGGGTAACCAGATTATTGTAAAAAGTCGCCAAACTTAAACCAGCAAAGAGAACAACTGCGCCAATAATAATCAAAATTTTCTTCAAATTTCTTCACCCCCCTTCTTAGGTGTGCTTGTCAGCAACAACAAAAGCGCCATAAGCTTCCGGTTTAGTTTTGGCCACAAAACCATTACCATTAACCATACCAACGACTTCCTTAATCATTTCTCGAGTCGGACCAACATCACCGACATCAATGTGAATTTCCAGTTTATATCTTTCCCCATTTAATTTCTGGGTTAATTGAGGAACAATTTTTTCGGCTAAACGAATTGAAAGAAGGGTTTCTGTATAAATTTTATCTCGAAGACTTTTTAAATTGGTAACTTTCTTTTTCTGCCAGAAATAACGACCGCCCTTACTTTTCCGGTGAATGACTACGGCCGTAACAAAACTCACTTTCTCGCCACCAGTCAATTTTTTAGTCTTTGAGTCCGTGCCAATCACCAGCCGATAAGAATAGTCCGGCTGTTCACTCATAAAAGCCACTAAATCATCAACCACTTTATCAATGGCCATCTTACCTTTAGTAGGACTAATAAAAAAATTACCTGCCCTCATCACAGCCATATTTTATCATAAATCCCTGTTATAATAAAACCATGGAGATTCAACTTAAAAACATTGGTCTTAACCGCTGGCAGATAGAAAAACTTCCCCAAATGAGAGCCGATGTTGTAGTTTACGTTAAAGAAGAACTCTTGGCAAAAGTCAAAGAAGACCGGTCTCTAGAACAACTCGCTCAAGCGGCTTCTTTACCCAAGCTTGTCTCACCGGTCATTGCCATGCCTGATGTCCATGAAGGTTTTGGTTTACCGATTGGCGGCATCATGGTCACTAATGGTCTTGTTTCTTCAGGCGCGGTTGGGATGGATATTAACTGCGGTATTAGGTTTCTCTATAGTCAACTTAAATATGATCCCAAACTCTTTCCCTCAGAAACTCTAAAATTATTAATCAATAGAATTCAAAGAGAAATTCCTGTTGGTTTAGGTCAAAGACGCCGAGAAGCTATTCCCAATCTACCTTTCCGGGAAATTGTTTATCACGGTGCCCAGGCTTTGATTAAAAAGGGTTATGGCGAAAAAGAAGACGTGGAATCAATTGAAGAAAACGGTCGAATGGCTGGCGCTGATCCCAATAATCTCTCTGAAAGAGCCATCAAGCGAGCTGAAAAAGAAGTCGGGACACTCGGTTCTGGTAACCACTTTATTGAAATCCAGGTTTTAGAGAAAATTTATGATCAAGATTTGGCTAAAAAATGGGGCCTTTTTGAAAACCAGATTTGCGTGATGATCCACACTGGTTCCCGGGCTCTTGGTCATCAAACCTGTATTGATTACACTAAGAGATTCTCTGAAGAAGAAGCCAATTATGGTATTAAAGCGCCTATTCCTAATTTAGCGGCTCTACCAACTGATTCACCGGCTGGAACCGCTTATCTTTCGGCCATGGCCGCTTGTGTTAATTTTGCCTTTGCTAATCGTCAATTAATCAGTCATTATGTTCGTGATGTTTTTAAAAGATTATTTAAAACCAAAGAAGCAAAATTAACTCTTCTTTATGATGTCGCTCATAATATTGCCAAATGGGAAAAACATCAAGGTAAAGAAGTTCTGGTTCACCGTAAGGGGGCGACCCGGGCTTTACCAGCCAACCATGAACAAAATCCTAAACATTACTTAGAAACCGGCCATCCTTCGTTGGTGCCTGGCAGCATGGGCGCACCTTCTTATATTATGGTTGGTTTGCCTGACACCAGAGAAACTTATTTCTCCATTAATCATGGCGCCGGTCGGGCCATGAGTCGAAGCGAAGCCAAAAGAAGAATTAAAAAAGAGGAATTCGAAAAACAAATGGGAGGAATTATTTATAATAAACCCTTTCATGTCATTGCTGATGAAGCCCCCCAGGCTTATAAAGATATAAACTTGGTGATTGAGACCTTAGTTGAAGCAGGTTTAAGCAAAAAAGTTTGTCACCTTCGACCCCTAGCGGTGATTAAAGGCGATTAACCCCTTTAAAAGTTCCTCTCTGTTTGTTAAGATAAACTAGAAATGTTAAATACATCCTTGGTTCTTCACGCTAATCTTCAATACGCCGAAATTCCTACTGCAGAAATTCCTAAAATTATCAAAGAAAGTTATTTACCTACTCTTAAAGGTCTTTTAAAAATTCCCAAATCCAAAATTTCTTTTAACTTTACCGGTGTCACTCTGGAAATTTTGGAAAAGGAATATCCAGAAATAATTGATTTAATTAAAAGAGGAATTGAAAAAGGCCAGTTTGAATTGCTGGGTTTTGCTTACTCTCAACCGATTCTTCCTCTTATTCAGGAAGTTGACATTAATCTTCATATTCAAAAACATCTTGATCTTCTAGAGCGTCTGCTGGGGGTAAAAAATCCTAAAGGATTCTTTTTACCAGAAGCTGCTTGGAGTCCAAACTTGGCTCCGATTTTAAAAAAATTTGGTTTCTCTTGGACTATGATTGATTATGACCATTTAATTTTATCCCAAACAGCAGCCGGAGAATCAGTCTCTATTGAAAGAAAACCAATTGGTTTCACTGAAAGAGGGACGTATTTTTTTACTGCCTCTCTTTTTAAACAAATAGTCAGCTTACCAACTTTAGCTTTAAAATTTCGTCATGACGTCAACCACCCTGATTTTGAACCCATTATCATTAAAGGCGCCGGTGCAGAAATGCAAGCTGTTTTGATGAAGCAAGTTTGGACACCTAATTATTTTGAGGCAAGTTTGGCGGCACCCAAGGCTCTCCGTTGGCTCTTCAGTCCAAATCGCCTCAAAAAAAGACTCAAAAAAATGGCTCGGTCAGAAAAAGTTAAAGGATTGGTTATTCCATTTGGCAGTGATTTTGAAATCATTGGCTACCGAGGCAATATACCAGTCTCTATTCCGGTAGAACGGTTTTTAGACTTTGTTAGTTGGGCAACGAGTGAAAAAGATATTAATCTCACCACACCTACTGATTATCTGAGGAAAAATCCACCTAAGAAAAAAGTTTATTTAAGAACTGGCAGTTGGGCGCCAGATAGATCATTAAAAGTTTGGGATAAGGACCCTGATGATAAAAAACTTAATAGTCTTTGTGATGAAGCTCGGTCTTATCTAATTCGTGCCGGAAATTCCAGAGAAGCTGAAAAAGGTTGGCACCACCTACTTTTAGCAGAAAATAGTGATGGTCGTGGCTGGAATCCCATTCCAGAACGACGTCTTTTCTGTTATAAACACGCCTTAAAAGCGATTGAAATCGGAAGAGAATTAACCAAAAAACAAGATTAAGTTCTCATCAGAAGAAAAACCACGATAACACTTGCGACGGTCGCCACAAGAACATACTCCAAAATAATTCTAATGTGTAATTCCTTTTTAATCGAATGATGAACAATTCCCCAAACAACATAAACAGCTGACATAATCAAAGCAATTCCTATTTGAATTTGACGATTGTAATTGAAAAGCAAAAAACAACCCAAACCAATTGACAAAAAGGCAATCAGGGCTAAATAGTGTTTTAAATCTTTGGTCATAGAATCGCTCCTTGACTAGTTAAGACGACGGCTAATAAAAGGAAAGTAATAAAAATCAGATGAGCGAGGTTCTTTCCCGAAAGACGAACAATTCTCTTTTGAGATACTAGAATAACATCTAAAATCAAAGCTCCTAAAACAATTCCTAAAATTAAAACCGCTAAAGTCTTAGTCAAAGCAAAAGGTGAAGTGATTGGCGAGGCCGCGCTTCCCTCTTTTTCCTGAGCCAAAGCCGCCGGAGCAAGAACAATTTTTTCCTCTTCTATCTTCTTTTCCTCAACGGTTGAAGCTTCACCTAATTCCGGAGTTTTTTCTGGAGTGGAAACTGTTGCCGGCGTCGTCCTTGATTGTTGGGCCACGTAAGCCGAAGCTGGTGTTCCAAACATCTGAACTACCAAGGTTGTCTCCACTCCCTCAAGAGTACCGTTAACCACTGCTAAACCAATCTCTTTATAGTTTCCATTAAGAAGATTATCCCGATGGGTTGGTGAATTCATCCAAGCTTCAACCACAGAACTGGAATTCATAAAATCCCGAGCTAGATTTTCACCAGCGTAAAGGTATTTATAGCCAACCTCTTGAAAAAAAACCCAAGGAGTCCTACCTGAAGGTGAATTGTGAGCCCAGTAATTAAAAGCAAACATGTCACCCGCTTTTCTTTGCGCCGCTTCATTTAATTGAGAATTAATCGTTAAGGGCGCTAAGCCGCTCTCTAAACGTTTCTGATTGGTTAACTCAACCACTTGTTCCGGGGTAATATTTGAGGCATAACCCAAAACTGAAGGCAAGAGAAAGACATAAAAATTAATGGTGAACTGATAAACCAAGAAAACCGCCACAATCACAGTAAGAACTGAAGGCTGAAGAATTTTCGCTTTGTGATTATTAGATTGGTGAGGAATGAAAAAATGCCTCGCCCACTCGAGCAGGTTCATATAAGGCTAATTATGGGTTAAGCCTGAAATGAAGTCAAGCGAGATTAACGCTTTTTAAAGAAGTAAACTACCAAACCAATTAGACCACCAATGACCGCTACTAAACCAATTGTCTTCCAGGTACCCAGGCGAGAAATGGTTTCACTTGCGGTCTGACCCAAACCACCAATAAGACCTGATTCTGGTAAAGTTTCATCAGTTTCGCCCCCTAGAATTTGACCTTCTTCTGATGGAGCTGGACTAACTACCGGAAGAGCAATCGGAGCCGGTGAAGCACTTGTTTCGGCGCCAGCCACTTGTTCGGTGGTGGTGACGGTCACTTCAGAATCACCAACGACTCCAGAAATATTACCGGCCTGGTCAATCACTCTGGTAACGTAATAATAATTCTTGTCATCAGGAACATCATTTTCCCAACATTTTTCTTCATTCTTGGCACCACCCACGCGGGTGATTAGGGTTGAAGAATTAGCGTCAAATTCAGTTTTATCTGAGCGATAAATCAAAACTTCTTTAAAATCATCTTCATTGGGGTTCTTCCAGCAAACTTTATATTTTCGACTGTTAACTTTTTCTTTTCGATAATCGCTGACTGGCCCCGGTGCCTGACGATCAATGATGACTGTTTCTTCGTCACTCTGAACCGTGACCCCATCACTGGTCGCTTTGACTAAGAAATAATATTTGCCATCACCAGAAAGCAAGCTACCATCAACATTAAAACTACCTGAAGTTTGACTAGAAGTGCCAAATTCAAACTTAGACTGACCATCCTTATTCATAAAGGCTTTAACCTCGACCGGTTTACCTTCAACTTGAAGAGCGGTGTAATAAATCTCAAAAGGATCATAGTTAATGTATTCAGGTAACTTGCCAATCTTCACGATCAAATTATCAGCGGCTCGAGCCACTCCAGCCGCAAAGATAAGTAAGCCAAGAGCAATCAAAAAGCTTCTGAATAATTTCTTAGTATTCAATCTCGCTAAAAGTTTCTTTAACCTCTCAAGATTCAAGAGAGCCACACCCGCCATAATCATTAACAAGGCAATAATAAGAAATAATGTTGGTGAACCCGTAGCCGCACCCAAAACCTGACCCGCTTCGGTGGCCGCACCTAAAACCAAACCGCCAACCGAGGTGGAATAAGAAAGACCAATCCCTAGGGCAGTGTAGACAAAGGCAAAGTTAGAATAAGAGGTGCTATTATCTTCAGAACCAGAGGGTCGATTAGTCCCCCGGGCAACAGCAACATTAGGATATTCTCCGACCGGCAAGCCATCATCTAAATCAACATCGTAAGTAATTATTTTAACTTCTCCTGGAGCCATGTCACCTAAACTCCAAGTCAGCTGCTGGCCACTAACAGCGGGAGCAGTAGGAACACCATCAACTTCAGCATTACCAGCATAGCTAAAGTCATCCGGCAAAACATCACGAACCGTCACACCATAAGCCGTTGAATCAGAATCATTAGTCACAGTTAAAGTAAAGTTAAAGGAATCACCTGGACTGGCAGTGGTTCCCATTTTATCATGAGTCTTGTTTAATCTAAGAGTGATTGTTTTGAGTTCATTGAGAAATTCAACTGTTTCCTCTTGTCCAGAAGTATCAAGAACAACCGGGACTGAAGTAGGACTGGTTGGTTCATAGCCCGCCAGTTCAGGATCTTCGGTATCTTCTTCAACGTTGTAACTTCCTAAATAAAGACCGTCAAAAGTACAACAACCTGTTTCATCTGTCTCGCAAGAATCAACTGGTTCTTCACTATTACCATTAATTGGTGGTTCTTGATCTGAGGCTTCTCCTCTAAAAATATTCTGGTAAAGATTTATTGTTATCCCGTTCATACCTGGCTCGCCTTCATCCTTTACACCATCGTCATTATAATCGTCATATTTACAAGCTATAATCTCGCCTTGTTCAAAGTTGCCAAAATCTTTACCACTAATTTCATCACCAGAAGCAACAGTTACCTCAAAATAACAATCACTACCAGGTTGAGTTCTTGTCCAACCAGGTTGAGGAACTTCACAAACTTTATAAACTCCTGGAATTAAATTATTAAAAGAATAACTGCCATTACTATCAGTTTGGACTGAATATTTGAAAGCATCAGGTGAGTCATAAAGTTCGATTGTCCAGTTAGGCAAACCTAATTCACCCGCATCTTGCTGATTGTTACCGTTTACATCCTCATACTTCATTCCAGAGATGGAACCATAATTCAAAGCATTGAAAGCAACACAGTAATAGGTCTGACCGTATTGAGGATTATTAATCCATTCCCAGTTATCGTAATTGTAAACATCACCCGTGCAGTAAAATTCAGCACTAACATCACTACCATTACTAAAAGGAACATAATCATTACTGAGAAAAACCTCTCTCGTTTCAATTATACCTCCAAAGTTAGAAAGATCATTTATTATTGCCGTTGCCAACCCCCCCACTGTTGGACCAAAACTTACCCAAGAGCCACCCAATACCTGAGTATTGGTTTGGAAACTATCAAAACTACCTGAACCAGCTGGTCCATATTGGAAGCTCCAACCATCAGCCAATTGACAGTGACCACCAGAATTATCTACATAATCCTGGGCTGTAGTTGGTCCAATTAAGCTACCATGATTACCCCAGTTAGGCAAATCAGCTTCACTATCACAAACAACTTTATAAGCCTCAATCGCGACCGGTTGTAGCTGACATTCATAAATATTCAGAGTTAAATTGCCTGAATTATCTGACATTCCACTTTGATTATTCCAGCTTGTGTTAAACCAGTTATCATAACGATCACTAATTAAAAATTGAAGTGAAGAAACGGTCGGTTCATAATACTTTTTATAAACATGGTTGGGGTTGTAATTTCCCCAATCAACTACTCCCACACCACTGCCTAAATTGGCCAATAGGGCATGAGCAGCGTAATCGTCACCACTTCCCTGGATACCATACTGAGAAGCAATTGAACCGTTGAGAAGAGTATAACCTGCATCTGACAAATAACCTGGTGCACCAGTGGGAATAAACGTTCCTAAAGCTTCAAAAAGATATTTTCCGCCAGGAGTGACGGAAATATTAATTCCATCAACATCATTTCCGAAAACTTCATATGGTCCACCTACTTGAACCGGAACCAAATCTCCTGGACAAGAATGCTCTCCATCATAAATCGGTACTAACTGACAGGTATGAGTGCAGAAATTTACTCCAGGGGTGGCTCCGTCTTCTCCATCGCACTCTTCTTGTCCTTCTTTTTGCCCATTACCACATTCTTGTTCTTCACCTAAACAAATAACACTGACATCATCAATAAAGGTCCCCAGAGAATCAGCGCTTCCTACGTCAGTAAACTGCAATCGGGTTGGTGCACCTGTAGCAGCAAAAGTGTAATCATGCTCTGACCAGTCGGTATTACCACCACCCGCTCGACTAAAGGTATCAACAACGCTATTATTCCAGCTAAATTAAAGTTGGTTGTTAGCCGCATTGGTGCTTGGCCTGGGTGAAAAATGAAACTTAATCTGGTAATTGTAACCCGGGATAGTAGGTAAATCTTGATAAATTTTAACTGAGGCTGGTTCGCCATTCAAAGTGCTGGTATGATCATTCCAATCAGTATCCAATTCGGCGTGCTGGGAACCACTGTATGGCAACCAGCCACTAACACCTCGGTGTAATTCTAGATGAGCCGGATCAGGGAGAGTCCAGCCACCATAATCAAAAAAGCTCTCCCGCCATTCAACTGTCCAACCCATTCCAGGAGTACCAGAATCAAAAATGTCCCAAGCTTGAGAAGTGGTTACAACCGGACTCTCAAACCCACTATTGACCACCATGTTGACATCAGGTAAACAGACTTGATTCCATTGACAATTATTAGAACAATAATCATCGTTATTCTGATTCCCGTCATCACATTGTTCATTCTCTTCAACAACCCCATTACCACAAGTCCCGTGATTGCCTGGTTCTTCACAAACTTGCTCGGTAGCATCAACCGCATCAAGATCATAACCATCAGCATCATTACCAAAAGGACCGTAGTTGGTGGTGTCGGTAATCTTGACAAATTTTATCCAAGGCAAGCCTGTAGAAGAAAAATCAACGTAGCCAATACCATTACCACCATCATGATTGGTCACTTCCCAGCTTCCTTGCCAATTGCTTCCATCCTGACTAACTTCAACCTGGGCTTTTTCTTCGGGATAACCAACTCTTCCCCATGTCGTTTCATGAAAAGAAAGGTCGTCACCTTCAACATCGACGACCCAGCCGGTAAAAGAAAGAATAATCGAACCACCTACTCCTAAACTGACGAAATTAACATCAGGCTGGGGACTATCAGGTATGCCTAGGGCATCATTAGGATCTGATCTTTCAGGTAAAACTGGTGTAGTATCTTTTCTTGTTCCCTGATTGAAGCCTGCTACTCCTGAAGCCCAAGTCGGACCTTCTACACATTCCTCTTCTTCACTTACCACCTTAAAATTATCAGTTTTAGAACATGAGTTTGGAAAAGTTGGATCTGGGCTAAGCCAAACTTTATATTCACCTCCAGGGTTAGAGGTATCACTAAAATTGGTTAAAGTAAAAAGGTTATAGCAGGAACTAAAAACGCCACCTAAGACAGTGACATCAGCCCCCAAACTTTGACCTAAGAGTGTCCCGTTTGGCTCGGTTACCTTGACATGATAGTTACCATCCGGTAATTCTGATCCACCGCCTTGAGGTCCACCATTTAAATAAACATCATTTTTACTACTATAAAGGTTTAAATTAACGCTTGAGCAAGTAACATCAGTTGTCCAAATCGCTCCACTCAACGGCCCACAAGAATCAGCTGGACGCGAATCTGTAAAAATTCTTGTCGCTAAAACTGTTCCCCCAAAAAAGACTTCTATTACATATTCTCCCTCAATTCCATCCAATTGATAAAGATAGATAAATTTGCCTTCAGCGTCAGTAGTAACTTCATCACTCCCTTCTTCAAAACTGCCATCACCCTTAACAACAGAACCATCGGGGCGAATAACTTTAATCAATAAGATGCTATTTATAGGAAAATTTTCACCGGAAATTATAACTGTTTCCTCCGGCGCGTAATCGTCTTTATCAGTAGATATTGATGCTAATTGACCACTCGGCTCATCTGTCTTTGAAGAATCAAGATCAAAACCACCCATTTGATCCTCTGTGTCTTTTCCATTTTGATTAACGTTTAAGTTTGGATTTGCTAAAACACCAGGATTACTTGGTAACGGGGAGGGTGAAAAACTCGGGCTTGGATTTGGACTCGGGCTTGGATCTGAACTTGGTGACGGACTAGGAGACGAACTAGGAGAAGGGCTTGGATCTGAACTTGGTAACGGAGAGGGTGACGGTAACGAATCTTCTGGTGGTTCAGAATCAAAAGTGGGGGTTTGTCCACCAGAACCAGATGCTTCTTCCTCAGCAAAAACAGATTGAGTTAAAAAGACACTACTATTTAATTGAAGTATTAAAGAAAAAATAGCAAACCAGGTGAAAACCTTGTGGGCTTTTTTGATTTTTCTGGGAGTTAATTTAAAAATATTAAACATCTAAAATAGGAGCAGATTGTTTGTATTATAACGGCCTATATTCTATTTTGTCAAGCCACCAGGAGTCAACTGGAACTTTTAGACTCAATCTGCTTCTTTTGCAATCACGATTAATCTCTTAAGAGTTGTTCCGGGTGGATAGCAAGTTTGCAGGGTTAGAGTCTTACCCTCTAACGTTCCCAGGAATTCCTCAAGCTCTTTTGGCGATAAAATTTTCTTATCAGTTACCTGATAAGTATATTGTCTCTTTTGATAATAGATAATGATTTCATCACTAGGATTCAATTTACCAATTAAATAAAAAACGGCGTTGTAGCGGGTAATGTTTAAAGGGGTATCGCTGGAATGGGCAAAGATAAAAACATTCCCCTCTTTCCCAGGGAAAGCGCTGCCTCGAGCTTGGGCCACACCTTGGGTCAGAACAGGCAAATATTCACTGGGGTTGGTCGGATCAATCCCGGAAAAGATTTGTTCATTAATTTGGATCCTAGGAATGACCAAACCAAAGTCTCTGGATTTGGGAATAATCTTTTCTTCTGAAATTCTTGATTGGGCGATACTGGCTTGGTAACTAAACTCTTCTTTAACAATTGGCAGGTAAATCATACTGATCAGAACTAAACCGCCAATAATTAATAGTATCCCAATTTTTTTAATCATATTGAGGTTCGACTAACTCCCCTTTTCTTTTATCATTTAAAGGAATTTTTAAAGCCCAACTCAGAGTATTGGCCACGGCCACACCGACTCTCAAACCAGTAAAAGAACCTGGACCCAGATTAACTTCGATTTTAGTCAAATCCTTTAAACTTTTTTTGTTCTTTTTTAAAGTCTGATCAATCAAGGCCAAGAGTTTTTGAGATTTAAACTCCTTTGTTTCAAACTCCCAACGTTGATTATCTAAACCAACAATTGTTTTCTGGCTTCTGGCGGTATCAATATAGAGCTTCATAACTTATTCAAACCACTAATTTTAATTTTTCTCTGGTCTTCATCAAGATATTCAAAAAAAAGATCAATTCTTTTTTTAGGTAGAACTTCTTTAATTCTGTCAGCCCATTCAATGACGCTAATTCCCTCTTGATCAGCAAAAATTTCTTTTAAACCCAAACCTTCAGCTTCGCTCTCATTATTAATTCGATATAAATCAATATGATGAAAAATTCTTAAACCGCTTTTCTTAGGCAGTGGATACTGACGAATAAAAATAAAAGTTGGAGAAAGGACTCTTTTCCTAATCCCTAAACCTTGAGCCAAACCCTGAATAAAAGTTGTCTTGCCACTGCCTAATTCACCGTAAAGAGCTAAAATATCGCCTGGTTTTAAATCAACTGCAATTCTTTTGCCCAATTTTTGAGTTTCGCTGGCGCTCTTGGTAATAATTTCCATATCCCTAAACCTCCAAGAAAAATGCCTGACATATTAACCAGTAAATCCCTTATCTGAAAAGTCCTGGTGGGAATAAATGATTGATGAATCTCGTCAGAAAGCGAGTAAAAAAGGGAAAAAATTAAAGGCCAGAGATAATCTTTCTTTTCCTTAAGAGCGTTAAGGGCTCTAAAGAATAAAACAAAAAGAATAGTATAGATAATGAGGTGAAGAAAGCTTCTAATAATCTCGTCCCAAAAAGGATTTTCCGCGGCTCTTAATCTGGGAATCGAAGAAAGATAGAAAATCAAACCACACCAGATAATGACTGGAACCCAAAGAAAGACATTCTGTTTAACTTTCTCCATGTTTTAACTCCTTACGATGAGTATAGCACACCCAAATACCAGAAACGACCAAAAAACCAAAGCCTAAGATTAAAAATAATTTTGGTAATAATTTCCCCCTAGCCGACAGGCTTGACCCTTCTTCCTTGGCTTCCTCGGTTGCTTCCCAAGGAAAAAGACCAGCCGGGGAAGATTCTTCTTCCCCTAAAACTTTGCCTAATAAAGTCGAACCAATGACTTTAACTGGTTTGGCACTAGACGTGAGGCTGGAAGAAGGGCTGGGTGAAGAAATAGTATCAGAGTCTGATTCAGCTAAACTCATGATTGGATTAACTTCATAAAAATCACCAGTTTTAATTATCTTTGTTTCAGTCCAATCCTTGTAATTAGTTTTTTCTAAACGAATTGTATGTTCGCCAAAACCACAACTCACAGAGGTATCACACTGACAACCATCACAAAAAGTCAATGTTTCCGGAGCATAATGATGAAGATAAACATCATCAAGGTAAACTTTAACGCTAGAAAGAAGGTCGCCTTCATCATTTTTAACCTCATTTATTTGAAAAGTGGCGGTGACTAAAATCGGCGAGGGGCTATTAATCGCTTCAGGAGAAGGTGATGGAGTCGGTAAAACTGGACTGAGAGGAGGAGAAGTAGTGTCGGTTAAAGAAAAAATTGTCTCTCCTTCAGAATAAGATTTTGACTTACCATTTAAGCAAGAGGCTTCTGTATACTTAATAATTTTCAGGATGTATTCTCCTAGGCTTCCATCAAAACCTTTCTCTCCGTAGATAATTTTACCAGTCAGGTTGTTCTCCCAAATTTCTCCATTAACTACCACTAAAGGAAAATCAGCACAATTATTATCTTCCATTTCCACCCAATTGTCGTTATTTTTTGTTAAACCAAAATATTCCTGACCGGCTTCCTTATGAACTCCGATACCTAGATAGTGGGAACCACTAATTTTAGTCAACCGGACTCTGACCGTAAATTCTTCATTAATTCCTATTTCATGAGGCGAATCAGTAATTTCTATTTTGGCCAATACTTTTCTGGGAGAAAATAAAAAAATCGCCATTAAGGCGATAGAAAAAGCAACTATTTTAAACCGGATAGGCATTAACTAATTAATAGACATGCAAGTAAAGAGTATCAAGATTGGAATCATCATGATCAACTCGAACATAAGTTAAGCTACAACCAACTCCATAAACACCTTGATATAGCTTACCGGCTTTAACCGCTTTTACTTCACTCGATGAATTACTAACTATGTCAATACCATCATGAAAACTGTAAATTCTTCCTACCCAAGTATGGTGAATCGCCCAAGTATCACCATAACCTTGATTAAATTTAATTGGTGAATTAATCGGCCAAGTCCAGCTACCAGAAGGATTGAAAGGATCACCATCACCACTATTACATTCTGAACCAGAACAATTCTCATAACTAATACTATTATTTAGGTATTTAAAGGGATTATGAGTATTGCCATTTTCGGCGACCATAAAATGAAGGTGCGCGCCCGAGGAATTACATGAACTACTGTCATCTTCACCCCATTTAAGAATGGTGGCGATTTTTTGCCCCTCAGAAACATGACCCGCTTCTATCTCCTTACCTTGACCGGCAAGAATTCCCTGAATAGCAATTAACTCTGCTCTGGCGCTCGAAATCAACTGCTGATAAAGTTTTTCGTCATTTTGAGTGGCCGCCAGGAGTCTTTGTCTGTCCGCTTTTTGTTGAGCTAAAATATTTTTCTGGGATTCAAGTTTTTCTTTAGCGGCTTCTAACTCTGCCTGTTTTTCTTCCTTAACTGTTTTTTGATCAGCGTAATTAGTCCTTACCGTCTCCATCTGAAGCATTAACTTCCGATCATGAAGTTGGATGACTCGAAGATATTTATAACGGCCAACAAAATCAGAAAAGTTCCTGGAAGAAAGAAGTAAAGCAAAGGAATCAATCTTGCCTTTTTTGTAAGTTTCGGCAATCCGTTTGACTAGGATTTGAGAAAGTTGATCAAGAGAAACGTCTAAATAGCCAATCTTGGTGGAAAGAGCCCCAACTTCTTCTTCTATCTTCTCTATTTCAGCGACAGTGGTGTAAATTTGGGCGGTGGCCAAAGCAATACTGGCATCAAATCTGCTTAGCTCGGTCTTAAGGGTCGTAATCGCTTCCGCTTTTTGACTTGAAAGCTTATTCCAAACATCAATACATTCTTCCAAATGTTTCCGCCCGGTTTCCAGATCTCGCTGACATTCTTCATCCGTAATCTTGGCGTTAACAACAGGAGTTGAAAGAAAAAGGGAAACAATTAAGGCAATTAAAAGAAAAAAATATTTTTTTGGGATAGACAACATCTTACTTCAGATATCTTCTAACCGCAATGAAGCTACCTAAGGTTCCGATGATTGCACCCAAAAGAAGTTCTCCTCCTAGAACCGCCAGCATAAAGAAGATGGGCACTGGCAAGATAGGAATACCTGCCAAGAAATCAATCAAAAATGGTGTGGCGTAAAGTAAGAGAAGATAGGCAACGCCCCAGGCAATCAGAGCACCGATAGTTCCATAGAAAATACCCTCAAGAAGAAAAGGAACGCCAATAAAACCCTTGGAAGCCCCAATCAACTCCATAATTTCCACTTCCTCCTTACGCAGGGCGACTTTCATCCCAATAATCACCAGAATGGTCAGTAAACCGGCTAAGCTAAAGGCAATTGCCAAACCAAGACCAACGAGACGAATATTGGTTGTCCATTTATTAAGGGCTTCAACCACATCTTGCTGGAAAATGACTTCCTCCACCCCTGGCTCCTGGCGCAGAATTTCCGCGATTTCCCCCAGATAATTAATATTGATTGTTGAGACTTCTAAAGAAGCGGGCAGAATATTGGCGGTGACCATTTCCAAAAGTAAAGGGTCGTCTCTATTCTGTTCTCGATAAATGGCTAAGGCTTCTTCTTTAGAAATATATTTCATTTCCTTAACCTTGTCCGTTTCGGCTAGCTTGGCCTTGAGTAAATCAATTTCTCCAAGAGTGACTTGATCTTCAAAAAAAGCCGTGACTTGAGGCCGAGTCTCAAAAAAATTAAGAATTGCCTGGGAACCAGCCCCCAGTAGGGTAAAAACAGAAATAATGAAGAAAGTTAAAATCATAATCGACAAGGCCGCCAATGATTGATAAGGCGAACGGCGAATATGAGTCCAAGTGGTTCTAAAAATTTGTTTCATCTTTTTACTTATTTTATCTTATATTTGCCTTGCTTTTTATCAGAAACTAATTTACCTTTATCTAATTCAATCACTCTTTCTTTCATCGAATTAACAATTTCAAAATTATGAGTGGCCATAATCACGGTTTTACCGGTTTGATTAATTTTCTGCAAGAGCCTGACAATCTGCCAGGCCGTGGCGACATCGAGATTACCGGTCGGCTCATCGGCAACCACAATCTCTGGCTGGCCAACGACTGCTCGGGCTAAACCAACTCGCTGAAGTTCGCCGCCGGCTAATTGGGAAGGAAAAAGATTAGCCCTTTCTTTTAAGCCCACCAGTTTGAGAATTTTAGGAATTTCTTTTTCAATTTCTTTTTCATCCTTACCCAGGACCCTTAAGGCCAAAGCGACATTTTCCCAAACCGTTCTGTCAGTCAATAATTTAAAGTCCTGAAAAACCACCCCAATTCTTCTTCGCAATTGAGGGATATCATTTTTCTTCATTTCTATTAAGTTAAAACCGTCTACTTTAATCTTGCCTGAAGTAGGCAGATAGTCCCTTAACATTAAACGAATAATGGTTGTCTTGCCAGCGCCTGATGGTCCGGTCACAAAAACAAACTCTCCGGGTTCAATCTCAAAAGAAACATCCTCCAGAGCCACAATTTCACCAAACTTCTTGGTAACTTTTTTAAACTTGACCATCTTTAAACACCATCAGGACAAGAACTAAGAACTTTAACCCGACCGACATCCATCAACCAACCTGCCTCTTGACCAGCAAACGTCTCTCCCCAAACCTGAACACATTTATCGACGAATTGATTCAAATCCAAAACTGAACTGGTTAGATAAGCCGTCTGACTTTCGCCACCCGGCCGGATTAAGATATGGGAACCATCAAGCACTTTCTCGTTATCGTTAACCTTGATTCGTCCTTGGGCAGTGTCCCGAAAAACCTCTTCATCTTTAATGCCCACCTCATCTGGTCCTTGAATAGCCTTGCCCCCTCCTATTAACTCAGTTTCGGTGGTTGGCCCGGTTGATTTTCGGTTGGCAAGAACATAGCCACTACCTATCCCCGCTAAAATAATGACAACAATGGCCACCGCCGGAATCAAGTTCTTTTTTAAATCAAATGATCTTACTGAAGTAGGCATTTTTTTTAACAAACCTCCTCTCTCTGGAGTAGCACTAGTAATATTAATTTTTTGTAATGACTCTTCCATAATCACCTCCTTCGCTGAATTAGGTATATCTCTTAATTGAGCTCCTAATCAAACAACATTCACTATACCACAATTTTAATAGCCGCCTCAACAAAACCATCCAGATTGCCATCAAGAACGGAATCAACATCACCGGTTTCGTAGTCGGTTCTCAAGTCTTTGACCATTTTGTAAGGGTGAAGGACATAGGAGCGAATCTGGGTTCCCCAGGCAGCCTTGGTCCGGCCACCCTTGAGTTTGTTTTCTTCCTCTCGGCGTTTTTTTTCTTCCTTTTCCCAAAGCTTGGCTCTTAAAATTTCCATGGCCATTTGCCGATTTTGTTCTTGATAACGCTGAGCTTGAGATTCGACCACAATCCCGGTAGGTTTATGCTTTAAGCGAACCGCGGTTGAAACCTTGTTGACATTCTGACCGCCATGACCTGAAGACCGGAAAGCTTCAAATTCAATTTCATCAGAATTAATCTCAACTTCTGTCTCTGGTAAAATTGGTAAAACTTCAACCAAGGCAAAAGAAGTCTGACGAAGATTGTCAGCATTAAAAGGAGACCGACGAACTAGTCGGTGAGTTCCGGCCTCATGTTTAAGATAACCATAAACCAAACTGTCTTTAACTCTCACTGTTACCCGCTTGACACCGGCCTCTTCACCTAAAACCTCATCCAGAATTTCGTACTGCCAACCTTTTTTTTCAAAATATTTTAAATACATCCGCTTCATCATTTCCGCCCAATCCATGGCTTCAGTTCCCCCTTGGCCAGCGTGAATCGAAAAAACAACATTAGAGCTATCATATTTACCAGCCAAAAAAGTTTTAGTTTCTAATTGATCAAGTCTCTTTTCAGCCTCTTTTTCCTTACCCTCTTTTAAAAGCTTGTCCAAGGCTTCTATCCCTTCAATTTCTTTTTGCAAATCAGTCATTCTCTTCATCTTGGCTGAAGCTTTTTCCTGATCCTGCCAAAAATTAGGTTGGGCTGATTCTTTTTCAATCACCTCAATCTCTTTCTGAAGCTGATCAGGATTAAGTTTTTGTTTTAATGTTTCAAGACGTTGTTTTAAATCTGCCATTTTATTCCTCCTCACCTAAAACGCCTTCACAAAATTCTTTGCGAATTTGTTTTTTGGTAGCTTCTAACTGGTCTTCAGGTAATTTTTTAATCGCCTTAATCAAATTGTCTGTTTGTTCTTGGATATTAGTCATTGGTTCTTTAATTGGTTCAATATCCTCTCCCTCTTGAATTTCTATTTCCAATTGAGGTGCGCCTGGAAGAATCTTAATGGCTTGACCTAAAATCTTACCACCTAAATCTTCCAGTTTTCTCTGTAAGGATAGATTAGGTAAGCTAATAGAAGCGCCAGCCACATTTGCCTGATTCTGCCAATCAGCCAAAGACTTAGCTAAAGCCACAACCACCAAAGCCAAAAAAACAATAATAAAAACCCTAATTAATCTTTCTCTCATTTTGATTACTTACCTATTAATTGTTGAGAATATTTACCCAAAATTAACTTTTTTCTCTTTAATAATTCTTTTTTCTTATTTATATCACCCCAAGTATATAAACCAATTTGAGGCCAAGCTTGCCTTCTTCCTCTCCCTTTTTCCCATTTTCGCTCGCCATGAACTGGTTCTCGCTCAATTATTCTTAGCAAATGCTTATCAGCATCTTGCCAAATAAGATTGCCATCATGATTATGAATCTTTCCAAACCAACTAAAGTAGTTATACATAAAGGCTACTTCGACTAAAGGAATACCCCATTTAAGATAAAAGTAATCCTTAAATTTATCAACAAACTTTTCGTAATCCAAAGGAAAAACTTTTGCCTTCTGATTCCACTCCAAATCAACAATAAAAAAATCTGTTGCTAAAGTATGGGGTTTTTCTGGAAATTTAGCAAACCAAGCACAAGTAGCAATATACTTCTCTTCTTTATTCATTCTTTTTATCAAATTCTCTAAAAATTTAAGGTTAATCATCCAAGTATCAGCGGCAGTGACTAAGCAGTATTTAATCCCTAGTTTCTGACTTTTTTGAGAAATTGCCTTGATACCGGCATCAATCATATTAGCGGCGCCTAGAAAATGGCCCGGGTTGTCCATTTGGATCAATTCATCTTCAAGATATTTTTTGTAGTTATATTTTGGTCCACCATTGTAGCAATGCACCAAATAGGTGCTACCCAAAACCTTGCTTTTGGAATAAAGATTTTTGGAAATTTCTTGATTAATATAGGCGTCCGTTATTTTATTGTGAGTATAAATTAAATGGCCAATCATAATTTATTTTTATTATAGTTTATTCGTATTTCGGATAGCAGCATTTTTTATATTTTTTGTTCGAACCGCAAGGACAGGGGTCATTCCGACCAACTTTCTTTTTCCGGGGAATCGCTTGTTTTGCCTGTTGAGGTTGGGCCGTTAAACCCATATTGTCTTTGGTATCAATATTAGTTTGGATTGGTTGTCTTTGGGGTTGAGGCTGGCCAATCTGAACTCTAAAGATTTGTCTAATCAGATCGTGATCAATTGAATCTAGTAATCTTTCAAAAGAAGTAAAAGCTTCCTTTTTGTATTCCACCAAAGGATCCTTTTGGCCATAACCTCTTAAACCAACGCCCTCCCTTAAATCATCCATGGCATCTAGATGATCAACCCAAAGGCGATCAATCGTTCGCAGATAAACAAACCTCTCAAGCTGGCGCATCATTTCTGAACCAATTTGCTTTTCTCTGGATTCATAAGCATCTTTTGCTAATTTTTTGAGGAGGTCTTTGATTTTTTCTGGGTCTTTAAGATCCTTTAATTGAACTTTTAATTTTCCTTGAGAATTGGTATCAAAAGGCAAAATCTCACAAAAACCGGTAACTATTTGTTCGTATTCAATCTCGACAATGCCTTCAGGAGTATAGAGAGCCACTAAGTTATCCAAATTGCTAATCATTTTCTCCTGAATCTCTTTTTTCAATTCTCCATTACTCTTATCAGCGGCCTTCAGAATCTCTTGTCTTTTCTTGTAAATAATCTCTCTTTGGCGGTTCATGACGTCATCGTATTCAACCACTCTCTTTCGCATATCAAAGTTAAAACCCTCAACTTTTGTTTGAGCCTGTTCAATTGCCTTAGAAACCATAGAGTGCTCAATCGGTTGGTCTTCAGGCAGTTTGAGGGTGGTCATCAAACCGGCAATTCTTTCACCACCAAAAAGCCTCATAATGTCATCCTCTAAAGAAACAAAGAATCTTGAAGAACCAGGATCACCCTGACGGCCGGAACGACCTCGTAATTGATTGTCGATTCTTCTTGACTCATGGCGTTCAGTCCCAATGACATGAAGACCGCCTGATTTAATCACTTGATCATGGGCTTGCTGCCATTCTTCCATAGCCTTCTTGGTTTGTTTTTCGGGTTTCGAACCGCCCAAAACAATATCCACTCCTCGACCGGCCATATTAGTCGCCACCGTGATTGCTTTTGGTCGACCAGCTTCGGTAATAATCTTGGCTTCTCTTTCGTGCTGCTTAGCATTTAAAACATTATGAGTAATACCCTTTTTGTCCAGAAACTTGGAAACAATTTCGTTTTTTTCAATTGAGGTGGTCCCGACTAAAACGGGTTGACCTTTTTGATAACATTCCTCAATTTCTCGAACCACGGCCGCATATTTTGCCCGAACCGTTTTGTAAACAAGATCAGGATTATCTTCTCGAATCATGGGTTTGTTAGTCGGAATAACGATTGTGTCCAGGTTGTAGATTTTGATGAACTCTTCAGCTTCAGTGGCCGCCGTACCGGTCATACCCGCTAATTTTTGGTACATCCGGAAATAATTTTGGAAAGAAATGGTCGCCATCGTCACCGATTCTTGTTGAATTTTGACATTCTCTTTGGCTTCAACCGCTTGATGCAAACCCTCTGACCAGCGGCGACCGTGCATTAATCGTCCCGTAAATTCATCAACAATAATCACCTGATCATCCTTAACCACGTAATCACGGTCACGGAGATAATGGACTCTGGATTTAAGGGCGTTCTCAATATGATGAATCGTATCAAAGTCTTTTTCGTAAAGATTATCAATCCCCAACCGGTTCTCAATTTTCTTAATCCCGTGTTCGGTTAAATTAGCGGTTTTAGTTTTCTCATCAGTCAAGTAATCAGTGTCTGGTGATAAACCATTAATTAACTCCGCGAATTGATAATATTTCTGGGTTGGTTCGGTGTCTGGAGCCGAAATAATCAAAGGCGTCCGAGCTTCATCAACTAAGATTGAATCAACTTCATCAACAATGGCAAAATGATGACCGCGTTGAACCTGGTCTTCGACTCGAAGAGCCATATTATTTCGAAGATAATCAAAACCAAATTCATTATTAGTTCCATAAGTAATATCCGCCTGATAAGCCTCTCGACGACTGATCGGCTTTAAATGTCTTAATCTTTCTTCTTGTTGTTGTTTTTCGGTGTATTGAGGATCTAAAAGAAAGGCTTGGTCATGAATAATACAACCCAAAGAAAGACCGGCGAATTGAAGAGCCTGACCGTACCAACCCGTGTCTCGACGGGCTAAGTAGTCATTAACGGTGACAATGTGAACCCCTCTCTCGGTTAGACCGTTAAGATAAGCCGCAATTGTAGATGATAAGGTTTTACCTTCTCCGGTTCGCTGTTCCGCAATCCGACCCTGATGAAGAGTAATGGCGGCCATTAACTGAACATCAAAAGCCCGCTCACCAACAGTTCGTCTAATCGCTTCCCGAGCCAAAGCAAAAGCCTCGGGGAGTAAATCATCAGCGGTTTCACCATCAGCCAATCTTTTCTTAAAAGCCGCGGTCATGCCTGAAAATTCATCATCCTTGAGCTTTTTCATTTTTGGCTCAAGCTCATTAATCTTCCCGACCATCGGTGTTAGTTTCCTAAGCTGCTTCTCGTTAGAATCAAGGAGGTGGTCAAAAAATTTAATCATTTTTACTTTGATTATTATAACTCAAATGAAGCTCAGCTTCTAGCGATGAAGAAGAGATTAGTCGGGGTTTTGATGGTTTCAACTTGAGAAAAATGTCGATCTAATTTTTCCTCAAACCCAGTTAAATCCTCACCTGGCAAACGAAGTCGATTAAAAACAACCAAGGCTTTTTTAGAAAGAATTTTTTTAAGACTCTCTAAAAACTTATCAGTCTCCGCTTGTTGGGAAAACTTAGAACCTAAATAAAAATCAACTAAAACCAAATCAAACTTTTTACCTTGGTACTTAGCTAACCATTGAAAAGCATCTTTGTTAATGATTTCTAAATTTTCAACCCTATCTAAGCCAAAAAACTGCTTACCAATCTTAATAATCTCTGGATCAATTTCAATCCCTAGAATTTTTGCTTCTGGCCAAGGTGATTTAATTAATTGAACTACGGTGCCTCCGCCTAAACCTAGAATTAAACAGTTTTCGACGTTTAATTCTTTCTCTAATTTTTTAAATGGCTTTTTCCAAATTCCTTTAATTATTCCCCCTGACTGAATCAGACCCTGAACATGAAGGGTATAGCGCCCAAAATGTTCTTTGACAATAATCTCACCGCTTATCTTTGATTTTGTTTTAAAAATTGTTCGCGGAATAAAGGAAAAAGACATCATTTACCGATAACCCTTTGCTTGAAGTTCAAAGAGTTGGGCATATCTCCCACCTAATTTTATTAACTCATCGTGATTCCCGCTTTCTATTATCTTTCCATTATCTATCACGTAGATCTTATCCGCTCTTCTGACAGTTGAGAATCGATGAGAAATGAGAAAAAGAATTTTCTCTTTCGAGTAATTAATAATCTCTTCAAAAATCTCTTCTTCTGCCTTTGGATCGACATGAGAAGTTGGCTCATCCAAAATAACTACTCGGGCATCTTTCAAAAAGATTCTGGCTAAACCAATCCGTTGCCATTGCCCCATAGATGGTCGGATTCCTTTTTCAAACTGAGGATCTAGAGGATTTTGATATTTCAATCTCAAAGATTCAATGTAGTCATCAATTTTTGCTCTTTTGGCTGCCTTTTTAATCAAATTACTTTTATTAATCTTAGTAATATCGCCATAACCAATACTCTCTTTGGCTGAAAAAGGATAAACTTCAAAATCCTGAAAAAGAACTGACAAATTTTTCCAAAAATCTTCAACCGAATACTTTTCAAGTTCAACTCCATTTAAAAGTATTTTTCCTTTCTGAGGATCATAAAAGCGGCAAATAAGTTTAACTATCGTCGACTTGCCTGCCCCATTTTCTCCAACAATCGCCACGTTTTCTTGAGGATTAATTCCCAAATTAACATTTTTTAAAACCCAAGGGCTATTATTGCTGTAGCGAAACCAAACATTCCTAAATTCAATCCCCTGGCTAATTTCTCGAGGAAATTTTTTTCCTTTCCTGTCCAACGCCAATTTTGGCTTAAGAGAGAGTAGCCAAACAAGATCAGTAACGTACAAATAATTTTCATAAAGTTCAAAAAAGTTCTTTACCAACCCAGTAAGATTTTGTCGAAAAGTATTAATTGCCCGAAGAATCATTTCGGCTGAACCCACAGTTAACTTCTTGGCAAAAACAAAAAAGGCGACGTAGATACTAAAAATCAAAAGAAATATATTTTGAGGAATTGAGGCAGTAATCTTCCAAAAGGTCTTTCTTTTCTCAAGATTAAGTCTGCCAGAAAAAATTTGATTATAAATTTTCATCATTCTTTTAGAAAAAGGCCTGGCTAATTTTAGAAGTTTAATTTCAAGAATATTTCTTGGTACTAAAAGATAATGTTCAAGCCAGGAACTAATACGATAGAGTGGCATTATCTTATTTCTAAATCGATAATCCTCTTTAACAAACTTGGCATCAATCCAAAAAACAGGCACTGAAAGAAAAAGAATGATTAAAGTTACCAATGGATTAAAAGAAAAAATAATTACGATAGTTGAAAGAAGTCCCGCTAAAACCATCGGTGTACTCGCAATTGGCCAAATCATTCCCCAGGCCCGTGTCGAGCTTTCTCGTCTAATCTTCGAGATTTTGTCTTGAAATTCGGGATCATCAATTAAAGAAACATCAAGCTCAACGTGTTTTTTGGCAATCAGAGAAAGTAAATAAACTGATAAAATTTCCGACATCATTCTTCGGAGGAACTCTCCTGTTCTGTAGAAAATATCCTGGCCAATTCCTACAATAAATCTCAAAAACAAAATTAGAATTACTATTTTGCCTGATGTTCCCCAAAAATCGGTACCAATACTATTGATTAGGCCATCAATGAAAGCCTTTTCTAATCTCAAAGTTGGATAAGTCAAAATACCAACAACAGTATTGGTAAGAAGGGTTAATAACAGAAGTCTAGGACTGATTTGCCAAGATAATTTTATAACCTGAGAAAAAACAAAAAAAACTTGACCAAGACGACTCTCTTGAAGTTTAGGTAAAGAAACTCTTCTCATTTATTTTTAGGAGAAATTTTCTTAAAGCCAGTATATTTCTGAAGAACCTTAGGAATTATTACTGAACCATCTCTTTGCTGATAGTTTTCGAGAATCGCTAAAATCATTCTGCCAATCGCAAAAGCGGTCCCATTAAGAGTGTGAACAAAGTCTGTTTTACTTCCTTCTCGATATCTAATATTCAATCTTTTGGCTTGGTAGTCGGTACAAGTCGAAGTTGAGTGGGTTTCTCGATATCTTTTCTCGGCCGGAAACCAACAGTTAACATCATACTTTCTCACTTGGGGATGAGCCAAATCACCAGCGCACATTTTGGTAATTTGGTAAGGAATTTCTAAAGCCCGAACCAGTTTTTCTTCTAAAGATAATAAATAATCATTTTCTTTTTTGTCGCCATCTTTTTGGGGTTTAATAAAAGAAAACATCTCCATTTTGTCAAATTGATGAACCCGAAAAATGCCTTTGGTATCCTTTCCATAAGTGCCGGCCTCTCTTCGCAAACAAGTCGAAAAACCAAGATAACGAAGAGGGAGATTTTTAGCCTCAAGAATTTCATTGGCATGGATTGGTCCGAGTGACTGTTCGGCCGTACCAATCAGATAAAGTTTGTCTTCTTTAAGATGATAGGTTTGATCTTCACCCCCATGCTCCAGATAACCCATTCCTTTCATCATTTCGTCCTTAATCATGATTGGCGGAACAACAGGAATAAAACCTTCCTTAACTAAAACTTCTAAGGCCAATTGAACCAAAGCAAATTCTAGTTGAACCGCTTCATTCTTCAAATAACCAAACCTTGTGCCGGAAACCTTACTGGCGGTTTTAATGTCAATCAGATCTAATTGTCCACCTAATTGCTGATAGTCTTTGGGTTTAAAACTAAATTTCTTTAGCTTTCCCCATTTTCTGACTTCAACATTTTCTGACTCGTCCTTACCTTCAGGAACATCATCGGCCGGCAGATTAGGAATTTCCATGAGAAGATTCTTAAATTCTTCTTCAACCGCCCGAAGATCAGGTTCTAACCTTCGGAGCATCTCCTTAATTCTCTTGCCTTTTTCTTTTTCACTCTTTTTCAACTTATTTCTGGCTTGGCGCCACTTGTCGACTTCGGCCATTAATTGCCTTCGGGTTTCATCTACCTTTAAAACCCGATCAATAATTTTCGCGTCATAGCCTTTTTTCTTGATTCCTTGTTTAACTTTTTCTGGATTTTCTTTAATGAAATTAATATCTAGCATTTTAGAGTCCTAAGTCTTGGTTAATCCCTTGCATCGCTCCTAAAGCAATTTTAACAAATTCTTCTAAGGAAATGTTGAGTTTTTCCTGACACAGCTTGATTTGTTCTCGGTCAACGGCCGCCGCAAAAGATTTGTCTTTCATCTTTTTTAAAACTGATTCCGGTTTGACGCTAGTAATTTTTTTATCCGGCATCATCAAAGTCGTAGCCACAATCAAACCGGTTAATTCATCACAACAATAAAGAGCCCATTCCATTTTAGTCTGGGGTTTATTCTTGCCGGTCATCTCGGCATTATGAGACAAAATCGCCTGCAGGATTTCTTCATCAGTTTCACCGGCCTCTTGAAGCCATTGAAACATTAAAAGAGTGTGTTCTTTTGGTTGGTCCTTGGTTTTTTCGTAATCACCATCATGAAGGAGACCAACCAAACCCCATTTTTCTTGATCGCCATCAAGTTTTTTGGCTAAGGCCCTCATAACCGCTTCAACGGCATAGCAATGACGCCGCAGATTTTGATTCTCCATGTTTTGCTGAAGAATTTTTAGGGCGGCTTCTCTAATTATCATTGTTTCTTTCTTTCTGGACGAAGGGTGGGAAATAAAATGACGTCACGAATATTTTGATTATTAGTCATCAACATCACCATCCGGTCAATTCCTAAACCCAAACCGCCGGTCGGTGGCATCCCATACTCCATGGCCTCAATATAGGGTTGGTCCATGGGATGGGCTTCTTTGTCTCCAGATTTAGCCGCTTTAACCTGTTCTTCAAAAAACTCTTTTTGGATTAAGGGATTATTCAATTCACTGTAAGCATTGCCTAACTCGAAACCGGCGGTGTAAGGTTCAAATCTCTCAATGATAGTTGGCTCATCTTCTTTTTGCTTACTCAGAGCTGAAGTTTCCCTGGGAAAATCATAAACAAAAGTGGGCTGGATGAGATAAGGTTCCACTAATTCAAAAAGAGTAGCAATCGCCACCCCGCGATTAAAACCAGCTGCTACACCGCTTAGAGTTGGTTTTTCTTCTACTTCCAGATTATGCTTTTCTAGTAATTTTTTTATCTCTTGATCAGACAGTTTGTCGACATCAATCTTGGCATATTCTTTTAAGCCTTCTTTCATTGTCATTCTTTTCCAGGGCGTTTTAAAATCGATGAGGTTCTCACCAAATTTGACTTTAGTGGTCCCCAAAACTTTGCGGGCCACAAAAGCATAAAGCTCTTCTGTTAATTTCATGATGTCATGGTAATCAGCATAGGCCCAATAACATTCCATTTGGGTAAACTCGGGATTATGGATCCGGTCAATGCCTTCGTTTCTAAAATCCTTATCAATTTCATAAACTTTTTCAAAACCGCTAACAATCAAGCGCTTGAGATAAAGCTCATCTGAAATCTTCAGATAAAAATCATGATCTAGAGTATGATGACGAGTTTTAAAGGGTCGAGCCGTAGCTCCACCATAAATCGGTTGAAGGGTTGGGGTCTCGACCTCAACAAAACCTTCTTTGTCTAAAAATTCTCTGACCGCCGTCGTAATCTTGGCCCTCATCTCAAAAGTTTTCTTGACCTGAGGATTCATGATTAAATCCAGATACCTTTTTCGATATCTTTCCTCAACATCTTTTAAACCATGCCATTTTGAAGGTAACGAACGAATTGATTTGGTTAATAAATGAAAATCCTCTACAGCAACAGAAGTTTCGCCAGCATCAGTCTTAAAAACCTTTCCTTGAACATCAATAAAATCACCAATATCTAAAAGACTTAAAAGTTCTGCTTTTTTCCCTTTTATCTTTTCTGATTTAAAAACTAATTGGATTTTGGCTGATTCATCTTGAAGATCAAAAAACTGAATACCACCATGACCCCGAACAGACATCACTCTCCCGGCCACGGCTACTTTTTTGCTCATCATCTTTAAAGACTGGGCAACTGTTTGTTCTCTTTGACAACGAGCCGGATAAGGGTTGATTCCTAATTTTTTAATTGCTTCTAATTTTTGGAGACGAATTTTTCTTAATTCTTCAAGAGGTTTAGCCATCTTGGCTTAGAGTGTATCATAAAAGAAGATGAGGCTCAATTAATTCCTTTGATCGTGTAAATAATCTTTCCAGCCGGAGCTTCAACTTCTATCTTGTCGCCGACTTGTCTACCTAGGAGTGACTGACCTAGAGGTGACTTATGAGAGATTCTCATTGAAGCCGGATCAGCTTCCCATTCACCCACTAGATGAAAAGATTGATTCTTGCCATTAAACTCAACGGTTACCTTACAACCCAAATTAACTTTATCTGACCCTCCGTCTTTTTGATTAATAATTTGGGCATTATTAATTACCTCTCCCAGCTCACTGATTTTTCCATCAATAAAAGCCAGGTTCTGTTTGGCCTGAATATGTTCATTATCTTCAGTCAGATCACCAATCGTTCTGGTCTCGGCCACTCTTTGAACCGCTTCCAGTCTCTTGGTATTAACCAATTCACCGTATTCTTTTTTAATTCCCTCTAGACCTTCTTTGGTGATGGGAATTTTATTTTGATTATTGTCCATATAATTCAGAAACTTCCTTATTTTTAATTAATTTAGGGCACCGGCAGTTGGAGATTCAACGTCTCTGATAATAAAGTATTTTAGCATTATCTGTCAACAGGCCTATAGAGAAGAGATGAGGCAATTTCGGTGACCCCATGGGGATTTGAACCCCAGTTTCCAGGATGAGAACCTGATGTCCTAGGCCACTAGACGATGGGGCCAGACAAACCTAATTTTAGCTTAAAATAAGAAGAAAAACAAGAAATTCAAAACAACAAAAAACCCACCTTTTCGGTGAGTTCTTTGTTAGTAAGGAAACGCAACGTCTGAATGAGAAATAAGATAGATGGGGAGAGACTCCGGAGAGTCTCTCCTTCCGACGAAAGTATCACACAGCACTACAAAGTGAGGAGGTATTCTTTTTTTTCTAGATCGTCTTAGGTGAAAATCTCCTCCTTTCTCACTGCGAAAGATCTTCCGGAAACAACCAGTCCTACTTCACTCGTCCGTTGCCAGGGCCAGGCGCCGCCTATGGCTCGTTGTGCGGCGTGTGCCCGGGGACGGAGGCGTCCACGTCCACGATGCTGCGGCTTGATGTTACAGCAATCAACGTCGTCACGACACAGGGAGATCCACGACACATACTCATCTTGCTTCTCCTACCTCTTCTCTGTTCTGTGCCAGTGAGAGATCTGACAAAAAATACCCTTTCTTCCTCCTTTCTTCTCTCATTAATAGCGAACGGCAAGCTGGATACAACCTTGATTATACCCAATCTGCCACTCACTATTCTTTTGAGAAAGAAAGTTAGAACGTCACGTTTCCTTTTTTAAAGTACTGCCTTTTATCTTTTTTTTCTGCTTTTTTAGAAAAAGGATTATAGGCTGTTTCTAGTATAAAATATTTGTTTCTGTTTGTCAAGAAATTTCAAGAAGCAAGAGAAACCGTTCGAGAAGGGATGTTTCTGGTAATTTTTTTAGGTCTTTTTCTGGTTGTTTTGGTCTTTAAAACAATTCCCAAAACCTCATCCATATGTTCAGCAAATTTAAACTTAATATCTTTCTTGACTTTAGTAGGAATTTCTTCTAAATCCTTTTTATTGTCTTTGGGAAGAACGACTGTCTTTAAACCAGCTCGATGAGCGGCAATGACTTTTTCTTTAATACCGCCGACTTCTAAAACCCGACCTCTTAAAGTAATCTCACCGGTCATCCCTACATCTCGCCTTACCGGAATCTTAGTAAAGGCGGAAACTAAGGCCGCCGTAATCGCCACCCCGGCTGAAGGTCCATCTTTAGGCACCGCCCCTTCGGGAATATGAACATGGGTATCAATTTCTTTGTAAAAATCTTCTCTTAACTGCAAAGGCTGCCAGCGACTCCTGACATAAGAAAGAGCGGCCTTACCAGATTCTTTCATTACCTTGCCTAGTTTTCCAGTCAAGAGCAATCTGCCTTTACCCGGCATCAGGGCCACTTCAATTAAAATAATATCGCCGCCTGCTTGGGTATAAGCCAAACCAGTGGCCATTCCAATTTGATCTTCTTTTTCAATCATTGTTTCTGAATATTTTCTGGGTCCAAGATGTTTGACTACATCCGCTTTAATGACTGTTCCTTTAACTCTTTTCTTTTCCGCTTCTTTGCGAGCAATTTTCCGGCAAATGGTGGCCAGGTTTCGCTCTAATTCTCGGACACCCGCTTCCCGAGTATAACGATTAATCACTTCACTAAGGGCGCTATCAGCAAGCTTGATTTTCTTTTTATCCAGACCATTAGCTCTTAATTGTTTTTGCCAAAGGAATTTTTTGGCAATATTGAATTTTTCCTCTTCGGTATAACCTGGAAAGCGAATAATTTCCATTCTGTCTCTAAGAGCTGGTGGAATCGTGTCTAAAATATTACCGGTAGTAATAAACATTACTTTGGAAAGATCAAAGGGCACTTCCAAATAATTGTCCGAGAATTCATAGTTCTGCTCTGGATCAAGAGCTTCTAACAAAGCGGCTGAAGGATCGCCCCGAAAGTCAATCCCGACTTTATCAATTTCATCTAACATGAAGACAGGATTATTGGTGCTCGCGTTCTTAATACCTTGAATAATCCGTCCGGGCATGGCCCCAACATAAGTCCGGCGATGACCCCGAATTTCGGCCTCATCCCGAGTCCCACCCAAAGACATTCGAACAAACTTTCTTCCTAAGGATCGAGCAATTGATCTACCGATTGAAGTTTTGCCGACTCCAGGTGGCCCAATGAAACAAAGAATCGTTGGTCCCCCAATCTCTTCTTCCTTTTTTCTGCCTTTTTTGGGATGTTTTTTATTCTTTTCCTTTAACTTCATCACCGCCAAATATTCGACTACCCTCTCTTTAGCTTTTTTCAAACCATAATGATCTTCTTCCAAAACTTTAGCCGCTTTGGTAATCGAGTGTTTATTAGGCGAAGATTTGGCCCAAGGCATTTCCGTTAACCAATCGAGATAAGTTCGGATATAGCCAACCTCTGGGTGATTAGGATTAAGTTTGCTTAAACGCTTCAGTTCTTGCTTGGCTTTTTCTTTGACCTCTTTAGGCATTTTCGCTTTTTTAATTTTCACTTCGTATTCCTTCATCTCCGTGTCTTCTTCACTAATCTCACCTAATTCTTCTTCAATCGTTTTCTTCCTTTCCCTTAAAATCGCTTCCCGCATGGTTTTGTCAAACTTTTTCTGGGTTTTGGAAGCAATGGCTTTTTCCAAATCTAAAACTTTAATTTCGTGAGAAAGATATTCAGTCACCTTTTCCAAACGAAGCCGGACATCCGTCAACTCCAAAAGTTTTTGCTTTTTATCAGTTTCCAGATCAAGAACATAGGCCACTTGATCCGCCAATTCAGCCGGATTAACCCCGCTCATTAAGCGAATAATTACCCGGGCATCAACGGACTTACCCAGATTAATAGCTCTTTGAAAATCATTAAGAAGATTTTTATAGAGGGCTTTAACTTCACTAGAATCCTCCGCAATATCATTAACTTCAGAAACACTCCCAATCAAAAAAGGTTCTTTAGTTTGCAAAGACTCTAAACGTACCTTAACCAAGCCTCGGATTAAAGCATGCTTTAGTTTCTTGTCTTCAAGAACGTCTTCAATCCTAGCCACGGTCCCGATGCGATAAAGATCATCAATATCGGGATCATGGACTCGGGAATCTTTTTGAGTAAAAAGACAAATCAAGCGATTACTCTTAAAAGCGGCTTTGATCGCCGCTAATGATTTGGACCGGCCAAAAGTTAAAGTCATTTCGGCATGAGGAAAAATGACGCCTTGGCGAATGGCCACAACTGGAATAATTTTTTCTTGATTGTTATTAAATAAAACCGTCATCTTTAAAATTTACCTTTATCTTTAGCAATCTAACAAAAGGTCTGCTAAATGTCAACCCCTAAATTCTATTGGTGAATGACAACCTTGGTTCCGGGGTTGCCTTTAGAAGGATAAACCACATTCACCCCCTGGGGAACTGAAGGTGAAGTCCAATAAAAGAGTTTTTCGGCATCAGGCGTCGCCATGTTAACACAACCATGACTCATCGGATGACCAAAATTATTGTGCCAATAAGTTCCGTGGAGACCAAAACCCTTGTAGAAGTATTGAGTATAAGGGACATTCGGCAGGTAATAATAAGTGCCGGTTCCCCTAACGCCTCCAGACATCTTGGTGTATCTCAACTTAATCCAAACCCTAAATTCACCAGTGGGTGTTGGCGCCCATTTACCAGTGGAAACCAAAAACTCATAAACAATCTTATCACCTTCATGGGCATAAAGTTTTTGATCAGAAAGATCAATCTCAATCCAACGATAATCATCCGTCGCCCCTAAAACCACTCCTTCTTGTTGTTTTAAAGCTTCGGGATTAGGAATTAACTTAGCCATTTTAGTTTCCACTGGCTGACCATTAAAAATAGCAACCTCATCTATTTCTTCATATTCACCGTTTGCCTCAGCCGAAGGCAAGCCACAACCACAAGATCGTTCAAGAATAAATTGTCTTGCCGAAAAAAACAGAACTCCCCCAGCAATAACAGCCGCAATCGGAAGACCAAACAAAAACAGTTTATTAATTTTAGAAATTTTTAATAAAAGCTTCATCAAAAAAATAGTAACATAAAATATTTTTTGTTTCTAGGTTTAAAAAATGATAAAATTGAAACATATTGCGGGGTGGTGTAATGGTAGCACTGATGGCCCTGGACCATCCGATCTAGGTTCGAATCCTAGCCCCGCAGCCAAGATGGGCAACCTTGTGATGGAGCTCTCTTTCTAAAATGAAAATATTATTAATAGACTGCGATACTAAAATCGAAAAGGCGCTATCAGCTATGGGAGCTCGGGTATCTGTTGGAACCCTAGGTTTCGAGAGTGGTGAAAGATATATACCAGTCGCATTATATGAACAAGACATTATCGTCTTTAATCCATCTAGTGTCTCATTTATTGAAGATGAAATTGTTGAGGAAAAAGAGGGAAAACTATACTTTCCATCAATCAAGATGACAGGCCCTCTAGTAACGCGAGACGACATGAATGATTTTTTCGACAAAGGAGGGGTGTTTATTGTTTTCTATAATCCTTTAGTAGCCGACATTAAAAAGGAGATGGCTATTTATGAATGGCTTACTAATCAGATCATTGCAGAACCCAGCAATGATAGGGATTTAACAAAAGTAATGTTTCCCGACGATGATGAATATATTCCATTCAAGTCATTGTTGAGAGATTTTACACCCAAAATTCCGGTTGAAAGAAAATTGTATTATATTGATGAAAAATTATATCCTAGGGTTCTCATTAAAAATATTCGAAATGATAAGATTGCCATTTTTGCTAAGAAATCGGATGGGCTTATTATTGCACTGCCTACATACGAAAAAAATAACGATGTAATTAAGCACATAGTGAGTTATGTATATCCTCAGTTATATGAAATTGAACCAAAACTACCTAAAATATTGGATGTTAAGAAATCTCAATTACAGTTGGAATTGGAGGATGAGAGAAATAAAAAACAACAAATCATAGACAATACCCAAAAAAAGATTGAGGACATTAATAGCAAAATAATAAATGAAACCTTGAGAATAGAGAAACTTACGACAACCGACCCTACAGCAGTTGTAATATTGGGATATCTAAACGACATTCTTGATGATCCGAAAGATAGTTTCCATGCAGCTTATAAAATAACTGAAAAGTTATCAGAAATTTACGGAGGTGATAACGCTGCGAAAACTAAACTGAATATAAACAGAGGGTTTAATTTTATACGTAGAATATCGAATGAGGCATTTAGAGACACTCGGCATACTCCAAAACAAAATGAAGTGATAAAACCGCCCACGCCTGAAGAAAATAAAAAGCTTGTGGAGAATTCTATTGTTATTGTAAGAAAGTATATAGAAGAGCTGACTCAATAAAGGCTTTGAAATATAGATCAACATGGTGAGAGTTATAAGGTCTAGACGGGGGCAGACCGGTATGCTCAGCAAAATTTATAGAAGTTCCGATCGACCGAGGGTTCTCTTTTAAAAATTAATCAACTGAGAAAATTTCGGAATGAAAAAAGAATAATAATTCTATGAAAAACCAACTAGTGACCCTTGCAGCAATAAAAAGCTTTTATGAATCTGGTTGCGATTTCATTGACGTATTCTCTAACCTTGTATTACAAGAAATACCTACCAAGCCGATAATAATAATAAATATACAACAAAAAGTTATTGATGAGTGGAATATTAATATTCCACTTGATGTAATAAGAACAATAGTTAAAAGACTAAAAAGAAAGTCACTTATAGATTATAAAAATAGAGAGGAATCAATTTGGACGACGAGTGATGGTGAAACAGAGAAAATAAAGATCAAAAGCACAATAGACAGTACAAAAAGAGAAAGTCTCGCCCTAATTAAAAAATTAAAAATCTTCATTGAGAAAAAAAGTCGTAAAAAAATCAATTCCTCTAATGTTTCTCGAGCACTCGATGCATTTATTCATAAAAATTACTACAGTGTGGCATCAATATTAGCAAAAGAACAACAACCAACCTATCCACAACTCCAAATCGAAAAAATGATTATGGATTTTTTTATTAAGACAGAGGAATCCGATCCTGAAAATTTTGAAAGACTAAAAGCCATAGTATATGGGAAAATTATTTCTTCTGTATTAGTAAGCCAAAGGAAAAATTTTGTGAAAGAGGCAAAATTTGAACCCCTTGATATTTATCTAGATACAAACATTTTATTTAGTGTTATGGGATTACATGAAGAATCTTTTAATAAACCCGCTAGAGAGTTGATAAAAATTCTAAAAAAATTAGGTTTTAATCTATTCATTTTTGGTTTTACACGAGATGAGGTTGTAGCCAAACTAAAAGATTTTATACGTGAGTATGATAATTATTCTGAACAAATACCAGTAGACTCAATATACTACCAACTAAAACGATTAGGTTTCTCAAAACAAGACATTATTTTGAAGATTCAAAAAATTGAGGAAGAACTTAAAGCTCTTGGTATAGAAATAGATTACCAATGGGACATTGATAAATTGCTTGACGAGAGAGAAGAAAAATTACAAAAACTAGAAGAGAAAAAGTTAAAATCAGGTTACTCTATAAAACATGATATAGCAGCTATTGAGGCAATCAGACAAATACGGGGAAAGCGGGTATATTTGATTGAAAAATCTAAGGCAATATTTTTAACAGCGGATAGTAGGCTTTCTATTTTTAGCTTTAAAAACTATGATCATAAGTTAAATAGTTCTCTACCGGAGGTAATTTTTAGAACTGAATTGACTAGCATCTTGTGGTTAAAAAATCCCGGCATAAATCCTAGTATGCCCATTCATGATCTTATAGCAGGCTATGCTAAGAATTTTCTTTTAAAAGTCTCTCTTTGGGAAAAGTTTATTGCCGAAATTAAAAGACAAAAAAAACAAGGAAAAATAAATGATGAAGACATTTCAATATTAATCTCTAGCAACGAAACAGAAAAAATTCTTTTTGATATTCAGTCTGGCGCTCAAAAAGAAAACTACATTCCATTATTAATTGATGAACAAATAAGAAAAAGAAAAAAAGAAAAAAAACTCAAAGAAAAAGAAATAGAACACCTGAAAAAGAAAGAACAAGGGATAAGACAAGAATTAAATAGCTTGAGGAAACAAATAGAAAAATATGAAAATATCAAGAAGTCAATTAGGAGTCATTGTGAAAAAAAATGGAATTTTATTCTAAATTTCCTAATTTGCTTGATTGCAATAGTAATTTCTAGATTATTGATCTTGTTTATTTTAAAAGTTGGCTTGGGTTTATTTGAGAGCTTAACGTCTCTAACAGTATTTTTAGTCATTTTGTGGTCTACTATTTCTCTCATATCGGAAAAAGATTTCAAATTTTTAAGCTTTATGGTCTCTTTTAAAAAAAAATTAAAACAAAAACTGATTAAAAATTCTATCGATAAAAATTATAAAAAGTTTGGCTTGTAATTTAAAAATACAGAAGCGGTTCTAGACCGACCTGCTCAGCTAGGAAAAGCTCGATTTAACAAACTTTTCCGATTTGTAGTAGAACTTTTGACATGAGAACTAGGTCCCAAATTTTTAGTTTTTTAGAAAGGCATTGTTGACAAATTAAAAAGATAATGTTATAAAAGTTTTACTGCTCCAAAGGCAGTTATTTTTTTAAGAGAAATATCATGTCTGAAACACTGAAACCACCCTCTCAAGAATTCAGTCTACCTAGTACAGAAGAGGTAATAGACTTAATCCATAAACTACGGGATCTAATACTAACTGACTGTAGCGTTCATTATAAACATATACGTGGTTATGGTGACGGTCAGGCTCTAGACGTTGATTTTCCTGACGGTAGCCAAAGAGAATTAGTCTGGATAGACCGTGGAGACGAGGAGGGAATATTAGCGTGGAACGATAGGAAAAAACCTTCTGTTTTTAGTGAAAGAGATAATTATAATTTGATTCATGTTGATCCTGATAAACCTGCCGTTCAAATTGCGGGAATTAGGCCTAATAAAAGTAATCCAATTGGTTTTGCTTGGGTTAAATTTGTAGACTGGGGTGATTTTTGCAATCTTCTTTCCCTAGCACAAAAAATTGAAGAGGCTTAACTTTTTCTTTCATTAAATATTATTATTGTTCAAAAAGTTTTTATAATTTCAGTTAAATTAACCTCAGAATAAGAAAACAAGCCTCAGAAGGTCCTTAGGAAGTACAAAAGTGTAAAAACTTCATCGATTTTTGATAAACTATTCTTGGAAAGATAAATTTATAAGTTCGGAAATCATCAACAAGTGCCAGCCAAGAACCAGAATATTTATGAAACACACAAAGAAAGATCGACCAAATTTTCTATTTGAAACTAAACATTGGAAAGTCTATTTAAATCCAGATCAGTATTATTTAGGCAGGTCTGTCGTGGTAGCAAAAAGAGATGTAGGCAGCCTTTCTGACTTAACCAAAGATGAATGGTTAGATTTTACGGAACTTATTAAAAAAATTGAAGCTACCTATAAAAAATCATTTGGCGCAACAATGTTTAACTGGACTTGTCTCATGAACAATGCATATAAGAACGATCCTCCCAACCCCCATGTTCACTGGCATCTTCTCCCCAGATATAAAAAAGCCGTAACGTTTAAAGGAATTGATTTTGGAGACAATGAATTCGGCAGTCATTATGCTCGAAAAATTGACCGGGCTGTACCAGATGAGGTTTTCAGTGAAATTGTCAAAGTAATAAAAAAATTCTCAAGACAATATAGGACCAAAAAGGCCTAGACCGACCTACTCAGCCAACCCCAACCACCCGTCACTTCAATAATCTTCTCTTAATCACAATTCTTTGACTTTTTAAAACCAGCCTTCAAAGCTTCTTTTTCAGTGCAAAACCATTGTTCCCCTAAACTTTTTTCAACAATTGTCTGTTCATATTGACGACAACCCGGGAAATGATAAATTTTATCACCTGAGTTTTTGTCAATGTTTCCTTTGATTTGGCAATCTGGGTCTTCAGGATTTTCCTTTTGGTAGCATCGGGGGCTAAAAACACCCTTCTCCTCTTCCTGGGCCAAATGAGCGGTTGTTTTTAAAACTTCTCTTTGGGAATTTTTATCACTGGTGTAATAACCCCAGCCTTCCTTTAAAACCTCTTCATTTATAAATTGATTGCCTACATAAACCAAGGCGATGATTCGACCCCAATTATCAACAACAGGTTCTCGAAGAATAACTCTTTTTTCCATTACTAAAGACTCAAGTTTTTCCTTAGCTTCCTGCCCACCACAAAAATCGACCTCTGGGGCGTTAAGGCCAGCCAATCTTACTCGCTGGCTCGTTTCCAAAACAAAAGTGTCTCCGTCAAGAACATTAACCACCAATGATCCCGATTCTGATCCGGCTGTTTTTTGCCACAAGTAATAATTCAATAATAAGGAAGGAATTAAGATCAAAAAACCAAGCCAAACTCGCCAATTCTTCACCATCTTTCTCATAGATATCTATCTTACGTTAAAACAAAATTACTCACAATCTAGAAGACATGTTTTTACTGTCTCATTTGTCTCATCTAGCTTTGAGATGGTAAACTAGGAAAGACTAAGTTATAAGGACTGAAAGATCCCAGACCAGCATTCACAACAAATTTAGAATTTTTCTAGAATATGACCATGAACTACTCTAATTGGGAAAAATATTATCAGAAAACTCCTTTAGAAAAGATTCCTTGGCAAAAAACTCAAGCTAGTTTTTTCACTGAAGTAATAGAATCAGGCAAAATTAATCCCTGTTCAACCTTGGATTTAGGCTGTGGCACCGGAGCAAAATCAATTTACCTTGCCAAAAAAGGCTTTAAGGTCACCGGAGTTGATATTTCTAAAACAGCTATCGAGCATGCAAAAGCAAATGCCGAAAAGGCAAAAGTCAAAGTCGAATTTATAGTCGCCGACGTGACTGATTTGAGTTTTCTTGATGATAAAAAATTTGACTTTGTTTTGGATTGGGCTAATCTTCACGGTATTCCTAAAAACAAACGAAAGAAGTATGTTGATGGAATTATTAGACACACCAAAAAAGGAAGTAAATTACTTTTAAGATGTTTTAGCAAGCGCGGGATTGAAAAAGAATTTACTCACCGTCCCATGGGGACAATCTATCTGTTTTCTAAGAAAGATATTGAAGAGCTTTTCGAAAAGCATTTTAGAATTTTAGAAACTCATAAAAGCAAACCATTTGTGAGAAAAGAAAAAGAACCTCCGGCAAAGTGGCTTGATGAATATTTAATGGAGAAATAGAAAATTTTTAAACTTCTTTTGGTATAATTCAATTATGATAACTATTCGGAAAGCAACAATTAACGATTTACCAGCTATAAAAGAATTGAATAAACAAATCTTCATAAATAATCCTAAATATGACAATGATGCTGTTGAAGACTTTGCTCATACTCCACAGGGAGAAAAGTATTTTAAAGAAGCAATCAGAAGTAAAAAAGGGTGTTTTTTAATCGCTGAAGAAAATGAACAGATGATCGGATATGCAAACGGTGAAGAAAAAGAAGCTTCATATCGCAAAAGCAAGTATTTTGAAATTGATAACTTAGGAGTGATACTTGAAAAAAAGAAACAAGGAATAGGTAAAAAGATATTAAATGCCATAACAAACTGGGCAAAGAAAAAAGGTTTTCAAAAAATATACCTCAATTGTTATGTGAAGAACGAAAAGGCTTTGAATTTTTATCGTAGTAATGGGTATTCAGAAATAGACATTTGTCTAGAAAAGAAAATTAGTGAGTGAACCCTAACCTCCTCCACGAGGTAAGGAAGGAATTTATTTATTCTGTAATATTTCCTATTATTTACCTGTTATACAACTCTCGTCAATTTCAGAAGTGCGGCAAATCAACAACTCACCATCTTCTTCAATAATGTTTCCAATAAGATCACTGCCGCATTTGCACATTTCAATATCTCTTCCTCCATGTCCATCATCACAAAATTCCTTTCTAACCTTGCCTGGTTTAAAGACGGTATCACAACCAATACAAACCCGTCGGTATCCTTGATCGAAAGCCTCTCTTAAAGTTAAACCATTTCCATCTGCTGAATTGTCTTCAAACTTGGAATCTTTTTCGCTCATTTTTAGGTAATTAAAAACTGCCCCTTCGGACAGTGAATGTATTATAACACCTTTCTTCAAATAAATAAATAAAATAGCTCAAGTGATTTTTGATAAACTAACTCGGGAATAAGATATAATATCAACTAATTTTGAGGTTCGGAAATCATCCACGAGTCCCAGCAAGATTGGACACAAAGCGACCGTAAACTCTCAAATAGGTCGATAACACTTGCTAAACCTCTACTTTGTTTTTAGGAGTTTCGGACCGTATCCTTGTTATTTAGGAGATTTTGTTTTTGTTATAATTTCCTTTCTAACCATAAACCGAGGCTCAACAGATTGTATTGGTCTTTTTTGATACAATGTCAGTGTCCTCATGCTCCTTTTGAAATAACGTAAGTTTAAAAGAGTTTAATAATGTTAAAAATTAAAGACGAGGGAATAATTTTAGAGAAAACAAATCTGGAATTTGAAAATAAGGCCGTTTTGAACCCGGCCTGCATCCAAGTGGATGACATTACCCATATGTTCTATCGGGCAGTTAACCATAATGATATTTCTTCCATAGGTTACTGCCAGCTGAAAGATAATAAAGTTGTAAAAAGACTTAAGGAGCCAGTTCTTTTCCCAGAATATGATTACGAGAAAAAGGGCGTAGAAGATCCAAAGATTACTTTTTTAGAGGGAACATACTATCTTTTCTACACTGCCTATAATGGTAAAAATGCTCTCATTGCCTACGCCACAAGCAAGGATCTTGTTCATTTCACCAAACAAGGCCTTATCTCGCCGAAAATCTCCTACGATGAAGCGGAGGACATTTTTCGCGAGTCAAAAGTCAGAGAGAGATACACTATGTTTGAGATGTTCTACAAAGAAAGAGGAGGGAAGGACATTTTGCTATGGGAAAAAGACGCCTCTCTTTTTTCCCAAAAATTCAACCATAAATTTGCTCTTCTCCACCGCATTCTGCCGGGAATCCAAATAATTTACTTTAACAATTTCTCCGAACTTACTGCTGTTCGCTGGCACCATCATCTTAAGAACTTAGGTGATTTTATCGTGCTTGATCCTCTTTTTTGGTTTGAAAACCGCAATGTAGGCGGCGGTTGTCCCCCAATTGAAACAGAAGACGGATGGCTTATTATCTATCATGCGGTGGAGGATACCCCTTTTGGGAAAATCTATCATGCTGCTGCTGCCCTTCTTGATCTCAAAAACCCTCTAAAAGTTTTGGGGCGATTAATAGAACCCTTGTTTTCCCCAAAGGCTCCCTGGGAAAAAAGTGGCGTTACGAATAATGTCGTCTTTCCTACCGGAGCAATAGTAAGAGATAAAAGGCTTTATATTTATTATGGGGCTGCCGATAAGTTAATCGCCGCGAAATCTATTAACCTCACAGAGTTATTGACTAAACTCAAGAAAAGTCCCCTAAAGCTATGAGCACTAACCAGCAAAGTAAATCTTGGATAGTCTGTCTTTCCACCTTCCCGCCACGACAATGCGGTATAGCCACCTTTACTGCTGACCTTACTAATGCTATTGACCAAATATTTGGATCGTCGGTTAAGTCAAAGATTGTCGCGATGAATCTTACTGAAATAAGTCATTTACCCTATTCTGACAAAGTAATTTTCCAGATAAGCCAGCCTCGTGAAGAGGACTATGTTAACGCTGCCTACAAACTCAACCATCTCGAAAAGGTAAGACTTGTCAACATTCAACATGAATTCGGTATTTTCGGAGGGAAATATGGTTCACACCTGCTTCTACTTCTGAAAAAACTTCAGAAACCGGTTGTTACCACATTTCACACCGTTCTTCCCGCTCCAGACGAAAAAATGCGCAACGTTGTTCAAACTATAATGAAATATTCTAAAGGGATAATCGTTATGACTAATTATTCAAAGGAACTTCTCAAGAAGGATTACGGATTAGATCCTGACCGCATCCAAGTCATTCCTCACGGAATTCATCGCGTTTCCTATAGAACCAGTGAACATGCCAAGTCTGTTTTCGGCTTTTCTGGCAAACTAATCCTTTCAACCTTTGGGTTACTTAATCCCAGCAAGGGAATCGAGTATGTAATCGAGGCCCTACCACCGGTAGTAGAAAAGTTCCCTAATGTTCGATTCCTTGTCGCCGGGGTCACTCATCCTAATATTCTGGAACAGGAAGGAGAAAACTACCGTAATTTTCTTATTAAAAAAGTTTATGAACTTGGCCTAAACGACTACGTTCTATTTTATAATACCTATTTTAATATAAATAAACTCCTTAGATTTTTAGAGTCTACCGATGTCTATCTTTCCCCCTCCTTAAACCCAAAACAAACTGTCTCCGGCACTTTGTCTTATGCCCTTGGCAGCGGTCGTCCGATCATATCCACAGCCTTTGCCCAAGCCAAACAAGACATCACGAGTGAGGTCGGCATATTGATTGACTTCAAAAACCCGCAGGCTTTTACCAATGCCATCATTAAATTAATAAGTAATAATGAATTATGTTTACAGATGGGTAAAAACGCTTATTTCCGCACCAGGCATATGACCTGGGAAAATGTTGCCCATTCCTACATGAAATATTTCTCGCAATTTGTGCCGGAGCTAACCCTGGGACAAAGAAAAATTCCATCCATAAAACTTGAACATTTGGCTAAATTGACTGATAATTTTGGCATTATTCAGTTTGCCAAGCTGACCGAACCAGATCTTTCTTCCGGATATACCTTAGATGATAATGCCCGAGCCTTAATCGCGGCCGCTCTTCATTATAAAAAATTTAGGACTCACTCTGCGCTAAAACTTGCCTCCATATATCTCAACTTTCTTTATCGGGTAGCTAAACCTGATGGTTATTTTGATAATTATGTCAATTCAAACCGCGCTATTGATAAGCAAAGAAATGTCCAGGAAAATTCAGAAGATCCCAGTGCCAGGGCCCTATATGCTCTTGCCTTAGTTTCAACTACCAAACAAATCCCCAAACGCTTTAGAAAACAAGCCCATTCTCTTTTTGAACAAAGTTTCCAGAAAAACATTGCTTTCTCCTCGCCTCGCGCTATCGCTTTTTACATTAAGGCTCTCAATTGTTTGCTCTCAAAATGGAAAGAACCCAAGACTCTCGCTGTATTAAGGTCTTACTGTGAACAACTCATGACTCTATATGAAAAAAGTCACCGGCCGGACTGGGAGTGGTTTGAGCATTATTTAACATATTCAAATGCCATCCTGCCAGAAGCACTCATCCTCGGTTACAAAATAACCGGAGAGAGAAGATATCTCGAAGTGTCTGAAAAAACCCTTAACTTCTTAATTAAACATACCTTTAAGGACAGTATCTACATTCCTGTCGGCCAAAGTGGCTGGTTTCCCAAGGAAGGGATAAGACAGTATTTTGACCAACAGCCCGAAGATGTTGCTGCCACCGTAGAAGTTCTTAACATAATGTTTCAGGTAACAAACAGGAAGCATTACAAGGAATTAGCGAACATCGCATTTAACTGGTTTCTAGGGGATAATGTTCTTGGGCAGGTTGTATATGATCGGACCACTGGAGGATGCCATGATGGGATTGGGGAAAAATTTATTAATCTTAACCAGGGTGCCGAATCTACAATCTCTTACCTCTTAGCTCGCCTTTCTTTCGGGGGCTAAAACCAGCACTTGGGTGTCGAACGAAGCCCTTTTTTTATACTGTCTCATTTGTCTCATTTTTTCTAAAATTAGGTTGAGTTATAAGGATAGAAAATTGCTAGACCGAGCTGCCCAAACACATTAAACAAATCTCAAAATTTTATACCATGTGTTTTTGATATACTCTACATATGGAAGGTTGTATTTTTTGTAAAATTGTGAATAAACAGGCTCCCGCAAAAATAGTTTTTGAGGATGAGTTTGTTTTAGCGCTTGTTCCCAAAGGTGAAGTATCAAAGGGTCATACTCTTCTAATTCCCAAATTACATTTTGAAAATATTTTTGATGTTGATGAAAAATTATTTGCTCATTTTGCCAAGATAATGAAAAATTTATCAAAGAAACTGGTAAGAGAAAATAACGCGACTGGAATAAATATCCTTAATGCTAATGGAAGAGACGCACAACAATCAGTCCTTCATTTACACTTCCATTTAGTTCCTCGTTATCCCAATGATGGACTAGATATGTGGATTAAGCAGAAACTATAATATTATCAAAAGCAAGAATAATTATTTGATCAGAAGCTAATATAGTAAGTCCAAATTCAGTTCACGGTTCGCTGCCAAGCACTTTTTTACATTATCTCATTCGTCTCATTTACCCTTGAGTTATAATGACATGAAGGTTCTAGACCAACCGGCTCAGCGAGTCACCCGCTTTCATGTTTGCTTCTCAATTCTCTCAAAGAATTTATCTATATCTGCATCAACATCTTTCCATATTCTTAGACATTTCTTATAATAATCTTTATGTTCTGGATAGGGGTTTGTTTTGATAGAAAAAAGCTTTTGATATTCTTCTGAGTTTAAGAGAATGACATCATGAACTTCTGATAAATCCCAAAGGGGGACTTTGAATTTATTATGTAATTTCTTATTCATTTCCTTTTCTATGGTTCTTTTAAATTTAGGTAAGTATTTTCTTCTAACATATTCAAAGAAAATAAAATGAATCATCTCGTGGGCTGTAATAACTTTCCAATGATCATCATTTCCTAAATCGACCTGAAAAATTTTTTTGTCTAAAAATCTTGGATAAGGAAGAGAGACTGAAAGGATAGCCTTGTATTCCCCTTCAGGCCAGGGAGTATCTCTAAAAATATTATTTGTAATCTTAAAAAAACTTCCACTAATCTTGTCCCAATCTTTTTGCATTCTTTTACTTTTTTTAATTAAGGCATTGCCAAACGAATCATAAAGTTTATTTATATATTTAGTAATTTCTTTTTCTCTTTCCTCCTTTGAAAGATTAATAACAATCTTTAAATCAGGATGCACCCCGAAAATCTTTTTTCTGAAATAATCTTGTTGCCATTCTTTATTTAAAAACTCGTTTATTTTCCAAATATCAAATTCACGATCAACATGGAAGGTAACTTTAGGATTTCCCATATCTTCTTATTATAATGATTAGAAGTATTGAATTACAGGTTATAATAAAAAAGGCTCTAGACCAGCCCGCTTAGCAAATGAATATTTTATTTAATAGGAAATTCCTAAATTATAATCAAAGCAGTAATTATGAAGGTGCATATAGAGTAAGGGGTTTTGAGAACCAATACCCGGACATAACCGTAGATTTTGATCCTGTTTCATACATTATAGAAACCCATTCTAAAAGATACTTTGAAAAGATAAAAAAATCTTGCGAGAAGGAGATTGAACTGGTTGGGCTACATCTTACTAAAGAATGCTTTGAAGCAGCAATATTAGCGGTTGGGCTCACTATTAAAGCTTCAGAAAAGGGAGACTTTGCCGTTGTTAGACCTCCAGGACATCATGCCGGTAGAGAGAAGGCATCAGGCTTTTGTTTATTTAATAACATTGCAATCTCAGCCAATAAACTTCTGGGCGAAGGGAAAAGAATAGGTCTATTAGATATAGATGGTCATCACGGAGACGGCACACAAGCACTATTGGAAAACCAAGAAAATGTTTTCTTTTATTCAATCCATGAATCAGGGGTTTTTCCTGGAACGGGAATAGATTCCAAGAACAACTACTATAATATTCCTCTCCAGCCACCCATTTCCGAGGAGGTATATCTAGAGGCTTTGGAAGATTGTATTCAAAAATTAACGATATTCAACCCAGATATTTTAGGAGTTTCAGTGGGTTTCGATACTTTTGAAAAAGACAAACTTCTTGATTTTAAGCTCAGTTGCAACACATATAGGCAAATCGGATATGAATTAAAACTAAATTTCACAAACATCTATGCAGTGCTAGAAGGAGGTTACCACGATAAAATCAAAGATTGCGCCGAAAGTTTTGTGGTTGGAGTAAATTCTGCTATTAACCAATAGGTTTGAACTCTATCCACGGTTCGCAGTAGAATTGAAATTATGAAAACTAAAAAAGTCAACTGTATTATTATTCATGGATGTCCTTGGGATATTAAAAAGGCAATGGATGCCAAAACTAGAACTTATGATAAACGTTGGATTCCTTGGCTAAAAAAAGAATTAACTTCTCGAGGAATAAAAACCAAAGCTCCCCTAATGCCTAAACCCTGGTATCCAGACTACCAAGCCTTTAAAAAGAAATTCGAAAGATATGAAGTCACCAATAACTCTATTCTAATTGGTCATAGCTGTAGTTGTGCCTTCTTAGTTCGCTGGTTAGGAGAAACAAAAAGGAAAGTAAAAAAACTTATCTTGGTTGCTCCTTGGAAAATTCCGGATAAGAATAATCAATTAGAAAAATTACTCTATGAATACCCTATTGATAAAAAGATTAAGGCAAGAGTAAAAGAAATTGTCATGTTTACCGCCGATAACGAGGAAAAAGATGGTAAAAAGAGTTTAAAAATTTTCCACAAAGTCTTAGGAGGAAAAATAATTGAACTTAAAGGAAGAGGTCATTACACCCTAGAATATATGAAAAATCAAGAATTTCCTGAATTATTAAAGGAAATAGTTTAAGTTATAAGGATAAAAAGAGCCTAGACTGGCCTGCTCAGTAACGAACCACTCGCTATCGCTCGGGTTCATCTCTTCGCCGAGGCAAAAGATTTTAAAATAAGGGTTCTTAGTTTTCCCAAACTATCCCGATCATGAATAGAAACGGGTAATATTTGTTTTTTCAGTTTTTTTAATGCCTTAAACTTTTGTTTTACTTCTTTCTCTGATTTTAAATCTGTTTTGGTAAGAAGAATAATTTCCGGTATCTTTAATAATTTTGGATTATAACTTTTTAGTTCGTTCCTGATTTGTTGATAGTTTTTTTCGGGCTCTTTAAGTTCACAAGAAAGACAATGAAATAAGAGTGAAACTTTTTCAATATGTTTTAAAAATTTGATCCCTAAACCTTTTCCTTTAGAAGCTCCTTCTATAAGTCCTGGAATATCAGCAATAATTTTACCATCCAATTCTCCCAAGTTAGGCTCAAGAGTAGTAAAAGGGTAATCGCCGATTTTTGGATTAGCGTTTGTTATCTCTTTAAGCAAACTGCTTTTACCGGCATTAGGAAAGCCAATAAGCCCATAATCAGCTACAAGCTTAAGATTAATATATAAATCTCTTTCCTGACCTTTAAAACCACTTTGGGCATACATTGGCGTCACATTTCTAGAAGAACGATATTCCCAGTTGCCTTTACCTCCCCAGCCTCCCTGACACAAAAGAAGACGACAGTCTTTGTCAGTCACTTCAAAAACTTCTTTAGAATTCTTATCAGTAATAATAGTCCCAATTGGAAGTTTAACTTCTAAATCCTCAGCAAACTTGCCGTCTTTTTTATTTAACATCCCATGCTGACCATTTTTTGCTTCGATTTTGACGCTTTTTGAAAGATTAGAAAGAGCGTAAATATCTGAAGTAGAGGTAATAAAAATACTGCCACCCTTTCCCCCATTGCCTCCATCTGGACCTCTTCTTCCTTTATAAAAAGAAACTTTTCCATTTCCGCCATCCCCCGCCTTAAACTTAATATTTATTTCTGTAATTAACATTGTTTTCTTCATTATATCAGGCAGGTTGAAATCTGTGAATTCAACCTTCAAAGTGCTTTAGTTATTACACCTTGAAAGTGCTAGAAAAAGGCTGGGTAGATTTAGTGGGAGATAAAGTAGGGTGTGCGAGGTTTTACTCAAGCTCTTACTAAAGAGTATCCGAATCTTAAAGTTTATAATTTTGTTTCTGGTGGTGTAGCCACACGGATGAAAAATTTTAAAGACATCGCATCTGATAAAATTGCCCAATTAATCTTAGATTTTGCTAAAGAAAAGGACACTTTGAAATCAGGTTCAGACATCAACGCGAGAGACTTCATTAAATATTAATACAAAAGCCACACCCAATGACTTTCCTTCTTCAAAATTAGAACTTCAAATAACTTATGAAAATGTTAAAATGGCCTAAATCATGAATATTATAATTAAGAAGAAGGTAACAAAGAAGCAACTCCACGAATTAGGCAGACATTTTGATGGATATATAAAAGTTGTTGTTGACGTTGAAAGAGAAATTCTTGCCGGCGGAGCAGGTAGACATTTCGAAGAAGAGAAAATACTACTAACAAATGGATCAAAGCAGAAAGATTTATGGGGAGGCGGTTTTGATGCTAAAACTAAAGAGATTGATTATAATTCAGTTATAAATTTAAGACCCAATCAGGAAAATCCCAGTAGAGACATTCTTTCTTTAGATATAAGAAAAAAGTTTGATGATATCATTAAAAAACTTTTTCTTTAATATATATGGATAATCGAGCTAAAGTATTAGATATTGCCATGAACTTGAACCGTATAGGTAATTGGGCCGCCGATGATTATTCCGGTAAAAAAGAAAGAATAAAGACTTTTTTGAGAAATACTTCTTCTTATATTCAAGATTTAGACAAAAATTCCTTACCTAGTGCCTTTATGAGTACTTTTAATAATTTTGTGAAGGAATATCACTCTCTTGAAAAAGAGGGTATCAAAAAACCCAAGAATCCGGTTTTTTGGGCAGAGGATATGATGACTTGGGGAAATATTCTCACCCACCGCTCCAAACTTATTTAAAATAAAATCTAGACTTTTTGGACTCGAATATAGGGCTAGAATGGGGCTAGACCGGCCTGCTCAACATAAGAATTTTAACTTTAGAATAAATTTTAAAAAAGGCAGATCTATTTAAGACCTTTTGCTTGGCGTTTGGCTTCATTTAAATCCAAAATTATTTTTCTGATTCTTACTGCCTTGGGAGTAACGTCAACCAGCTCCGTATTATCAATATAATCCAGGGCGGCATCCAAATCCATAATTTTTGGTGTATTTAAATGTCTGGTAACCCCCTCACCTTTGGAACGCATATTGGATAATTGTTTTTCTTTGCAGACATTAACAGACAAATCACCCAGCCGGGAGTTTTGACCAACTACCTGGCCTTTATAAACTTCCACATTTTGACCGATAAATAATTCTCCCTGATCCTGAACATTAGTTAAACCATAAATCCTGGTCAGACTTGACTCATGGGCAACCAAGGAGCCATGCTCTCTTTCTTTCAAGGTGCCTTTTTGGGGTATATATTTATAAAACACGGTATTTAAAATACCTAAGCCATGGGTGTCGATCATAAATTTAGTCCGGTAACCGAATAGTCCCTGAGTAGGAATAATAAATTCAAGATAAACGATATTGTTATTGGTTTGCATTTGTCTTATTTCGCCAAAACGGCTGTTTAATTTTTGGATAACCGCACCAGAATATTCTTCCGGTACTTCGATAAAAACCTCATCACAAGGAATCATTTTTTGGCCGCCAATATTTTTCACAATAACTTGCGGTTGGGAAACTTGCAAAGAAAAACCTTCACGGCGAAGGCGTTCGATAAAAATCGCCAGATGTAGTTCGCCTCTGCCGGAAACAATCCAGCCGCCTTGTGGGCTATCTTCAATACGCAAGGCCACATCATTATCCAGTTCTTTATATAATCTTTCCCTGATTTGACGGGAGGTCGTGTATAAACCTTCCCTGCCGCCAAATGGTGAAGAGTTAACTTCGAAAGTCATCTTTACTGTCGGTTCTTCTATTTGTAAAAGAGGCAGTGCTTGAGGTTTTAGAACGTCAGTAATTGTCTCGCCGATAGTGATATCAGGAATCCCGGCAATGGCGACAATTTCTCCGGCTTGAGCCTGGGGTGTTTCCACTTGTTCCAAACCCTGAAATGTCATTAAAGAAGTTAAACAATATTTTTTCATTATCCCTATGCGATTAATATGCATCACTTCCTGGTTAGCTTTTAGACTGCCATTATAAATTCTACCCCGGGCCACTCGGCCTTTAAAATTATCCCGGCTAATAGAAGTAACCAGCATTTGTAAGGGTTTGCTCAAGTCAGCTTTCGGAGCAGGCACCTGTTTAATAATTTCTTCAAACAAAATCGAAATATCAGTCATTTTACTAAGATCCGGGTCCAGTCCGGCTTTACCAAATTTTGCCGATGCATAAACAATGGGAAACTCAGCCGTTTGCTCATCAACCCCTAAGTTAATAAACAAATCAAAAGTTTTGTTTAAAGCTTTACTGATATTGACATTAGATTGATCAATTTTATTGATGACCACAATAATTTTATGTTTTAACTCCAAAGCTTTTTTCAAAACAAATCTGGTTTGAGGCATGGGGCCGTCATGAGCATCAATTAACAAAAGCGAGCCGTCAGCCATTTGCAAAACCCGTTCGACTTCACCCCCGAAGTCGGCGTGTCCCGGCGTATCAATAATATTAATTTTGACACCACGCCACATAATCGAGGCATTTTTAGAAAAAATAGTGATGCCTCGTTCGCGCTCCAATTCGTTACTGTCCATAATACAGACGGTATCGGTCATTTCTTTGCCAAGATGGGTGGCAGATTGGCGAAGTAAAGCATCCACTAAAGTGGTTTTACCGTGATCTACATGAGCGATAATGGCTATATTGCGAATTTCCATAAAATTAACTCCTATTAATAAAAAATACCTATTTCTAGGCATTTCAACCCGACGCCTATTATACTTCATTTCCGTGTCAAAATAAATTATCTGGATATTTGGCAAACTGTGGAAGGGATTGCTCTTATTTTTATCGACCAAAATTCTGCGAGGACGAATCAAAATTAGAATCACCTATCCCTAGGCTCTAATAAGATGTATAATTAAGAGTATTAACCACATAAAAATATTTCTTCTCCCTTAAGATTTATTTTGTGCTTTATTAGTAAAAACTTTTTTATGAACCAAATTACCACCTTTGACGTTTTGATTGTCTACTCTAAAAGACTCGCCATCAGTGCCAATTCTGTATCCGAAGACGTTACTGCCCCATTTGCCAAAGGGTCTGATAGTGAAAGCTACAACCTAGTTTATGGCTACTTTTTGAAAACCTGCCGAAAAAACAATTTAAAAGCGGCTTTTACAACATCTGCTGATATTGTGGGTGCAGGAAAATGTCGAAGTTATTGGCTCTTCGAAAATGAAACTTGGATAAAGATCCGAAAAACAGGCTTTTCAAAACTGATTTTTGACAAATTCTCTCCGACGAGTAAAAGCATAAAAATAAATCGTAATTTACTTTTTTCTTCAGGAAGAATCAGACCTTTTAATAATCCCTGCCTTTTTAATCTTTGTTTTGACAAACAAAAAACTTACAACAAGCTCCATAAATTTTCTATTCCCACAGTAACTATTGATGATCGTACCAGAAAAGGAGTTGATAAAGAGTGTAAGGCGCTAAAAGAGAAAATAGCCAGACATCCGTACAAAGACGATTTTTCCGAGGAAATTATAATGAAAAACAGATTCGGAGCTGGCGGGAGAAATGTCTACAAATTTAAAGCCAATCAATCCAATATGATGATGGCATCAATGAAAAAGCATAAAAAAATATCATTTGTTATTCAACCATTTGTAAAATTTGATAAAGGCTTCAGTTATCAAAACTCTTCAGTTTCAACCGATATCAGGTTAATATACCTCGGAAAAAAGATTGTTCAAACATACATAAGAATGGCTAAGAAAGGAGACTTTAGATGTAATGAGCACAAAGGTGGATTACTAAAATATATACCAAAGAATGAAGTGCCTTCGAAAGTAGTAGCAGTTTCTAGAAATATTGCTAAGATTTTAGATAAAAGATCTTCTCTATTTGCTCTTGACTTTATTATTAGCAATAACGGTAATGTCTATCTTCTCGAAGCGAATACCGGACCAGGATTGGATTGGAATTTATCAATCAAGGAAAACGAAATTGAAGCCAAGAAACTAATAAGGATTATTATAAAAGAAATAGTTAGACGGATTAGCTCACCAAAAAATACTTCTAAAAGAAAAGCTGTAGTCGCTACAGTAAAGACTCCAATGATTAGCAAGCACCCAGTATCTCCAATAACCTGAATTATTTAATTTTTTTAGTAATTTAAAATTTCCCCTTTTTCATTCTGTTTCATTTGTCTCATTTAGCCTCGGAATGATACAATTAGAGTGTTTAGTTATAAGGATAGAAAGGTTCTAGACCGATCCGCTCAGCTTGAAAACTTAATGTGTAATTATAAGGTTTGATATGTCAAAAATTCTAATTAAAGTTGATAAGGATTTATATCTTAAGACATGGAGTTTAAAAAACTCTGCCGAGTTATTTGCGCTTACTGATAAAAACAGGGCATATTTACAGCCTTGGTTACCATGGGTTCCAAATGTTAAAACTGAAGCAGATTCAAAAAAGTTTATTCGTGAATCACTTCAAGAAATGAAAGACGATAAGGGAATAGAAATGGGAATTTGGTTAGCAGATAAGTTAGTTGGATGTATCGGCTTACACGGATTAAGTAAACCAAATCGTAGGGCAAGCCTGGGATATTGGTTAAGTAAGAATCAACAAAAGAAAGGAATAATGACACGGTCGGTCAAGGCATTGGTTGATTATTCCTTTAAGATACTTAATCTTAATCGTATTGGCTTAGAAGCTTCCACTGAAAATGTTTCAAGTTGTGCTATCGCCAAAAAATTGGGCTTTGTTAAAGAAGGCGTTGTTCGACAATTCGAGTTTGTTGACGGGAGATTTTTGGATTGCCAAGTGTGCAGTGTGTTAAAGTCTGAATGGAAATAAAACTTAACACTGTACTAGTAGTTATAGGATCGGAAGGTCCTAGACCACACTGCTCAGCTTAAAATTTTAAATCATTGAAATTTTGTTTGAAAAAAGAGAATTAGTTTTTTATTTTGGATTGATTATCGATTTAGTTCCTATTTTCTCTCTTAAAAGTTCTTCAAGATCTTCCACAGTAATTGGTTTATCAATATAAAAATCAACCAAACCTTCAAGTATCGGATGAACTATATTAGTTTCTAAACCTATTTTTATTTCTGGGTTTCCAGCTCTAATTTCTTGTAATAAACCTTTTAAGCCAGCCATAGGTCTTAAAGTTCCACTATGAATGATTACTGCATTTTTTCCTTCGCAGTTTTTTAAAATCTCTTCGTCTTCAATTGAATCTAATTTGGTAATTTGAAATTTTCCACTTTGTTCAAGACATTTAAAATGGTCTCCCCACACACTTATATGATCTTGATCTGCCCAAAGCAATTCCATTTCTTTCATACTTGAAATTTTAATATATTATGCCCTATAAGGCAAACTAAACTTTATATTTTAAAAAATTGTAAATTATAGAAATTTAGCTGTCATTTGATAAACTATTCTTGGAAAGATAAATTTATAAGTTCGGAAATCATCAACGACTCCCAGCTAGAAAAAGACCTATTTGTTGGGCTTTTTTGTTTGTGGTTTTGTTAAAAGGCGTGTTTTGGTAAAATAAAAACATGGATGAAATCAGCAAAGACGAATTTCGGGTAAAGCAGATAGATGTAAAAGCCAAAGAAGCAGGCAGGGGAAGATTAGTTTCTACATATAGACCAGTGGAGATAATGTTTGCTGCGACAGGGAAAGAGCCTACAGACTTAAGAGGAAAAGAGATTCTAAACCTAGGGGCAGGAAGAACTCATTGGGGTTTTGAGTTAACGAGTAAGTATAAAGTGGTTGCCAAAAAATTTGAAAATTTTGATATTAGTTATGCCGAGCAATCTGGCCCAAGGAGGTTAGCGGGAAAGATATTTATGGCAGAGTCTATTGGTGATATAAAAAACGAACTACCTTATAGAGATAACTCCTTTGATGTTCTCTGGTGTTCATACGCTCCTACAAATTGGCAAGAATTTGTAAGGATAACTAAGCCAGGAGGAGAAATTTTTGTTTTAGGAGGAAATTATGACGAAGAATTTACAGAAAGATTAAGTCATCAGCTTGGCATTCCAGTAACTTGCCAGAAGATAGACGAAAGGAAAATAGATAAATGGGCAAGCCTAGCTGGGCGTCATAGAAACGCCGTGTCGTCTTTATTAGGTAAAAATGTTCTGGTAGTTAAAAAACCCAAAGAAGAGATTAGAGAGTAGAAATTTAAACTAGTTATAACTTCGTCCACAAGGAAAACCTAAATCTGTAGAAATTTGATTGACTTCTGATAAACTAAGGCAGGATGGTCCAAGTTGATGGTTCGGAAATCATCAACGACTCCCAGCCAAAAAGGTTTTATGTTACAAATTAGAACAAGTCAATCTAAAGATATAATTTTTAGCTCTGAAATTTCTAATATAACCAAATCTGACCAGCACCTTTCATTTAGATCAGTTAAGCAAATTGATAAATCAATTAGAGAAGGTAACTTCTTATTTGCTCTTAGGGGAAAAGAGCTTGCTGGTTTTGCAGAAGTCGTAAGAATTTGGCGGAATTGGTATGCAATTTTTTCTTTCTTTGTAAGACCTAAATATCGTCGTCAAGGAATTTCTAAACTTCTTCTTCATAAAATTATTACATCCAACCAAGACGATTACTTGTACGCCGCTACTTCTAATAAAATTATGTTAAACATTTTAGAGATAAATAGATTTGAGCGATATAAATTTAAATGTTTACCCGTTCTTTTCCTAACTGATTACTTCATTAAAAGATTTCTAAATTTACAATTATTTGGTAATATAGGTCTTCTAGACCAATATTGGTACTACCTAGTTCGATCACCTAATAATTAAGTTATTAGTTCCAGTTATTATTTGTATTTAAAACGGTTATAAGGATAGAAAGGTTCTAGACCGATCCGCTTAGCCAAGCTTTCGCTAAAGCTACAAAATGGCAAGTAAAATTATCAAAACCGAGATTAAAAGAAAACAGTCCCCTTAACGCAAAGCGTTAGGAGTAATGAAATATGAAAGAGGTTTATATATTCCCAGGCCAAGGAAGTCAGAGACTTGGAATGGCAAAAGAACTTCTAGAGCAAAGTGAAGTTGCCAAGGATGTTTTTAGCCAAGCCGAAGTAGTTCTTTCTAAATTAGGTTGGAAGCAAAATTTACAAAGTCTTTGTCTTGAAGGGCCCGTAGATATTTTAAATGAAACTGAAATAGCTCAACCAGCAATCTTAACTGTAAGTATTGCTGGCTTTAAGGATAGAATAATTAAAGGTAGTAAATTATGTGGATTAGTTACAGGTCATAGTTTGGGTGAATACTCAGCACTGACAGCCGCAGGAGCTTTCACTTTTGAGGATGCTGTAGAATTGGTGGCAGAAAGAGGAAGATTGATGAAGGAAGCTGGTAAGCAAAGACCTGGGAAAATGGCTGCAGTTATTGGGTTAGGAGTGGAAACAGTAGAAATGCTTTGTGAAAGACTCTCTAGCGAATATGGTAATGCTCATGTAACCATTGCCAACATTAACTCTCCAGACCAGATAGTTATTTCTGGCGACCAAAAAGCCATAGAAAATGCGGGAGAATTTGCCAAAGAGCTTGGAGCTAAAATGACAAAAGTTTTACCGATAAGTATTGCCGCTCATAGTGGTTTAATGGAAAGTATTCGGCAAGGAATGGCAATTGCTTTAAAATCAACAACCATAAAAAAACCTGAGATTAATTTTATTTCTCCTACTACAAGAAAATATGAAAACGATCCTCAGGTAATTAGAGAGTTGCTTATAGCTCAACTGACTGGGAGAGTGTTATGGCTAGATACTGTAAAACGAATGGTTGAAGACGGGTATGATTTGTTTTTGGAAGTAGGGCCGGGAGAAGCGCTGACAAGACTATTTAAAAGAATTGATAAAAATGTTGAAGCTAGTTCTTTGAATCTTTGACTTTATGGAAAGATTACCAAAACGACTGGCCTATGTCTCTTTTTTAATACTGTTTCGTTTGTCTCACTTCGACTGCGCTCAGTGTAAACTTTTTTGGTAAAATATATTCAGTTATAAGGATAGTAAGGGCCTAGACCGGCCTGCTCAGCCAAACCCAATATAATTTCAAAACTCACGCTTCTTGACTCACGATACCCCATTTTTCTAGAGTAATCGCTTCTATTTTTTTGAAAACAATCGTTTCTATCGTTAGCCCAATGATTGCGATTAATAAAATACCAACTAAAACTTTGTCGAAGCTATATGTCCATTGAGCTGTCCAGATAAATTTTCCTAACCCTCCAGCACCGATCACAAGCATCTCCGCACCGATCACAGATCTCCAAATCGAACCAAAACCAATTCTCATAGCTGTTATGATGTTTGGGAAGGCACCTGGAATAATTACCTTAAAAATAGTTTGCCATCTATTTAGGCCCAAATTCTTAGCAACTAGTATCCAAATGGTATTAATATTGCGTACTCCTGCTATCATGTTGTAAATCATCTTTAAGAAACTGGAGATAAATAACAAGACCCATACTGACAGCCTGGTAAAACCGAATATGATGATGATAAATGGCAACCAAGCCAATGAAGGAATGGGATAAAGAGTAGATATAAGCGGAAAGAATATTTTTCTTATAGTCGCATTAGTTCCAATTAATATTCCAAATACAATTGAAACAACGACTGCAACTAAATAAGGGGGAACAAGATTTGACACTGTATCAATAATAATTTTTACTATCGTACCGTCTTTTATCAATTCTCTAAACGTTAGTATTACCTTCAAAGGAGATGGTAAAAACCAATTAGGCATCCAATTAAAATAAACAACAAGATTCCACAAAAAAAGTATAAAAAGGAATGGAATGGATGCTAGAAGTATTTCTTTAATTTGTCGCGGAGCTATAGATCTCATTTTGAGCTGATTCTAGCAATTCTTTGAATCTCAAGTCATATAAATCATCTAGAGATAGAACACGCTCTGAGAAACCCAAGTCATAATTAATTCGCGCCATTTCTACTATAGAACTCGGGTCTTGCCAAAGGATATATCTTACTGCTTCATCGTTTACTTGCCTCACAAACTCCTCTGGTTTTATATCCATTGCTCCGCTAGTGTTTTCTCTAATATAGTCAGTGATAATAATTGAGGAATCGTTAAGATTATCTCTAAGATAACGATGAGCCTGAATCATTGCTCTATAGAACTTATTAACATTTTCTACATTGTTCTTTAAGAAATCGGTATTGATTGACACTGAAGAACCAGTTGGCACTTTTTGCAGATCTTTCTCATACCAATATGGCAAAACAACAGCGCCTTGTTCCTTAGCTTTATCGACGTAAGCAGGCTCATCAATTAAGGCAGCATCTATCGCCTTCTTGTCCATGAGAGCCATGGGTAAATAGAGTTTTTCAATATCTATAAATTCAATTTTATTAATATCTACTCCTTCAAGCTCTAAAACATATATTATTCTTAATTTTTGGGAGCCAGCGGGGCCAACTGAAATCTTCTTTCCCTCTAAATCCTTAATAGTTACGATATCTGAGTCAGGACGAACAAATAAGTGTGATGGCATATCACTCATTATAGATAATAACTTTACTGGTGCTCCTTTCTCTATTGGACCAAAAAGTCGTCGTGCTCCAGTGATAGTAATATCTACTTGACCAGTACCAACTGCTAAGGCTCCTTCTGAAGATTGTAAATGCACTAAACTGACATCAATTCCCTGCTCACGAAAAAAACCTTTTTGATAAGCTAATATTATCGGGGTTGCATCGAGAGATTGAATGGGAAAGCCAACTATTACTTTTGGTAAAGACGCAGTTTTTTCGTCTATTTTAGGTTTGGAATAATACCTTACCATAAACATAGTTGCTGCAATAGCAACTACCAAAATTACACTCACTGCGATTAAAATCCTTTTAAACTTTTTTGTCATTGGCTCACCTATTGCCTGCTATTATATCATTAATGTCCACTTGTGGTTCCATACGGTTTCTATCGAGGTCAAATTCCATCTGAACATCGTCTTCCACTCTCCTGAGTAATTTAGTAAACCTGGGATTAGACATATCGCGTGGACGAAGAAATTTAATCGAACAAGACTTTTTGATAGTTGTGGGTCTGGAACTCATAACATAAATTGTATCGGCCATATATATCGCTTCATTTATACTGTGAGTAACAAATAATATAGTTTTTTGTGTCTTCTGCCATATTTTAATTAGGCTCTTTCTTAAATGTCTTCTAGTGATAGAGTCTAAGGATGAAAATGGTTCGTCCATAAGTAATATCTCGGGATCGGTTACTAATGCTCTTGCAAAAGCTACTCGCTGTTTCATTCCCCCAGATAACTTATGAATCGGCCAATCTTTGAATTTCAAAAGATCAACAAGATCCAAATATTTTTCAGCCAAAGCAAGTTTTTCATGTTTGTCCAAATTACTGTTAGATAAACCGAATAAGACATTTCCCAATACCGTTTTCCACGGAAAAAGCATGTGATCTTGAAACACCATAATACGATCTAGCCCAACAGAATTAACTTCTAGTCCCTTCGCTAAAATTTTACCGGATGAAGGGGATAAAAACCCTGCAATCGTGTAAAGAAGAACTGTTTTTCCACAACCGGAGGGACCGATAAAGCAAACAAACTCTCCCTTTTTAACCTTTAAATTTATATCTTTAATAACCTTAAAGTTATTATCAAAGGTTTTACTTAAATTTCTTAATTCTAAAATGCAATCACCTGATTCCATAAACTGTTTGTTCCTTTCTTTAGAACTCGATTCATTTATTAATCTATACTAACAGTTACTGCTATTGTCTCATTTTCATCCTAAAGAATAAAGTTTGATGTAAAACCCCATGTCCATTCGAAGGTACTCCTTGCTTTAATGCATTAGACTAAGCAAACAGTTCGAACTTGTTTCTTTTTATGGCCAGTCATTTTTCGACCAGTTTGGAAAGATTAAAATAATACAATAGAAGCAAAACCAGAAAATACAACTGAATCACTGCTACAACAAATTAAAACATTTTAATAACCCCTTTTCCGCGCGCGATTTTAACGAAATCTATCAAGAAGATGCATTTAACATCTTTTTAGGTTAAATAGTTAGCTGGTTAAATTTTGCAACTAAACTAAAGCCTTTTACCTAAATAATTACTAGTTTAGACGCGTTTTGAAGATCCCTTTCTACTAGAATTGCTTTAAGGTAAAAGTCTCTGGAAGATTGCCCCAGTTTTCAATTATAAAAAGTATTGCTCTTGTTGACCATTGATAAGTTTTCAAAAGAAAAACGGCAACAAAGGTAAACCATAAAAAACTTAAAGCTTTCGAAAGATAAACAGGTTTTGTTAGCAACTTAATTCTGTTTTTGGCAATTTTAAAAACAAAATCTGAGATTTTAACTCTCTGTCTATAAATTCCAAAAATAATAACAAACAGGGCGATACAAAACCGATAAAGAGCGATCTGATTTTTTTCTGGGTTAAGACTAAAGTATCCCCAATAAAGTGCCGTGGAGAATGGCAAGGTAAAAAAGACAATCAAGGAAATAATGGTTGGTGATTTTATAAATTTATATAATTCATAACCAGCCGCAATTGAAAAAAACGGAATAAAGGGAAGATAGTACCAAGGATAATTTGCTCCTCCAAAAAACAAAAGGGTTAAAAGATAACTACCGGCGGCCACAAAAACATAATTTAATTTAATTCTTTTCTTTAATTTAATAAAAGCAGTTGAGATAATTCCCCAAAGCCAAAAACCATCCACGGGGAAGTTATTGAAATTTAATCCTTTAGTTATAACCAAAAGGTTCAGCGGTCCAAAAAACTCTCTTGAAGTCTGGCTAAAAAACAAATCATTGAAAAGCGTCGGCGAAAGCCAGAAAGCATAAACATAAAAAGAAGACCCAAGAATAACTGTCGGTGTCAGGAAATAAATAATCTTTTTTATTTTTGCCCTGGAAGAAACCAGGATATAAAGATTAGCAATTAGCAAAAATATTCCCAGTTCCTTAACCATTAAGGCCAGGCCGCTAAAAACCCCGGCAAGAATAATAAATGCTTCCTGTTGCCTTTTTGATCTCACTTTTTGAGACAAAAATAGAAAAATTAAATTGGCCAAAGATATTGGAATTAGAATGTTTTCTAATAAAGCGAATCTTGAGGAGAGGATAAAACTAGGAGCAATTGAATAGATAATAAAAGCAAAGAAAGAAGGTAAGACTTCATTGGTTAAAAGAAATGTTAGGATAAATATTAAAAATCCGCTTACTAATGAGATTGTTAAAGCGACAGCCCTGTAGTCTTCTGATTTAAATTGCTCAAAACTTTCATATTTTTCTTTGATTCCTAGAGAATAGATTAAACTTCCCAAAATGGGGTGATCTAAAAACGGCTGGACAAAGAGAATGTGCTCTTGCCCTTTACCCCTGTCAATTTCTTTAACAACCGAAAAAGGATAATTATATTTTTTGGCATTGATTATATTAGGGACTTGGCCGTTGACTCTTATATTGATTCCATCAAAACCAAATATTTGTTTGGTTTTTCCTGGGCTTTTTAGATAACAACCAAGATTAGACCAAGCAGTTGGAATGCCTGTTTGTCTAAATGAATAACCAGCGTGAATATAATTGAGTTCGTCATAGATATCAGTAGTTGAAGGAATGCTTTCGTAACCAATATATCTGTTAAATTTCAAATCAGACTTGGTAAAAAATATAAAAAGAAGTGCCGTTAAAAGGAAAATTTTTATAACCGCTGTTTTCTTTATAAACATGACAGATAATTAAACATGACAGGTAATTTTATTAATTTTCCGTGCCTTCGCCAGCTGCTAGTCCTACTTGGTGATTTCCAAACTTATGAATTTACCAATCCTGTATAATTATAACAAATTTATCAGTTCTATTTATGATAAACAAATGTTCTCAGTGTGGCCTTTGCTGTTATTTATTCTTAGTGAATTTAACCGAAGAAGAATACCAGTCAGGCAAATACAAAACTCAGTTTGAGGAGTTTGGCTTGATTGATGACTTTCACCAGGCAGCCGCGTGTGGAGCAAACATTCTCAAGCAAAAAGAAGATGGCAATTGCCTCTATCTTCAGGGAAACAAATGTTCTATTCATAGAATCAGACCCCAAGTTTGCAGAGAGTTTTTCTGTACCTCGAAGTTGAAAAAGTTCAAAAAAATGGTTAAGCAGATTGAAAAGAAACGAGCTAATCTGGAAAAGAGAAAGAAGTAAAAGGCTCTAGACCAGCCTACTTAGCAGTTTTAGAATTTCGGTCTCAGATACATGTGCTATAATGAATTTATCAATAATAACAAAGAGACAATCGACAATTTAATAGTTATTTTCTTCGAAGAAGGTGGTCGTATTGACAAATTCTACCTCCAAAAGAGAAAAAGAAACCCCTCGCTGGTTTACTTGAATGGTTGGTTTCGCGGTCGCAATATCCGTGAAGCAATATTAAGAGCGCTTGCGGACCAGTAAACAATTTTATTCCACGCAAAATATAACTACCTTTCTAATACTTTCCAGGTAAAATTTGGCCTTTTATGGTTTTCTTTCTATAAGAAATTAGACCAGGAGTTAACGATAACCTCCCCCTCTTGGTCCTCGACTGTCTCTTGGACCTTCCCTTCTGTTGTCAAAACTCGGTCTTTCTTCTCTTGGTTTTGCAACATTGACAGCAATCTTTCTTCCTCCCATCTCAGTGTCATTTAACTTCTTAATAGCTTCATCTGCTTCCTCGTCGTTTTCCATATCAACAAAAGCAAATCCCTTGCTTTGACCACTATATCTGTCAGTGATTAGATCACAAGAAACAATCTTGCCAAATTTGGAGAATATTTCTTCTATTTGGGAGCTCGTTACAGTATAAGGAAGCCCTCCAACGAATAGTTTTTTGGACATTTATTTTTCACCACCCTTCTGTTTTAAAATACTGTCTCTATCTGGCGACCAGAAAAAACCTTTGGAGGATATCTTCTTATCTGACTAGAAGAAACAGGTGTTAATATATCCCTCCTTAAGGGATACGTTTGTATTATAACACATTATCTTTTCAACTGCATCATTTTCTCAAATATAAGGTAATTAGGTTCTAGACCGACCTGTATGGTTAATTATAAGGCAAGAAAATTTTTAGAATAATTCACTCAGCCATTTCAAAATTACTAACTAAGGTAAAATTCTCTATATTGTTTTTTTACCTCTTGACTTTTTGTGAAAAAGATTTTATTGTCAATTCAATATTCAGTCTGCCCCCTAAAAGTTTAATACGATAAACTAAATAAGATGCCAAGAGAAATTCCTCAATCTGAAACTCTAAAAACCCCTAAATCTGAATTTGTTGCCAAATTAGAAAATCGTTGGCAACAAGGCAATTTTGTTTGTGTTGGCCTTGACTCAGATTTTTCTAAAATTCCCCTGGGAATAAGAACCGACTCCATAGAACGTACAATGACTGTTTTTAATAGAGCAATTATTGAGGCGACTTATGATTTAGTTTGTGCTTATAAACCTAATATTGCTTTTTACGAAGCTCAAGGTGAACAAGGAATGAGAGCTTTAGCGAGAACCATAAATTTTATTAAAGATTTTCATCCTGATATTCCTGTTATTCTTGATGCTAAACGAGGTGATATTGGTAACACTAACCTTGGTTATATCAAGGCCGCTTTTGATGAATTAAGAGCAGATGCAGTCACTGTTCATCCCTATCTTGGTAGAGAAGCCTTAAAACCATTCTTAGACCGTCAAGATAAAGGTATTATAGTTTTAGCCAGAACTTCCAATCCTGGTGCCGGTGAATTTCAAGATCTCCTAGTTGGCGAAAACCCACTCTATCAGATTGTGGCTAGAAATATAGCTGAATCTTGGAATGAAAATGGTAATTGTGCTATCGTTGCTGGTGCCACTTATCCTCAAGAACTAGCTGGAATCAGAGCTGTTGTTGGCGACTTACCAATTCTCATTCCTGGTATCGGCGCCCAAAAAGGTGATGTTGAAGCCAGTATTAAAGCAGGCAAAGATAGCCGCAATTTGGGAATGATTGTCAATTCTTCACGAGGGATTATCTTTGCTTCAGGCGGAGCAGATTTTGCTGAGGCAGCCAGACAAGAGACTGAAAAATTAAGAGAAGAAATTAATAGATATAGATAAGCTACGGATATGGAAAGAAGAGGAAATCAACCTTTAAATCCAGAAAATTTAACAGCAGAGTCACAGTTATGTCTTCAACTATTTGTTATTGGTGCAATTAAATTCGGCGATTTTAGATTAAAAGTACATGATAAACATCCAGAAGCACCCCCGTCACCTGTTTACATTGACCTCAGACTTCTTCGAAGAGAACCTGAAGCTAAAGTTGCAGCAGTTGATGTTTATCAAGAGCTACTCAAACCCCTAAAATTTGACTTATTAGCTGATGTACCTACAGCCGCAACACCGTTAGTCTCTTCTCTTTCAGACAGATTAGGTGTTGGTATGATTACACCCCGAACTGATATAAAAACTCATGGTGCAGGAGTAAAAATAGATGGAATGAGAACGTTTGATAAAGGTAAGACTGTAGTTTTAGTTGACGATCTAATCACCCATGCAGATTCTAAATTAGAAGCGGTCAGGATTCTTAGAGACGAAGGGTTAAGAGTAAGAGACGTTGTTGTCTTAGTTGATAGAAAACAAGGAGGCGAAGAACAACTTGCTGCCGAAGGAATTAAACTTCATGCCGCTCTAACAATGGATAAAATGTTAGCTTTTTATAACGGAATGGGAATGATTACTAATCCAGAATATGTAAGAATAAACCAAGGATTAGCAGATTTAAATGACTTCCTAGCAGGCCTCTAATTTTCTCTTTTCTAAAACTTCTTAAAAAATTACAAAATGATGGCATTTTCCTTGCAAATTTTTGCGTAAGCATAAGCACTCTTTCTTATTTTTCTTTCTTGGTTTTTATAATTAATTTCAATTAAGCCAAATCGGGGTTTAAAACCAAAAGACCATTCAAAATTATCTATTAAAGACCAATAAAGGTAACCACGAACATCCACTCCTTCCTGGATTGCCTGATGAACCCATTGAAGATGATTGATAATAAATTTTTCTCTGTATTTGTCTTTGGCATCAGCCACACCATTTTCAGTGATATAGATTGGGAGATTATATTTCTTTAAACTCGTCAAAACTTCGTAAATCCCTTGGGGGTAAAATTGCCAACCCAAGTCCGAACTTTCGAGGAGAATGGTTTTTTCAAGTTTCTTTTTGTTGACTTTCGTTTTCAAATCCTGAAAGCGAAGTTGGTGAAAAAGGTAGTAGTTTAAACCTAAAAAATCATGGGTTTTTCCGGTCAAACGATAAAAAGAATGATTCAGGAATATTTTGATGAATGAAGGCACCGCTCGGCTTAAAAAATGGTTACCATAATAATGTAAAGCCGGCATATTAATCACGGCCCCCACTTGAGCATTGGGAAATTCATTTTTTATGGCTTGGTAAACTTCTTTGTGGGCTAAAGCAAGATTGCGGTAAACTCGAAGGGCTAGCAACCTATTTTTCTTTTGTGGTGGCCAAAATCCTTGTAGGTAACCGGCGGCCACGATGGTTTTAGGTTCGTTAATGGTGACCCAAAAGTCGACCTTATCAGCCAAGGCCTTAACCGCAAACAGACAAAAGCGTTTGAAATATTCAATGTTCTCTTTTTTTTCAAAACCACCTTTTTTGGCAAACCATAAAGGCAAAGTAACATGATATAAAGAAACAAAAGTCTTTAGCTTTTCCTCTTTAAGAGTTTGAAGGACATTTTGATAGTGTTTTACTGCTTCATCATTCCATTTACCCTCCTCTGGCTCAATTCTTGACCATTCGATGGAAAAGCGATGAGCATTGTGATTGAGTTTTTTTGCCAAGGCAAAATCTTCTTTGAAGCGACGATAGTGATCACAGGCAATCCCTGAAGCCTTGATGTCTTTTCTTTTCTCCCATTCCCACCAATCATTACCTTTATTATTACCTTCAACTTGATGAGCAGCGGTGGCGGCTCCCCAAAGAAAATCTTTTGGAAAGACTAGCTTTTGGCTCTGATTGTCTCTTCTCATATTTGTTTTAATCTCTTAAGGGTCTTCTCTTTACCGATCAGGGCCATAGTTTCAAAGAGAGGCGGAGTGGCGGTTTTACCAGTAAGGGTAATTCTGGTCGCCATAAAATATTTGCCGGTATGCCAATTGTTTTTTCTGACTAAGTCTCTGAACAATTTTTCTAATCTTTTTGCCTCCCAAACTTTGTTTTTTTCTAATTCAATGATTGATTTTTCGAATTGTTCTTTGAGTAATTTTTCTCCCTGACTTTTTTTAATGAGTAATTTTCTATCAACTTTTGGTTCTTTAATAAAAAAATCAATTAAATCAGGATAATCAGAGAGTTTAATCAATCTGTCTTTAATCAAAGGAACAGTTTGTTTGATTAAAGTATCACTCATTCCCTTAGGTGCATATTGTTTAATTAATTGAAGTAGTTCTTTATCTGTCTTTTCCCTAAGGTAAACACCATTCAACCAATCCAATTTTCTTAAATCAAAAACTGGTGCCGAAGTTGAAACTCGCTTAAAAGAAAAGTATTTAATAAATTCATCTAAACTAAAAACCGTTTTGTCTTTGGGATGAGACCAGCCCATTAAACCAAAAAAGTTAACCATTGCCTCAGGTAAATAACCTTGTTTCTGATACCAAGAAAGGGCGACAAGATTTTTCCTTTTTGAAATTTTTGACTGGTCAGGATTTCTTAAAAGAGGCAGATGAGCGAATTCTGGCACCTTAGCCCCCAAAACCTGGTAAAGCATTATTTGCCTAGGCGTATTAGAAATATGATCTTCACCTCGAATCACATGGGAAATTTTCATTAACCAATCATCAATCACCACGGCAAAATTGTAAACAGGATAGCCATTTGACCTTAAGATAACAAAATCTTCGATTTGCCCATTATCGAAACTTATTTCTCCACGAATAAGGTCTTGCCAAGAGGTTTTTCCTTGAGGAACTTTGAATCGAATTGCCCCTTCGTCTTGGTAAGCGAGTTTTTTTTCTAGCAATTCTTGGGCATATTTTTGATAAAGATTAGTTCTTTCTGATTGCCGATAAGGCCCAAACTTACCCCCAACGTCCGGACCCTCATCGTAATTTAAACCCAGCCAGTGCAAACCAGCAAAAATTGCTTTTTCCGCTTTAGGTACATGTCGTTTTATGTCTGTATCTTCGATTCGAAGAATAAATTTGCCTTTGTTTTTTTTGGCAAAAGCATAATTAAAAAGAGAGATGTAGGCGGTGCCAACATGGGCAAAGCCGGTTGACGAAGGCGAAATTCTGACTCGGATACTCATTTGCCTTGATTTTAGCATAGCATCACTTTATACTCAAAATAGATTTTCCAGATGGCAACCCTAACTCAAACTGCCCAAACGACTCGGAAAGCGCTTAAATACGGCGTCATTGCCCTAGTCGCTATCTTTGTTCTGAAAATTGCCTGGGGGGTTGGAACTGATATCTGGAAAAAAATTCACCCACCCCCGCCACCACCACCAACCATGGCTTTTGGTCCTTTACCAAAATTAAAATTTCCAGAAAAACAAACGCCTGAATTATCTTACCGTTTAGAAACTATCCAGGGAGCTCTACCCCAATTTGATAATATTGGTCGAGTTTACCTTTCACCTCAAAACCCGCCCAATCTCTTGGCTTTGGATAGGGCTAAACAAAAGGTTCGCAAGATGGGTTTCACTGGCCAACCGGAAAAAGTTAATGAAAATACTTATCGCTGGACAACCACGACAACTCCAGCAACTACTTTAGAAATGAATATCAATACTGGCAATCTTTATCTTCGTTATCAATTTGAAAATGATCAAGAACTTTTAGTTCAAAAAAACCTGCCAACTAATGAACAGGCCGCCCAGGAAGCCAAAAGTTTCCTTCAAAACAATGGCCTGTTGACCGAAGATTTAGCCACTGGTAGTGCCGAGTTTAATTATCTAAAATATATTCCCCCCAATTTGATTCCCGCCATTTCTCTTTCCGAGGCTGATTTTGTCCGAGTTAATTTCTTTAGAGCTGACCTTAATGACTTGAGAATTTATCCACCTAACCCTAAAGAAGCCCTTGTTTCCTTTCTCTTCTCTGGTAGTCGGCTAATGGGTAAACGGATTATTGAAATTAAATATATTTACTACCCGATTGACCGCAATACTTCAGCCACCTATCCTCTTAAACCAATTAATAATGCCTGGCAAGAACTCCAATCAAAACAAGGTTACATTGCTAATTTAGGTCAAAATGATGACAAACAAATTACCATTAGGAAAATTTATTTAGCCTATTATGACTCTGAAGAACCCCAAACTTTTGTCCAGCCAATTTATGTTTTTGAAGGCGATCAAAACTTCTTCGCTTACGTTCCGGCGATTGACCCTAGTTGGACGGAGAAATAGTTGGAGCGATATTCTCCCAACGATAATTGCTAAAAGCCCAATCAACTAATCTAGCGGTTTCGCCAAAACGATCTTGACTGCCTAAAATAACCGTAATTATTCCCCGACCATCTCGTTCAACATACCCTACTAAACATTCACCCGCTTCCTCAGTCCAACCAGTCTTAACCCCTTTCATCCCTGGCAGCCAAGAAAGTAATTCATTAATATTGTAAAGAACATGTTCAAATTGACCGGTCGTATTAGTGACCACGATTTTTGGAGTGGCCACCATTTCACCTAAAAGTGGCTCTTTAATCACCAAGCTCGCTAATCTCGCTAAATCTAAAGCAGTTGAATAAGAATAACCAACTAATAAATTACCTTTCTCATCAATATCCAAACCCGTAGGGTTAACAAAATAAGTGTCGTTCAGGTTTAATTCCTTAGCTTTCTCATTCATCGCCTCAACAAACCCTTTTTCTCCACCTGGGTAGTTTTGGGCTAACAAAGTAGCTGCGTCATTAGCTGAAGCGACTAACACCCCAAATAATAGACTCTTAACCGTCATCACTTCTCCTCCTTTTAATCTCATATCCTGACCTTGATTATTGATGCCAATAACTGTCAAAGTACTTTCCAAATCATAGTAGTCAAGGACTACTAAAGCCGTCATCAATTTCACAGTCGAAGCCGGTAAAAGTTGAACTCTCTCGTCCTTGGCAAACATCACGACAGCTGAATCACGATCAACAACAATGATTGACTTAGCCGTCAAAGATGGTGCCGGTATCTCAGTAAAATTAACGGGATAATCAGCCACTCTAGGCAACTCTAATTCGATTGGCTGGATTTTAGGTGGTTGGTAAGTAGCTTGAACAATTGAATACCAATTGTTGCTGGGAAAAAGAAAAAAAATTAGCCCAAATAAAAAAAGAAAAGCTCTCTTTATCTTAATAGTAGTCAAATTGGGATTTTTTGGCTTCACTTTTTCATTACTTTGATTTTGAGTTCTTTTAATTGAGCTTCATCAACTTCACCGGGAGCATCCATCACTGATGTTTGACCACCGGCCGTCATCGGAAAAGCGATTAATTCTCGTACCGAACGTTCTCCTAGAGCCGCTAGCAAAAATCTATCAATGCCCGGAGCAATACCACCATGAGGCGGAACTCCATATTCAAACGCTTTAAGAAGGTGACCAAATTTCTTCTCTATCTCTTTTTCCGAAAGGCCTAGAATTTTAAAAATTTTTCGCTGGATCTTGGGATCAGTAATCCTAATACTCCCTCCACCCACCTCCAAGCCGTTACAAACTAAGTCATGCTGCCAAGAACGCGCTTTCATTGGGTCTTTATCTAACAAAGGAAGATCTTCATCTTTGGGAGCAGTAAAAGGATGGTGAGAGGGACTTAATTCTCTTTCTTTTGTCTTTTCAAATAAAGGAAAATCAATCACCCAAGCAAAAGCCACTACCTTAGGATCTTTTTTCTTACGCAGATCAAATTTATCACTGCCAAATTTTTTCATTGCCTCGGCATGACTAAAACGAGGAAAAGGCTTTTTAAAAACTTTCTTTTTTAAAACTTTCTCCGTTATCTCAGTAAAAAGAGCTTCAGTAAGATTAAGAATCTCCTCCTGGGTTGTAAAAGACATTTCCAAATCAAGTTGAGTAAACTCTCCATAAGCCCGATCAATCCGAGGATCTTCATCACGAAAACAGCGGGCAATTTGGTAATACTTTTCAAATCCAGCTACCATTAATAATTGTTTGTATTGCTGAGGCGCCTGGGGTAAGGCGTAAAACTTGCCCGGCTGAAGTCGTGAGGGAACAAGAAAATCACGAGCGCCTTCTGGTGTAGCCTTGGAAAGAATTGGTGTTTCGATTTCAATAAAACCTTTTTCATCAAGCCAATTACGAATGAATCTGATTACCCGATGTCTAATTTCAAGATTTTTTACTAATCGGGGTCGGCGCAGATCAAGATAGCGATACTTTAACCGAGTCTCTTCACCAATTTGATAACCATCACCTCGAATATCAAAAGGTAAATCTTCTGATCGAGCTAGAATCTCAATCTTTTCTAATTCGACTTCTATTTCACCAGTGGGAATTTTAGGATTAATTAAATCCTTAGGTCTTTTTTTAACTTTGCCTTCTATTGTCACTACATCCGAAATTCTTAATTCCCCTAGTTTTTCTTTACCGACAATCTGAACCAGGCCAGTTCTATCTTTCAAGTCAATAAAAACCAATTTACCATGGTCGCGCCGCCGATCAATCCAACCATTAAGTCTAACTTTTTTACCTATCTTTTTAGGTATTTCTTTAATAAGGGTTCTTTCCATATTTTAGATTCTATCCTCTAAAAGGATTTTTTGCAATTTTATTCTGGAATTTTAATGTCTTTAATTCTTAACTCTAACTGCTGGCGGCCATTCCATTGATTAAGAAAAAGATTATAGGCAAGGTCAACTGGTTGTTTGGTTGAAAGTTGAGGTAATAATTCTCCCTGACCAAAAGCAATCACCTCAAAGCCATTAACTCTAAATTTAAAATGTTGATTATCAGCCCCGACTCTTTTAAGATTAGCAATTCTTACTTGCCGGCTGGAAAAAACTGGTTGAGAATTATTCATCCCAAAAGGGGCAAATTTATTAATTTCTTGATAAAGAGCTAAGTTTAAATCAGTTAACTCAACCTCTATTTCAATTTCTATTCTCGGTCCTGATTTTTTCTTGCCTAAATCTTTTTCCGCCTTTTCTATTAATCTCTGTTTAGCTTCTTCTAATTTCTCCTGGCTGACATCAAAACCAGCCGCCAAACGATGACCACCATGGTCACCAATAATATCTTTCAATTCCCGAATGGCCTCAATAATATTAAACTCTTCAATTGACCGGCCCGAACCTACCCAACGATCTTTTCTGGGCGCTAAAATAATGGCTGGTCGATAAAATTCGTCTTTTAATTTGCTCGCTACCAAACCAACAACACCATGCTCATAAGACTGATGGTAAATAAAGATCAAAGGACTTTCGCCATCTTCTTTTAACCAAAGTTCTCGAGCATGAAGAGTGGTTTGTTTCATTAATTCCTGACGCTCACGATTTTTTTGGTCAATTTTCTGGGCTAAACTGATCGCTCGATTTTCATCATTAGTACAAATTAAGCGAAGCGCTTCCATCGGATCGTCCATCCTGCCACTGGCATTGATTCTTGGGCCAATAATAAAACCGACTTCATAGGTATCAATCTCTTTTTTATCAAGACCAGCGAATTGATAAAGAGCTAACAAACCAGCTCGCTTAGTTTTGTTAACCTGGCTCAATCCGAATTTCACAATCGAGCGGTTAAGACCAACCAGAGGGACCATATCGGTGATTGTTCCAATGGTAACTAAATCTAAATCAGGAGGTCTGGCTTTAACTTTAATTTTTTTAACCAGCCACTTGGCCAAAAACCAAGCCACACCACAACCAGCTAATTGGGTGGTATGGATAATGGCTCTTGCCTTAGGTCTCTTTTTTCCAGGCTGATGGTGATCAGTAATAATGACATCAATCCCTGTTTTTTTGGCATGAGCTACTTGACGATAAGTCACGATTCCTTGATCGACAGTAATAATTAATTTGACTCCCTCCTTAACCATTTGATCAATCACCTCAACCTTCAAACCATAGCCTTCTTCTCTTCGAGGGATAAAGGGCAGGACATTCAAACCTAATTTATTTAGAGTTTCCCACATAATCGCCGTCGCGCAAACACCATCAGTATCATAATCACCATAAACAATGACTTTTTCTTTTTTCTTAATTGCTTGTTTAATTCTTTTAAGCGCTTTATTTAATTGAACCAAGGAAATGCCAACATCTTGAGGCGTCAATTGGCAGGGATCTTTGGGATTAAGAAATTCTTTTTGTTGTTTTTTTGTCTTCAAATCACGGTTCTTAAAAAGAGCTTTAACTATTTCTTCTCTTCTTCCTTGGGATTTAGTAGATTTAATTCTTGCTAAAACTTTCCATCTCATTGTGCTATCATAATAACATAGAAATGAGCCAAAAACTCCCAGAAAAATTTAGTAAAAAAATTCCTAAAGAAATTTTGAGTGTCTTTAAAAAATTTACAGACCAAGGCCATGAAATCTATTTGGTCGGTGCTGGTGTGAGAAGTCTACTTCAAAATAAAGTTCCAATTGACTGTGATTTCACAACCAAGGCTACCCCTAAAATTATCCAGGCTTTATTCGATGATTCTTTTTACGATAATGCTTTTGGCACGGTCGGAATTCCTTTTAAAACTAAAAGAGGTGAAGAGGTTTATGAAATTACCACTTATCGAAAAGAATGGGGCTATTCTGATAAAAGAAGACCAGATGAAGTTAAGTGGGGTAAAAAATTAGAAGAAGACTTAAGAAGAAGGGATTTCACTTTTAATGCCATTGTCATTGGACCAATCTTAAAAAATGGCCAGTGGGATCAAAAATCTTTGGAGCTGATTGACCTTTTTGATGGCCAAAAAGATTTTAAAAATAAAATTGTCAAGGCCGTAGGTGATCCGGATAAAAGATTTTCTGAGGACGCTCTAAGAATGATGCGAGCGATCCGTTTTGCTGCCCAACAAGGTTTTACCATCGAGAAAAAGACTTTTCAAGCGATCAAGAAAAACAACCAGTTAATCGATCAAATCAGTAAGGAAAGAGTTAGAGATGAACTGTTTAAGATTCTTACCAGCGATCATGCGGCTGATGGTTATTCAATCCTAAGAAACTCTGGCTTAGCCGAAATAATTCTGCCTGAAGTCAAAAAAATGTTTGGGGTTGAGCAAAAAAGCCCGGGTCGGCATCATCTTGACGACGTTGGCACTCATGCCATTAAATCTCTTAAGGCTAGTAATTCCAGAGATCCAGTTGTTAACCTGGCGATTCTTATTCATGATGTTGGCAAGCCACTAGTGGCTGACAAAGATAAAAAAGGAACTATTACTTTCTACAATCATGAAATGGTTGGGACCCATTTAGCCCGAAACATTGCCCGAAGACTAAAATTTTCTAAAAAGGATGAGAATAGATTGATTACCCTAGTCCGTTGGCACCAATTCAGTGTTGATGAAAGACAAACCGATAAAGCTATCAGGCGTTTTATTAAAAATATTGGCAAGGAAAACTTAACCGATATGCTTGAATTAAGACGAGCAGACCGAGTTGGCGGTGGCGCCAGAGAAACCTCCTGGCGGTTTGAAAGATTTAAGAAAAAATTAGTCGAGGTTCAAAAACAACCTTTCTCTATTACTGATCTCAAGGTCAATGGTCAAGATGTTATGAAAATTCTGGGAATTCGTCCTGGACCAGTTGTGGGCAGGATTTTAAGCCAACTATTTGAAGAGATTGAGGAAGATAAAAGTAAAAATAAACGCGCTTATCTTCTCAAAAGAATCAAACAGCTTGGAAAAAAACTAGCTTGAACAACTCCAAAATGCTCCCAAAGAAAAAATTTATTAAAAAGGTTGAAGATTTTATCTGTGATGTTTGTGGTTTCAAAATAAAAGGTGCTGGTTACACTGATCATTGTCCTCATTGTCTTTTCAGCAAACATGTTGATATTAACCCTGGAGACAGGCAAGCAACTTGCCATGGTTTAATGGAACCAATTGGTATTACTCAAAGAAAAGGCAAACAGCAAATTCTCTATCGCTGTCAAAAGTGTGGCTATCAAAGGTTCAATAAGGTCTCACTAGAAGATAATCAAGAAAAACTTCTTGAAATTTCCTCACTCCCTATTAAAGAATAAATTCACTTTCTTTTGGCAAACTTTTCCCAAATAATTAATAGTGGTGCGGCCGTAAAAGTGGAAGAATAAGTTCCAGAAATTGTACCAATCAACAAAGCGGCAACAAACCACCTAATCGTCGTGCCACCTAATAAAAGCAAAGCAATTAACATAAAGATAATGGTCATCGAGTTATTAACTGATCGATTCAGGGTTTCGGTCACTGCCTTATTAACTATTTCTCTAAAAGGCGTTCTTGGTAATAATTTTTGTGATTCTCGAATTCGGTCATAAACAACAATCGTGTCGTGAACCGAAAAAGAAAGAATCGTTAACAGGGCGGTTACAAACAAAGTGTCAATTTCAACTCCTAAGAAATGGCCTAATAAAGAAAAACTACCAAGGAGAATAAAAGTGTCGTGGAACATCGCTAAAATAGCACAAACCCCAAATTTGACATCCTTAAACCGCCAAGCCACATAAGCGAGAATAAAACCAGCCGCTAAAATTATGGCCCAAATCGTTTTCCTAACCAACTCTTTGCCTAAAGTTGGCCCAACCGTTTCAAAACGAATCTCTTCTGTTTTTTGGCTAAAGCTTTCATTGATAGCTGATTGAATTTCTCCAGCTTGGTTTTTTTCAATTGGCTGAAGACGAATTAAAATTTGATTTTCACCTGATTTTTGAATCGCTGAAACCTCAAAGTTTTTCTCAATCAGTAATTGATCGATCTCTTTAGGATTCAATTCTTGTTGGGCTTTCAATTCCAATAAACTGCCACCAGTAAAATCAATCGCCGGTCTTAAACCAAACAAAATCAGAGAAACAACCCCTGGGACTAAAACCAAGGCCGATAAGGCAAAGTAAAGCCATTTATATTTCATCCAATCAATCATTGTGTCTCCTTCCCGGAAAAGGTTCTTAAAATTGTTCGAGTAACCACCACCCCAGTAAACAAACTTAATAAAACTCCCAAACCAAGAGTTAAAGCAAAACCACGCACCATACCCGAGGTATTAAGAAAAGACCAACTAAAAGGATTAAAAAGAATAAAACAGGTAATCAAGGTAGCCACATTGGCATCCCGAATCGAATCCCAAGCCCGGCCAAAACCTAATTCCATGGCCAGTGATTTTGATTTACCGTCTCTAATCTCTTCTTTCATCCTCTCAAAAATCAAGATATTAGCATCAACCGCCATCCCCACAGAAAGAATGAAACCCGCAATTCCCGGTAAAGTCAAAGTCACGGGAATTAATTTATAAAGCATTAAGGTAATCAAACCATAAATAATCAAACCAATATCAGCTAAAATGCCTAAGCGGCCATAATAGGCCGCCATAAACAAAATCACCATTAATAAGCCAATTAAGCCTGCCTGAACACTCTTTTTGACTGACTCAGCGCCCAAAGTTGCCCCTACATTCCTTTGCTCAACGATTTTAATGGGGATGGGTAAAGCCCCAGCATTAAGTTGGGTTGCCAGTAATTTAGCTTCTTCGGTGGTAAATTCACCACTAATCACCGCTTTACCGGTAGTAATTTTTTCCCTAACTAGCGGTATCGTTACCGGCATTTCATCAAGAAAGATGGCCACTGGCTTACCCACATTCCTAGCTGTTATCTCCCCGAACTTTCTTGCCCCCTCATCACTAAATTCCAAACCAACCACTGGTTCGCCTGTATTAGGATCAAACTGAACTTGGCTTTCATTCAAATCCGCCCCGGTTAAATCTGTTTTTTGATAATCTTCAAGGGTGGCCGCGGCCGTGGCTTCAGGGCTTAATTCCCGAAAATCAAGTTGAGCTGTCTGGCCGATTAAATCAACGGCTTGGTCAACATCAGTCACCCCAGGCAGTTCAACAATTAAACGATAGTTATCTCCCAATTTTGAAGTCTGAACTAAAGCTTCAGCTAAACCAAACAAATTAATTCTTCTTTCAATATTCTCTCTAGCCGCCTCCAAAGCTGCCTCTCGATTATCTTCGCCGATGCCACTCATCTCCGCTTGAAAAACTAAATGGCTGCCGCCAGCCAAATCAATGCCTTGTTTAACTTCTAAATCACGAAAAAATCTGAATTTACCAATCTGAAAATTTAAAATTGGTCTGGTAAGTTCTTGATCTATTTTAAAACCATTAAAACTAAACTTTAGGGGAATTCTCGTGGGTAAATCAACAAAAATCGCCACCACGGTCAGAAGAATAATCAGCCAGAGCAGATAACGGCGATCTCTCATTTCTTAACTTTTCTCCTCTTAGTCAAAGAAACTAAAGGTAGTTGGCGAGTGCCGCTAAAAGAATAAGTCACCTTGCCGGTTTCTGGTTCAACTTTAACCTGAACCGTCTGGCCAGCTTTAACCCCCACATTTCTAACAAAATCTGAAGGAATGGTTACCGCCAAACTATTACCAGTTTTAATGATTTTTTGTTTTCCCACTATCCTTCTCCGTATTTGGCTACTAAGTCTTCTTGGTCACCAATAATCATCACTCTTGAACCCAAAAGGATACTCTGTAAAAAGGGGTCGCGCCTTTTCTTGCGAAAATTAAATTCATCCTTAGTCATCACCGTGTAATTAATTTCTCTGTTCAATTTCGCTTCTTCAGCTCGAACCAATTTAACCAAAGCCTGCATATCAATTTCACCGACAATTAAAAGATCAACTCCGCCTTCTTCGATAGGTAAACGACGGGCAAAACGACCAGAGAACATAACTAATTTAATTCTGCCTAACTTTGATTTATTCTTGATTATTTCTTTGCCTAAACCAGTGGTTTTATTAACCATCGTCAGCAATTCTTCATAAAGAGGATATTCGCGGTTAAAAAAGTAATAAAGGCGGTTACCCCGAGATTCTTTCTTGGCCATACCGGCTTTTTCCATTCGGGCCAATTCTCGCCGAACGGCGTTAATTTCCTCATTAATCTTTCTTACTAACTGGCGAACATAGAAAATCTCATCAGGTTGATAAAGAAAGGTCTGAAGAAGCTTGACCCGGACTTTGGAAACCATTAAATCTTTAAGCATGGTGCCTCCGGGCAGGTTTTTTAATAACTAACTTCGTTGCCAACTGGAAGAGTCTCAATCCAGATAGGACCACGATTGAACTTAATCTCTTCTCCCTTAGCATCTTTGAAAATCGTTCTTGTCTTACGATTGGCTTTGTTCCAGGTCGCCTGGATTACCTGCCCATCTTGAAAAACCAAGGCCTTACCTGTACCGGTGGTCGTATAGAGTAAATGCTTCAACTCATCAATCGGACCTTTTTCAATCATAAACTGAGCCACGACCACCTTAGCAATTAACTGCTTATCATAGTCCAAGTCCTTATGTTCCTGACCACCATTAAAACGCAGATATTGATTATTCCCTTGATCATATTGCCAATCCACTCCATACTCTTGCTGGCCACTCCAAAAACTAAACTCAATCTTATCAACATCACCTTTATCCTGAGCGTCGTCTTTAAATTCCCAAGACTGCCAATCTTTGTCCCATTGATTACCCTCATCATCTTTGGCATCAAGACCCCGATCATGAGCGATTGCGTAGAGTTTATCGGCGGTGGAATACATTGTGTGTTCGGTCGCCACCGGTCGTCCTAAGCGCTCATAATCACGCCAAAAAGTAGGAAAACCAAGAGAAAATTGATTCATGTCATTACCCTTAGCTAGCCAGCCATAATCAGCAATCTGGCCTAAAGCATTGGCTAGACCTGGTTTGTTAGCCCCACCAACATGAGTATAAAGAGGATAGTCGCCATACTCTGAAGTAAAATCCATAAAGTAAGTCCGGGCCGAGCGAACTGGACCAATGATAAAATCTTCAGCTACTGCCCCACAATAGTAAACGGCTAAGAAGCGGGTAATCCCTCCCTCGGCTACGGCTTCGTAAACAACATCAGCTTTAGAAAGACCGGATTGAGGCCGAGAATCAGCATGATTCTCAATCATAATGGTTAAAGGTCGTCGACCCTCCCAAATTCCCTTTTCTCCTTTAGTGAATAGTTGACCATTAAGAGGACAAGCTTCTGTCTTAGGCGCGGTTAAGTCAACCCTTGATCTGGCTTCATCGACAGCCAAAGGTGAAATCATACTAGGAGCAGGACTGACAATAAAATGAAAGGCAGCGTAAGAAACTCCTGTTGAAGCTAAATATAAAAGAAGACCACCAATGATCATCGTTAATTTCTTTTTATTTAAACTCATCTTATTCTTTTTGCTTTTTTAATTGCTTGTTTTTCCTCGGCCGATAAGTCATAACCAGCGGCTTTACTCTTTTTGACTGGCTTGGCATAAATCCTGGTAGTATCTCGACTGTGCAAACTTGAAATAACCAAGCCATTGCCTCTTCCATCTAATAATGATAAACAAAAACTTTGATCTCCGCCAGTCTCTGCAAAAGGATTATAGCGCACTAAACCAACTTTTTGAATATTATACAAATTATTCTTTTCTAATTCTTCTGCAATCCTAACTAGTTTATCAATTTCTTTGGTTTGTTTGTCAAAATCTTTAAATAATTTCTCTAAAACGCTCTTCAAATCTTTCTTAGTTATTCCTTTGGTCAACTTCCATAAAGGTGATAAAAATTTGTAAAAAAGAAAGCTCAAGGCAATCAGCCAAACAAAAATGATACCTATTAAAACAATAAGAAGTTGATCAAAATTGAGTAACATTCTTACCTTATCAACTTGATTTTAAACAGGTTCAATGTTATTGTCAATCTAGGAAAAATGGCAAAAAAACGGAAAACCAGACAGGAAAAGATTATTCTCCAGCTAAAAAGAGAGTTAGCTAAAAAGAGTCAAGTCCCAGCTTCAAAAAACACAGAATCCGAACCTAGTCAAGAGGCAATTTCCCAGCCCAAAAAAATCAAGGCTGAAAAAAAGCTTTCCCTGAAAAAGACCGATATTTCTATCCTTTCTTTTGAACCAAGCCTAATCAGGCACGACCTAGTTAAAACCCTGATTTTAAGTCTAGCTGTTATTAGCCTTGAATTTATGTTATACTTAGCCTTAAGGTAGGCTTGAAAATTTCTCCTGCCCGAAAATAAAAAATATTTAACTTAATTGAGAGGAGGTGAAAAGAATCTATGGCAGACTTTTATTGTGTAAAGTGTCGCGCTAAAAGAAACGGCAAGGACGTTCAGAAAGTTACTATGAAGAACGGCAAACCAGCCAGAAAGGCAGTTTGTGAGGTATGCGGCACAACTATGTTCAGAATCGGAGGCTAAGCCTTCTCTCTGAAAAGTTGTAACTTTTAAAACCCAGCTCTTCTTGGGGTTGGGTTTTTTTAGTTAAGAATATTTTTTGTCCCCTAAAAAATTATACTATTCTATTATTTTTAATTTTTCTGAAGCTTAGCTAATTCTTTTCTCAGTCTGGTCATTTCCTTGGCTAAATCTTTTTGAACTCGTTTAATCTCCGTTAATTGTCTATCGGCTTTCTCATCAAGTTTAATGTCGTGTTCTATTCTCTTTCTGTCTCGTTTTCTTTGTCTAGCTTCTTGCAAATCTCTTTTTACTTCTGCTTTATTAGCGGACATTAAAAGAAAGATGCCAATGAAAATTGCTTCCAAAGAAACACTGAAAGTTAATAGATTAATATCAAAATTAAGAATCAACCAAAGACTAAACCAAAGAGTATGAAAGATAACTGCCCACCAACTACCCAAAAAACAAGAAACAAGATCAGTAAATTTCTCTATTAAACTTTTAGTTTTCTTGGGAATTTTAGTAGTTTTAATTAAAGGCTCAATTGGCATTAGTCTACCCTACTATACTAAAGAAAAAAATAAGTGAATTCAACTTTTCCAACCAAGCTTACTAAAAACAAGTTTGACTTCTTCTTTGGGTGTCATCTTGTCTGTTTCAACAATTAAATGAAAATAGTTTTTATCAAATTGATCTTTAATTTTGTAAAGCCGTTGGTGTTTTTCTATGGTCGTTTTGTCACGAAAAGTAACTTTTTCTCTGGCTTCTTTAAGAGAAACTTTTTCTCTCTGGGCAAATCTTTTAATCCGAACTTCTAAAGGAGCCACACAAAGAACCCGGAAAACATGAGGCATTTCTCTAGTCAACCAACCAGCTAACCAACCCTCATAAACAATCTTTTCTTCTTTCTCCATCATTTTTTTGGCTTTTTCATCCACTTCTTTATCAATTTCTTCAGGGACATCTTGGTATCGCTCAATTGGCCAACTTTTTTTCTGACAGTACTGGCGAAAAATTTCTCCGGCCGTATGAAACCGCCAACCAAGTTTTTTGGCCAATTCCCAAGCCAAAGTAGTTGAACCCGAAGCAATGATTTTGCCAGTCACGGCAATGTTTTTATATTTCATTAGCGTTCAATTAATTCACTGGTTGCCTCATTCCAACATTCAGGTACCATATCAACTGGGAAATAATAAGGTTCAATCTCCTCACACATCACCGTACCGTTACCATCAGCGACAATAATCCAGTCACTACCATCATTGTAAGCCAGCCACCAACCACCACCTATTTCACCAGCAAAACTAACGCCGCCTTTAGCATAAGTACCTGTATTATCACTCATCGTGACATTAACATCATTAAGGGGTTTACTATATTCCTCGGCAAAAGCCTCTTTTATTTGCTCAAGGTCTGATTTAGTCGCTTTGGTTGAAGCTGTTGGTGCTGGTAAGGCGACTGGCTCAAGTGTTGCTTCAGGACTCATCAACGGTGTGGGTAACGGACTAGATTCAGCTAAAGATGAGCTAGATTTCATTGACCAATATAAAGCCACGCCACCTATAACAACTACTAAAACTAAAATTATTCCTAAAAACAAAAAAATCTTTTTATTCATCGAGAAAATTCACCTCCTTTTAAAAACTAACTAAAAAAAACAATCAAACCAATGACCAGACAATAAAAACCAAAAAACCAAAACTTGGCCTTCATCAAGACTCTTTCCAAAATCTTTAAAGCAAAATAGCCAATAATGCCGGCAATTATCATTCCCAGAACACCTTGTCCCAAATAGCCACAAGGTGAATAAATCAAATCCGGAATTTGTAAAACCAAAGCGCCTAGAATGGCAGGCACGACTAAATAAAAAGAGAATCGAAAAGCCGTTTTTCTTTCTGTCTTGCGTCCTAAAGCAGAAACAATTGTTGCCCCTGAACGAGAGATTCCAGGAATAATCGCCAAGGCTTGGAAAATACCAATAAAAAGAGCATCTCGCCAGTTTAATTTATCAAACTGGCGGTTTAATGATTTAAATCGATAAGTGAGAAAAAGCAAAACACTGGTAAATAATAAAGCCAATCCCACTAATCTTAATGAATTGAAAATTTGAGTAATATAATTTTGGAGAAAAAGACCAACGATAGCGGCGGGAATTGTGCCGACAATAATCAAGTAAATGGTTTTCTTAGAAATCTTTAACCACTCTTTTCTAAAATAAAAAATAATCGCTCCTAGAGTGCCAAGATGAACTAAAATATCAAATAAAACCGGGGGTTCGGGTAGAGCAAAGAGTTTTTGGAAGATAACCAAATGACCTGAAGAAGAAATCGGTAGGAATTCTGTTAAACCCTGGACAAGACCAAGAATGATTGCCTGAAGGTAACTCATTAGCCCAATTCTATTAAATTTCTCTCTTTAAAACAAGAAAGCCACCTGACGGTGGTTTCCTTGTTGTTCCTAAAAAACCCGTAAGCCGGATTCTGTTTTAGCAGCCATCTGTCTAGGCCCTCGAACTTTGGTGCTTGGGAAGACGCCTAATAACGCACCCTTCGGAGGTTGCAGCGGGGAGGGTTACCTCTTTTCACCCTCTATCTCAAACCAATTAGGTTTAAGATGAGTTGTTGTCTCTGTGGCCCTATCTAGCTCCATACGACCAGGCGCATGGAGTGACGCCTTTCGGCGCCCACCCTGTCTTCGGCTGTCCGGACTTTCCTCCCGCCTTAAGCGGGTAGCTGCCAGTTTTTTAGGAACGGGGTTATTTTAGCATAAAAAAGCGAAAAAATCCAGTTTTTGAGCTAAAACCGGTTAAATTTTTCGGAAGAAAAAAATTCTGAAGTAATTACTTGAATTAACAAAACACAAGGGACCGCTAAAACTGCCCCTAAAATACCGCCAAGTTTAAAGCCAATTGTTAAAGAAATGATTATTATTAAAGGATTAACGCCAGCTTCTTTGCCAACGATTTGAGGATAAATAAAGGTACTTTCAATCTGTTGAATTAAAAAATAGAGAGCGGCAACTGCTAAAGCCATTAATGGCGAAACAGTTATGCCGGCTAAGATAGCTGGTATTGAAGCCGCTACTGGCCCAATATTGGGAACGACCTCAAAAAGTCCGGCTAAAAGCGCTAAAGGCAAGGCAAATTCAATCCCCAGTAAACGCAGTCCCAAATAGGACATTACTCCAATAATTATCATGGAAACCATTTGGGCTCTTATCCAACCACCAATTTTCTCTTCCATGGCATCAATAAATTTCTCTGCCCTTCTCTCGCCATCACCACCAAAAAGAATATGGAGATAACGATTAAGATTTTTTCTTTCTAAAAGAAGGTAGAAAGTAATCACTAGGAGGGCGACAATCGCCACAACATTAGTTAAAATTCCCACACTTATTTTAACAAGATTAGCTGGGACTGAACCTAGTTGTTGAATCTGACTCTCTATAATTCGCTGATCAATATTAGGAATACGTAGATCCTCAATGAATTTTGGGGTATTGGCAATTAAAGTTGAAGTTTGATCAACCAAGGGTGGAATCACACCAGCAATTACCAGACCGATAATAAACAAAATTAAAATATAAACTAAAATAATTCCCAAAATCCGAGGAACTTTCATTTTCTCCAAACGGTCAATCGTGGGATTAATGGCCGTCATTAAAACTAAAGCAACAAATAAACCAATAATTATTTGTCTTATTTGCCAAAGTAAACCGAGAAGAATTAAAAAAGCAGCGGTGAAGATAATCGTTCGATGAGAAATTTCAATTTTCTTAGGCATCGTTTTTAGAGTACCATTTTTCAACTAAATCTTCTACCTTATTTTCCCATCCTTTTTGATTAATGTCAAACCAATTAATTCGTTTATCTTTTTTAAACCAAGTCATTTGCCGACGAGCAAAAGCGTGTTCGGCCATCTGCCAACGTTCAATAACGGTTTCTCGATTAACTTTTCCTTCAAAAAAAGGTTTCCATTGAAGATAACCCATGGCGTTCATGGCTGGCAAATCCCAAGAATAATCTTGATCAATTAAATCTTTAACTTCTTTTTCGGCTCCCTCTTTGACTCGTTCTCTCACTCGCCTATCTATTCGTTTGTAGAGTTTTTTGTAGTCAGTTTTTAAACCAATAAACAAAACTGATGGTTTTTGATGTTTTTTTGGCTGCCAATCAGGGTTTTCCTTTTTCCAAGCCACAATCTCAATCGCTCGGATTAAGCGCCTAGGATTCTGACGATCAGACTGATTTAAAGAAGCCACTTTAATTGGATCAAGCTCTTCTAAATATTGATAAAGTTTTTTAGGAGACCAATCCTTCATGCCTTCACGAATCCGAGGATTAGGAGGAATATCTTTGGTAGCTAAACTATCGATCACAGCTTTAATATAAAAACCAGTGCCACCCACTAAGATTGGCAGTTTGTCTTTTTTCCAAATCTTTTTAATTACTTGCCACACTAAACGATAATATTTAGAAACACTAAATTCCTGGTCGGGTTTGACCACATCAACCAGATGAATTTTAACTGTTTCAGGATGATCTTTACCCGTCCCAATATCCAAACCCTGATAAACCTGACGAGAATCAGCCGAAATCAACTCACCTTTAAACTTTTTTGACAAACTAACAGCAAGAGCTGTTTTTCCAGTAGCGGTTAACCCGCAAATAATAAGAAGCTTATTCATTTATGTTATATTTTAGCAAATGGAGTCCAGAAAAATTATCAAAAAGCTAAAATCCCTCTCCAATCCCAAGAATGTTGAGGGAATGATTCGTTTTGGGATTAATTCTAAAAATATTTATGGTGTTACTATGCCTTTTTTTAAAGAAAATAGCGAAACAGATTGGCAAAGATCATCAAATATCCCAACAGCTTTGGGATTCTGGAATTTATGAAGCAAGAATTCTGGCTGGGTTAGTTGGAAAACCAAATAAGGTTACAAAAAGACAAATGGAAAAATGGGTTAATGATTTTGATTCTTGGGGTGTTTGTGATTCAATTTGCAGTAATCTTTTTGATAAAACTCAATTTGCCTATTCAAAAGCCTTTGAATGGAGCAAAAGAAAAGAAGAATTTATTAAAGGAGTGGGGTTGGTGATGATAGCTTGTTTGTCAGTTCATGATAAAGAAGCCAATAATAAAAAGTTTGAGCAATTTTTTCCCATTATCAAAAGAGAAGCTGATGATCAAAGAAATTTTATTAGAAAAGCGATCAATTGGGCCTTAAGACAGATTGGTAAAAGAAATATTGTTTTGAACAAGAAAGCAATTGTTGTCGCCAAACAAATCCAAAAGATGGACTCTAAAAGTGCTAAATGGATTGCTAATGATGCTTTGCGAGAATTAACCAGTGAAGCCGTTCAGAAAAGACTGGTTGCGAAAAAATGATAAAATAGTTGTTGAAAATAAAGGAGGTGATAAATAATGACAGGATACGTAGGAAAAATAGAGGAGATTACCGAAAAAAATACTAACTTTAGGCAAGTCCTTTTTACAGGTAAATACTGCCAGTTGGTGGTAATGAGTCTAAAACCAAAAGAAGAGATCGGGATGGAAGTCCATTCTCAAGTGGACCAATTTTTTCGAATTGAAGAAGGGGAAGCAAAGGTAATTATTGATGGGGAAGAATCTCTTATTGGCGATGGCGATGCGATTATTGTTCCCGCCGGCAGTCAACACAATGTTATTAACAACTCAGAGACTGAAGCCCTTAAACTTTATACAATCTATTCCCCACCCAATCATCCTGAGGGAACCGTTCATAAAACAAAAGAGGAAGCAGACGCCGCTGAGCATGAAGGACATTAAGGTAACAACTTAGGATTTTTTGTTAATCAATTTCTCTAAAATTTGCCACCGTTGTTTTTTCTCTTTTGGCAAAACATTGTCTTTTAATTTAAAAGCTGTCGTACCGGGTCTCGATGAATATTTAGCAATGTAGGCTTTAACAAAACCGACTTTTTGGCAGAGTTTAACCGTATTCTCAAAAGCTTCTCTAGTTTCTTCAGGAAAACCGACAATAATATCAGTACTTATCTGAATATTAGGAATTTTCTTTTTGATTTTTACAACTAATTTTAAATATTGAAAGGCCGTGTAGGGTCGATTCATCTTCTTCAAAATCTGATTATCACCAGACTGAACTGGCAAATGAAGTTCCCGACTAATCTTTGGCAAACTCATGGCTTCAATAATGTCATCAGTTAAATCCCAAGGATTGGAAGTAAGAAAAGAAATTTTCTTAATTCCCTTTATCTCGTGAAGTTGACGAAGTAAATCACTAAATTTCCTCTCTGGCTTAAGGCCCTTACCATAACTATTAACGTTTTGGCCTAACAGAATAATTTCCTGGTAGCCTCTTTTAGCCAATGTCTCTACCTCACCAATAATTTCTTCAAAAGGCCGACTAATTTCTTTACCTCGAGCATAAGGAACAACACAATAAGAACAAAAATTATCACAACCTTCCATAATCGAAACCAAAGCACTAACTTTCTTTTTTCTCTTAGGCTTAACTTTTTCAGAGGTGACTAATTCTTCAATAGTTTTAAATTCGTCAACTTGGGGTAACTTCTTTTTCAATTGACGCAAGGTGTAACGTCGTTTCTCACCTAGAGCCGAGCCAAGAATGCAACCAGTTACAATAATTTTTTGATCTTTCTTTTTTTGCTGACTAAGATTATTGATTAAACCAAAAACTCTGTTTTCAGCTGATTCTCGAACTGAACAAGTATTAATTACAATAACCTCAGCCTTTTCAATTTTCTTGGCTAACTGATAACCTTTTTTCTCAAAAACACCAGCCATTCTTTCTGAATCCGCCTCATTCATCTGACAGCCAAAAGTTTGAATGAAATAAGTTTTTAGTTTTAACATAATTCTTAACTCTCGAAATCTCAATCATTTAAATACTTATCTGAGGGAAATTTTGGGTGAAAAAGGAAGGATTTTAATGAGTTGACTCATTTTTCTACGCATGGAGCAATTTTTGCTTTGGAAATCCTCTCATACCCTTCAGGAGTATATTTACCAATTTCTGCTTTTGTAACAATTCCCTTATCACCAGCTCTCAAGGTTTCTCCTTCTCTGACGTCGTAAGCACCTGGATCAAACTCAACAACTCTCTCCCAAAAAAGTGTGCCTATTTCACCACCAACAACTAATCCATGTTGAGCGGCTATTTTATGCATTTTTCGCCAATTTTCCCTCACTTGCTTCTCATAAGCTTTTCTATTAAATTCGGAAAGATCGGGATTTTTCAAAGCATTTCTAGGTCCAGACCAAATAACCTCAGCTTCTCGGAATTCCCCTACTGCCTTCTCTAAAGCTTCCTGGTCTTCTCCGTATTCAGTCATTCTATTACCTCCTCTTTAACTAAAAAATTGATTTACTACTTATTATATTAGTTATAATAACTCCTTCTATATTTTTAATCAAGAATGGATAATAATTTTTTCAAAAAATCGAATCGGTTTCTTCATCATTCATTTCACTCATCCGACAATCAAAAGTTTTAATAAAATATTTCATATAAAACAAAAATACATTATTATTAATCCTATTAAAATATGAGCAATTGTAATAAAAACAACATTTCTTGTTTTCATGAACCACCAGACTACATAAATACCAAAAAAGAAGGAACCTAAAACAAGCTGTGCTCCCCAAGCAAGGTGAAGTAAAGAAAATAAAGTTACACTTAAAATAAAAATGAGTTTTTTGTTTTTCAGAACCATTTCTAAGTGATTTATAAGAAATGGCCGATAGATGACTTCTTGAACAGGAGTATTAATTAAAGCATAAATTAACAAATATAACCAAGTTGGTATTTTTTCTAGGATAGTTAATGGTTCAGGCGGGCAGAAATAGGAAAGTTTAAATCTAATAAACAACATCAAAAGTAAAAATGAAAACGGGATCATAGGAAGAAAAAAAAGATAATCTTGCTTAGTCGGCTTAAAGTAACCAAGCTGTTTAAAATTGTATTTTGTAAAAGTCTGATAAAAAAGAAAAATTACAAAAATAGTGACAAAAAAATATCTGACCCACATTAAAGGCAAATCTTTTATAAGAAGAAAGGGAAAGATTGAAAATAATAAAATAATCAAATATTTCTTCATTGTGACAATTTTACCATTTTAAGGCTCTTTATTTTACTCTTGTGATAAAATCAAACCATGTATCAATTCAAAGTGGCTAAATTAGTTAGAGATAAAATCGCTCAAAGAATGATTGCTAATGAAAATGCTAGTTATCGAGTTTTGAATGATAAGGATTTTATTAGCCAATTAAAAAAGAAGATTCTTGAAGAAGCCAAAGAACTAATACCTGTCAAAGATAAGGAAAAAATTATTAAGGAAATTGCTGATCTTCAAGAGATTATTGATACTTTAATCAAAACTTTAAAATCTTCAAAAAAGGAAATTAAAACAAAACAAAGAGAAGAAAATAAAAAATCAAGTTCTTTTAGAAAAAGGCTTTATATCGAAAAGATTGAATTAGAAAACAATCACCAATGGCTTGATTATTACCTCTCTCACCCTAAAAAATATCCTAAAATCAAAAACAAGTGAATTCTTTTTTTTTAATTGCCTTTTAAAGCTAATTCTGATATTATAGGGTTATGAGTCTTGAAGCTGTCAGACGACTTGACGAACAAGCGATTGAAGCATCTGAATATCTTAGAAAAAATAATAATGTGATTGAAGCAGCCGAGGTGGCTGCTTATGCCTTAGGTTTTCCTGAAAATCCTCTTGATTCAGAAGAGATCGCTCAGATTTGTGAAGACCCAGAACAGCGAGCCATTCTTGGTTGTTTAATCAGACTTCACGTAGATTCTCTAAAAAGTGTTGCTAATGAAAGAATCTTTCCGCCAGGAATCTTAAAACCACTTGCTGAAGCAACTGAGACAATCAATTCTGTTTACAGAGACGAAAATTTTGTGACAGCGATTAGTGATGTTAGTCAAGACCATCGAGGTAGAGATCATAATTTTCTCCCGGAAATGCAAAGAGATGTTGCTAAAACCGCCAAAGTCGCTTCCGTCCTTTTTACTGGCGAAGAGGAAGCCTCTTTAATTGAATACGGAGAAAGACTCTTAGAAGAAACTTACAAGACTCTTCTTGATGGCCATTTAACTAAACCCTTGATTAAAATAGAACTAGAACTAAGTCGACTTAATCGGGGAGCTGAATTTGACCGAGAGGCTTTACTTGAAGAGTTTAATAAATTAATAGTCACCGACCAAGCAGGTAACCCTCACCGAGCGGCGACAGTGGCTTCGTGGTTAGTGGTCCTTGGCCAAAGGAATAATGATGAAGAAATTAAAGAAATTGGTTGGCGAGTCTTTCAAGCAATTGTTTCAAAACACCCAGAATGGCAGTTTATGATTCCCTATGAAAGAAAAAAACAAGTTTTAGCCCAACAAAGAAAAAGATTAGTCACTATTCTTAAACTATTCACTACTTCGCCTCAAACAAGAAGGGAATTAAGAAAAGAGCTAATCGAAGAAAAGTAAAACTAACTACTAGCGCTAGAATATTGAGTCAGAGCATAACGCCAAAGACGAAGTGACCCCCATAAAAACAAACCGTTAACCAAAAAGGCAGCGACTACCCAAGGCCAAGAAATTAAGCCCATTAAGGCTTTAGTGGGAATTGTAAAAAGAAAAACCACGGGAATGGTAAAAGTTAAAACCCATCTAATTACTTCCCTATAAATATCAGTCGGAAAACGAGCCATACCGGTCATATCACGATAAATCCAAAGTAAATGGTCTACTTCCATAGTAATGATACCAACGCTGCAAGCAAAAAGATGAAAAGAAAAACCCAAGATAAAACTATTAAACAAAAGAAGCATCGCTAAAAATAAGTGATTAAAACCAGCAAAGAGTTGTTGGGAAAAGATAAACCAAACAAAGAAAATCAAAAGAGGAATTAAAGTGATTAAATCCAAAATATCGGTGTAACCAAAAATTGGTCGGAAAAAAGAAGGCAGAGGTCTTAATAAATCTAAATCAAAATTACCTGAAGTAATCAGAGATCGGAAATGGTAAGCGCCTCGAAATAAAAACTGGGTAAAGATATCAACGATGTTAAAAATTAAAAAGAATAAAATTACTTGTTCGCGAGAATAACCGGCCAGAGTTTTTGTTTGGGATAAAACTACTAGCAAAAAGACAATCATAAAAAGAAATCTCAAAACCTTACCAGTAATAAAGAAAAAACCTGACGATGAAGTCAGTAATTGCTCTTGGGCTGCATTTTTAGCCATTAAAAGCCAAATTTTAGTCAAGCGTTTCATTAATTTAACCTCCCCAGGCAGAGTAATGCCTTAAACCTTTTCGCCAAACTAATCGCGAAAGATAAAACATCATCACTAACCAGAAAATCATCATCCCCGTCACTCTGATTATTTCGATTGTTGAAACTTGTTCCAACCAAACTTTTAAAGGAAAATAAATTAAATAAGGAAAGGGAGTGGCGAGAATAAAGCGGGTTAGCCAATAAGGCAAAATGTCAATCGGGAAAAAAGCTCCAGACATAAATTCAACCACCACCAACATAATTAACCAGCGCGGCGCCCAAGTAGATTCTGTCCAAAAAGCTAAAGAACAAGCAATCAAATTAATAAAGAAAAAAAGAAAGGCTGATAAGAAAATCAAGAGAATAAAAAAGAGGAGATTAAGCGGATTTTGAGGGAACCAAAAAGGCGGTTTAAAAAGATAAAGAACCAGACCAATCTCAACTAAAACAAAAGAAAGATTCAAAAGTTTGTCAGCCAGATCGCGAGTAAAGTAAAAGCTTCTAAGAGACAAAGGTTTGACCAGAAAACTATTAATCTTGCCACTATAAATATCGGCTTCAAGATCAGTACTTCGATTAGACATTACCAATCCCCTTAAAAAGGCAATCCCAATCACGTAAGTCAACATTTGGGCTTTTTGGTAGCCAAAAATTTCACCCCGGCCTTGATAAATAGCGGCCCAGAAGAAAAAAAGAGTCAAAAAAAGAACAAAACTGCGAAACCGCCAAAGAACAAAGTTTAAACGGTAAACAAAATATTCTTCAAGCGTATTTTTAATTAACTGAAAATACTTAGCCATACTTCTTACCGGTGAATAATTCTCGAATAATATCTTCAATCGCCGGTTCTTCGATATTCAGATCAGCTACCGGTAATTTATCCAAAGCTCTGGCCGCAATCATCGAAACCTCATTCCTCTTAGCAGTAAGAATTAACTCTGGATAATTAAATTCCTTCACCTTCCCTATCGCTTCTAATTTTTTAGGATCCACCTCTTTAGCTAAAATAATTGAGATTTGTTTATGGTCAGCATATTTTTTAGTAATTTCCCTAAGCTGACCGTCAAAAACAATTTTGCCCTTATCAATAATAATGACTCGCTGGCAAAGTTCTTTAACATCACTCATGTAATGAGAGGTGAGGATAATGGTTGATTTGGAGCTCCGGTTGTATTCTTTAATAAAGTCACGCATCCTTTTTTGCATGACCACATCAAGACCAATCGTTGGCTCGTCAAGAAAAAGTACCTTGGGTGAATGAAGTAAAGCCGCCACTAATTCACATTTCATTCTCTGACCTAAGGAAAGTTTTCTCACTTGGACCCTAAGGAGATCTTTAACCTCAAGTAACCGAGTCAGTTCGTCTAAAGTTTTTTCAAACTGCTCATCAGAAATTCCATAAATCTCCTTATTCAATAAAAAAGTTTCCATGGCTGGCAAATCCCACCAAAGCTGATTTTTTTGTCCCATGACTAAAGCAATTTGTTTGAGAAATTCTGGTTTTCTCTCCCAAGGATCAAAACCCAAAACCGAAATCTTACCCGAACTAGGATAAAGTAATCCCGAAAGACACTTTAAAGTTGTTGTTTTGCCTGCCCCATTAGGACCAATAAAACCAATTAACTCACCCTCATCAATAGAAAAGGAAATATTATTAACCGCCTTAACATCAACGTATTTTCTCTTAAAAAGAGATTTAACTGAACCGGTTAATCCCGGTTCTTTCTGATGAACTCGATAGAATTTTTTTAGACGAGAAACTTGAATTGCTGCCACTGCAGTTTAAAGTTTAACATATCTGAAGGAGAAAAATTACCTGACCGCCTTCTTTAATGGTTTTCCTGGAGAAAATCTAGGAGCCCGATGACTTTTAACCATTTTCTTTTCACCGCTTCCAGGAACAATAACTGACTTTTCTTTAACCTTAGCAACTCGAAAAGTACCAAAACCAGAAAGAACGACTTTATCACCCTTTTTTAAAGCATTAGCAATTTCAGTTAAAAAAGTGTCAATTGCCTCTCGAGAAGCCCTTTTAGTCAAATGGGCCTTAGTCGCTACTAAAGTCACAATTTGTTTTTTAGTCATAAATTCACCTCCTTTTTACCACTCTTAAATGGTGAGCAGGAGATTCCTCTAAAGGATAGCTTAAAATAAGAAGATTGTCAAGCTAATTCGGCCTTTTTGTTTATTGATTAGTTAATTATTTTGCTTTAGTCGTCTCACTGGCGGAAGTCTCGCGGATACAAGTCACCTTAATCTGGCCAGCATAGGTAACTTTTTCTTCTAATTTTTGGGCAATCTTATTAGCTAAAACTACCAGTTCGTCATCACTAACTTCTTCCGGTTTAACCATCACCCGAACATCCCGGCCGGCCTGATAAGCAAAAGCTTCCTCAACTCCCTCGAACTTGTTAGCGATTTCTTCAATTCCCTCCATCCGCTTCACATATTCTTCATGAGCGGCGTATCTAGCACCTGGTCGGGAACCGGAAATAGCGTCAGCAACCCAAATAATCCGCGATTCAGCTGACGAAAAAGGTTTATCTTCATGATGTTCAGCAATACAAGCAATCACTTCTTTGGGAATACTGTATTTCTTGGCCAAATCAACTCCTAACTGGACATGGGTACCTTCTTCTTCAGTAACCACTTTGCCAATATCGTGGAGGAGACAACCCAAACGGATGATATTAACATCGGCCCCAACTTCATGAGCAATTTGAAGACCAATTTTGGTTTCTTCAAGAGTATGAGCAATCATGTTTTGACCATAAGAAAATCTGAATTTGAAACGGCCTAGAAGTTTAATTAGATCAGGATGAAGTCGATAAACATCAACCGCATGACAAAGCCTTTTACCTTCCTCGAACATAATCTTCTCAACCTCTTTCTTAGTTTGACTAACAACTTCTTTAATTCTGGCTGGTTGAATTCTCTGATCTCTAACTAATTTTTGCAAAGCTCTTTTGGCAATTTCCCGGCGAATTGAATCAAAAGAAGAAATAATAATGTCATTAGCATCACCTAATTCAATCTCCACTCCCGTAGCCTGTTCAAAAGCACGAATGTTTCTACCTTCACGACCAATCACCCTGCCTTTCAATTCTTCACTCGGTAGTTGAACCGAAGAAACCGTGTATTCGGCCACATAATCAGTTGCTCCATGCTGCATGGCTTCAACCAATAACTCTTTGGCTTTCTCTTCAACTGTCTCTTCAACTTCTTCTTCCGCTTCTTTGACTTTGCGAGCCATACTTTCAGCTAGACGTTTCTCAGTTGCTTCCAATAAAAGATTTTTTGCTTCCTCACGAGTTAATTCGGCAATCTTTTCTAATTTAGCAATTTCTTTTTTTCTTATTTCTTCAACTTCAGTTAATTTCTTATCCAAATCTTTTTGGCGCTTATCAAGCTGGTTTTCTTTTTCCTCTAAAGCCCCTTCTCTTCTTTCAATTTCTGCAATTTTAGTTGCCAGCTCTTTAGCGATTTTTTTACTGTTCACTTTTTTTATCGATTTTACTTTTTCCCCACTTTTTTGAGTTGCCTTTTCTTCATCTAAAGCTTTTGTTAATAAATTATCTAATAATCCCATAAAACCTCCATATTAATAATCATTGGCGATTTGGCTTTTGGCAACGGAAAATGGCCGTTAGAAGATAACGGTTTATATCAAATTTAGATATAATCTACATTTTTTAGAAGCCATGATTCGTAATACCAACTTCGCCAAAAAAACTAATAATAACTGAATTTCAACAACTTTATTTTACCAGTTTTCTAAGTATTTCGCAATAACTGTTCTAATTACTTCCCAAGAAAAACCGCGCCGAGCCAAAAAAGCCGACATTTTTCGATAAAATTCATTTTTGGACAGGTTTTTATAAGTCTTTAATTTCTTTTGGGCTAATTCTTCAGCCAAACGCAATTCACTGACACTCTCAACCGTTTCTTTAATAACAGCCTTATCAATTCCTTTTTGACGCAATTCCATGGTTAGACCATACTTGCCTCGGGGCCGAAAACTCGTTCTTTGATCAACCCACCAACGGGCAAATTCCCGATCATCTATTTGTTTTAATTCTTTTAATTTAGCAATTACTTTTTCGGCTACTTTTGAAGATGATTTCTTTTTCTTAAAATAATTGCTGATTTCTTTTTCAGATCGAGGTCGCCTGGAGATTAAACGAAAAGCCCTATCCAGTAATTTTTGAAATTCATTCTTAAAAATTAAATCATCTATTTGTTTTTGATTTAATTTTTGGCCAATTTTTAAACGGGCTTTTAAAAAATTATCAGCATCTAAACCAAAAAAGAATTTGCCATCAAGATAAAGATTGACACGCTTTTTGTTTTTTTGGGCTTTGATTTTGGTTACTTGGGGCACTGAATTAGGAAGCTACTCTTTCTTTTTTTCGCCAATTTCTCTAGACAAATCTAACTTACCAGCTTTAACTTTTTCCCAAATTTCTTTCTCAATTTTTTTCGTTATTTGAGGGTGTTCTTCTAGATAAGCCTTAGCTGCCTCTCTACCTTGACCGAGCATGATTTTGTCAAACTTAAAAAAAGCACCCGACTTTTCAATAATCTCTAGTTCAACCGCAACATCAACCAAATTACCTGACTGAGAGATACCGCCAACATTCATAATATCAAATTCGGCCACTCGAAAAGGCGGCGCTACTTTGTTCTTAACCACCCTAGCTCGATGACGCGAACCAATTACAATCTCACCATCCTTAATGGCCCCAATTTTCCGTAAATCAATTCTGACAGAGGAATAAAACTTTAAAGCTAAACCGCCAGGGGTGGTTTCCGGATTACCAAACATCACTCCAATTTTATGACGCAGTTGGTTAGTAAAGATAACAATTGTTTTTGACTTGGAAATGGCCGCAGTTAACTTTCTTAAAGCTTGAGACATTAATCTGGCCTGAACACCAATCATTGCCGCGCCCATCTCGCCTTCAATCTCGGCCCGGGGCGTCAAAGCAGCCACTGAATCAATAGCAACAACATCAATTGCTCCAGAGCGAACCAATGTCTCAACAATTTCCAAAGCTTGCTCGCCAGTATCAGGCTGAGAGATTAATAATTCATTTAAGTTAACCCCAATGGATTCGGCTCTAGCTGGATCCATGGCGTGTTCCGCATCAACAAAAGCGGCTGAACCACCTCTTTTTTGGGCTTCAGCAATAACATGCAAAGCCAAAGTGGTCTTACCTGAAGCTTCAGGTCCGTAAATCTCGACTACCCGACCTCTTGGCAAACCACCGACACCAAGAGCGACATCTAAAGCAATTGAGCCAGTGGGAATAACATTAACTTTTTTCACTTCACCCTTGCTACCCATTCTCATAATCGCCCCTTTACCATATTGTTTTTCGATCTGTTCCATGGCCATTCTAACAGCTAGAGCTTTTTTACTAGAGGTGTCTTTTTTAACAACAGGGTTTTTAGGAGCTTTTTTCTTTCTTGCCATCTTTTTAGATTTTTACACAAAATGTGATAAAATTCAAGATGTAACGGGGTGTGGCGCAGTTGGCTAGCGCGCACGCATGGGGTGCGTGAGGTCGCCGGTTCGAGCCCGGCCACCCCGACAAATATGGAAGAAGAAAAATCAGAGGTCACTCCTTTTTGGTTAGGAACCACTTGTTCTGATCGTTCTTTTGAAGAATATAGAGATCTACTTGGTTTTTCTGAAAACGAATTTAAAGGAAAATCAATTCTCGATATTGGTGCTGGAACAACCCAAGAATTTACCAAGCAAGCTGCAAAGAAAGGTATCAAAGTCACTACCATCAATCCCGAATTAAATAATAAATTTTACCGAATGGCCCCAGATCAAAGAAGTTGGTGGCAATTAAGAAAACCAAAAAGACCTCTATCTGTCGCAGCTTTAGGACAAAATTTACCCTTTAAAGACGAATCTTTTGACGATATCACTTCTCTAATTGCTGTCCCACATTATTTACCAAATGATAGTCAACTAATCCGTCAGTCTTTCCGAGAAATGTTAAGAGTTTTGAAACCAGGCGAAAAAGCTTATTTATGCTTTAAAAAAAGAGATTTAATTGATCAAGAACTATCGAAACTAGAGACGGAAGGTATTTCTGTTCTATCTGAAGACATGCCAGGGTATTCCCAGAGACAAAGAACTATTTTAGAAAAGCCTCTCCAAAAAATCTAATGCTGTTTCCTATCTCTAAAAGCAATCTTACTGGCTAAAATCGTTGTAATGGGAACGGCCAAAATAAGACCGACACTTCCTACTAAAGTCCTAACAATTTCTTCAGCGATCATCTGGTAATTAATAATCTCTGAAAACGGTCGGGGATTATCAATGAAAAGAAGCATTAAAGGCAAAGCGGCGCCAGTGTAAACTAAAACTAAAGTGTTAATCATTGAGGCAATATGGTCTTGACCAACATCCATGGCTCTTAAAAACAATTCTTTTGTTTTCATTTTCGGATTAGCCTTTTTTAATTGCTGAATAATCGCCGCTTGAGAAATAGTAATGTCATCCAAAATTCCTAAAGTACCAATAATAATGCCAGCTAATAAAATCCCTTTTATATTAATTTGTCCTCGTCTGGCTAAATGAAGAAAGGCTGCTTCTTCTGAAGCATAACCAGTCAATTTGGTTAATTCAATAAAAAACTTTGATAAAAGGCCAACAATTAACAAAGCTATTAATGTTCCAGCCATGGCCACTAAGGTTTTTCGGTTTAAACCATGAGAAAGAAGAAAAGTTGCCGGAATAATAATTAATGAACCAACAATGGCAATAATAATCGGATCTTCGCCTTTATAAATCTGAGGTAAAATAAACAAGAAAATAACGGCAAAAGAGATAACTAGGCCTAATAAAGACATACCACCCCGCCATTGACCCACTATCAAAGCCAAAACAACAAAGATCAAAAAAAGCCAAACTAATGGTTTTCGCCGAATAAAATCAGTGATAATAAAAATGTTCTTGCCTTCAAAATCCTTAGAATAACTAATCATCACCTCATCACCCACTTGATATTTCGGCTGACCAACTATTGGAATATCGCCTACCTCGATCTTAATTTTTTCTCCAGCTAAAGAACCCTTGGATATCCTAACTTCTAATTCTTGATAAAGTAGTTTCTCACCATCTCTAATCATGGATTTTTCATCAAGAAGACTAATTACCTTTCCTTCAAGGAGTTCTTCTTGAAAAAGACTCGTTTCCATTTCTTGAGTCTCCTGCGACCAAATATAATCAATGGGTAAGCAAAAAAAGATTAAAATAAAAAAAAAGAAAGCTAATAGTTTTTTTATAACCATCCCAAGAACATCGCTAAACCTAAACCTAAAATAATGAGACCGGCTACTAAATGAAGATATTTGATATTCTTATCTTTCCAACCAGCTACATTTTCAACCGTGGTAAAGCCAATATAACAAGCGCCAGTAATTAATAACATTGGTAAAACAAAAATCAGATTATAAAGTAACAACCAAGGAATTACTTGAACTAAATCAAAGGTACATAAAATACCACCGCAAATCACATAAGGACCAATCGTACAAGGAAGCAAAAAAAGAGTAACTAAAGCCCCAACCACAAAAGCACCTCTAGGGCTAGTAACCTTAAACATTAGACTTTGGACTTTGGGACGCAGAAACATGGGCATCTCAGTTAAAAAACCTCCGGGTTTATAACGAATAAAATCTCTAAGATTTAAAATTCCTAAAATAATGGCCGCTAATCCTAAAATTCTATAAAGCCATAATTTAATACTCGTTAGAGCTTGGATTAATTGGAAAAACCTAATAATCACCAAACCATAGAAGAAATACATTACAAAAACGGCCGTGGTGAAAGCTAAGCCAGCTAAGAGGATATTGTAACGCTTTTTCGGAGCAAAGGCTAAAATAGCAAAAAGCATCATCACTAAGACTGCCAGAGCGCAAGGATTGATGGCATCAACCGCGGCCAAAGAAATAATCTTGGGTAAGGTCAATTCTGTTTGAATTGTCTCGCCCGAAGACACAGAGATACTGCCAGCTGACGCTGACAAAATTTCTGGCTTGCCTGGCAAAGTTGAAATATCCAAGTCTCCAAAGCTGGTCGAACTACCATCAGTCAAAGGGCAGGCATTACCTTCTAATTGCTCAAGCTTGGTTTCAATATTCTCTAAAATTGGCCTATCGCCAATAAGGAAATTATCCTTACCAAAAATAATTAAAGGAATACTTAACCCCGAACCATAAATTTCATTATATTTAGTTAATAAGGGTGCATTATTTCTTTGTTGATAAATTTCATATTCAATGATAACTAAATTGGGATACTTTTTAGGTAATTCTTTAAGGAGAACTGGATCAACTTGAGCGCAATGAGGACAACCAACTCCAGTAAAGTAAATCAGGCAAGTTTTCTCTTCGGCCTGGAGAGACGATGAAAACAAGACTGTCAGTAATAAAATGGAAATAAAAAAAATGGCTAATTTCTTCATTCAGCTATTCTTTAGGATAAGTAATTTTAGCCTTTTTTTCAACCACGAATCATTTTCACTCGACCTCCCTCAATCCTAATCGCTTTACCTTCAACCAAACCTTCACTTACTTTTTTTCTGGCGGAAGTGAGGATTCGTTGAAAAGTGGATTGAGAAACTTTCATCTTTCTAGCCGCTTTAATTTGGTCAACACCCTGATAATCAGCCGAACGAATGGCTTCTAATTCATCGACACTTAATTTAACCTCCCTTAAATAGCGCAAAGGTACTCCCCGAGGTTTGTAGTAAGTCACCCCTGGTCGAAATGATATCCACCGCCATCTTTTTGGTCTAGGCACGGTTAAATTACTTGCCTTGAATTTCTTTTTCTTCTTTTGCGACGTCTTCTAATTCTTCTTGAAGCGCTTTTTTGTATTCTTTTAAAGCCTCAACTTCCTCTTCTTTGGATTGAGGCCAGCGCCAACCAAAATAACGGCCCATGCCCCGGCCGGGCGCAAAACGTCGGCGCCAACCCAAACCTAGTCCACAAGGACCAAAACCACGACCTGTTGAAGGTCCTTGACCTCTTGGTCCTGTTTGATCAAATCCTGGCATAAATATTCACCTCCTCTCTCTTATTATGAATATATACCCATTATAACATGAACAGGAGAGTTGTCAAGGATTATTTTTTTTCTAAGAGAATTATCTTTTCGGAGATTGTTTCTTCGCTCGGGCTGATTGGGCAAGGCCGGCTTTGCGGCGCTCTTTCATTCGGGGGTCACGAGTTAAAAGACCAGCTTTTTTTAAAGGTAGATGATAAAGTTCAGAGTTTTCTTTGTCCAAAGCTCTGGCTAAGCCATGGACAACCGCTCCCAATTGACCATTTTTACCTGATCCTCTAACCTTAACCGTCGCGTAATATTTCCCTTCAGTTTTGGTGACCTGAAACGGCTTCATGTAAATAAGTTCATTGACTTCACCCGGAAACCATTCTTCAATTGGCCGATTATTGACCATCAAATCGCCTTTACCTTTGAAGAGTCTTACCCGGGCCACTGCCTCTTTCCTTCGGCCAAGAGCATAAGTATAGGCTTTTTTCCGACCTCGCTTGGTTTTTCTAACCTTAACTGTTTTTTTAGTCGTCATTATTTTTTAAATTTATCCTGATAAAGATGTTGATCGTCGCTAAACACTTTCAATCTCCTTAATCTTCGATCTCTTAATTTATTTTTAGGTAGCATGCCATTGACAGCGTAGTGAATTATTTTTCTCGGATCACGCTTCATCAACTCCTCAAAAGTTTTTTCCTTAAAACCACCAGGATAACCAGAATGATGTTGGTAGAGTTTTTGTTTTCTTTTACGGCCACTGACTTCAACCTCGGCCGCATTAATAACAACAACATAATCACCGCAATCTAAATTGGGCGAGTAATAAACTTTGCTCTTACCAATCAATAATTCCGCAATCTGACTTGCTACCCGACCAAGTCTCTTATCCTTAACATCAATCAGGTACCAACCTCTTTTAATTTCACTTGCTTTGGTTGTCTTTGTTTTTTTCATTTTTTCCTCGCGCTAAGTCTTTCTTTTTCTTGTTCGACTTTTTTGTTTTTTCTTTTCCTGACTTTTCTTCAGATTTGGGTTTAACCACTAATTCTAACTTCACCATGGTGGCATCATCACCACGACGTTGACCTAGGCGAATTATTCTAGTAAAACCACTTGATCTATCTTTAAATTGGGGAGTAATATTATCTACCAACTTATTAACAACCTTTCTATCATTAAAGAAAGCCTCTATCGTTCGTCGAGTGTGGAGAGTATTCTTTTTGCCCTTGGTAACTAAGCGATCAAAAAGTCGACGGACTGCCTTAGCCTTACTCTCGGTTGTTTTGATTTCCCCATGCAAAATCAAAGCGCTGAGTAAATTTTTAAACAGCGCTCTACGGTGACTTCTGCTTCGAGATAGTTTCTTTTTAGCCACTCTATGCTTCATTTTACTCGATTCTCAGAAAAATAAGATTCTTGCTAAAGCAATCTCTCTTATTTCTTCTTTTTCTTGAGAGAAACTCCTTTTTGGGATAAGGCAGCTTCAACGATGTTGACCGACTTTTCACCTAAATTTTTGACTTTAGCCAAATCGGCTTCGGTCGCCTCAACCAGATTAGCGACCGTACCATAACCTCCTTTACGAAGAGCGTTGGCGATTCTGGTTGGTAAGTCAAGCTCCTCCACTGTCAATCTCAAATTTAAATTAGGCATTTCACTCTTGGCCTTCTCCTTTTTAGGCATCTTTTTAGGAGAAGCTATTTGTTGGAAATAGCCAACCAGAATCTCAGCTGCCTGTTTTAAGGCCTGACTGGGTTTAAGACTACCATCAGTGGTAATCTCGAAAACCAACCGATTCAAGTCAGTTCTCCGACCAACTCGAGTAGATTCGATTCGATAATTAACCTGAAGAATGGGACCAAAAATAGCGTCAATCGGAATCTCACCTAATTTTTCTACTTCTCTCTCTTCGGCCGGTAGATAACCATAACCAGTTTCAACAATCATCTCTGCCTTAAATCGATTCTTCCGACTAGCTAAATTGCCAATAACCAAGTCTGGATTAGCAATTTTAACATTAGCCGGTGTTTTAATATCACCAGCCTTAATTTCACCAGGACCAGTTTTTTCTAAAGTCAATTTGACTGGTTTTTTTCCTTCATAACCAACCTTAACCTGTTTAAGGCCAAGAATAAACTCAATAATATCTTCCTTTAATCCTTCAAGAGTAGAAAATTTATGCTTAACGCCCGCGATCTTTACTTGAGTGATGGCAGCACCTGGCAAAGCCGAAAGCAAAACTCGCCGCAAAGCATTACCCAGAGTGTGTCCAAATCCAAGCTCTAGGGGTTCAATCACAAAATGACCAAAATCTTGGGTTTCCTTTTCTTTTTTAATTCGAAATAATGGTTCTATCATAGACCTCCTTTTATTATTAAAATTATCTTGAATAATATTCGATTATTAACTTGTCGTCAATGGCAGCTTCAATTTCTTCTCTTTTTGGCAGACGCATCATTTTACCAATTGGGCCCTTCCTTTGCAACCATTTAGGCATATTTTTAGTCCTATCAGTCCAATTTTTCTCCACCGCTGCTATTTTCATCGCCTTCTCACTAATTCGAATAAGATCACCGGGTTTGACTTGATAAGAAGCAATGTTAACTTTCTTTTCATTAACATAAGCATGACCATGACTAACTAATTGCCTAGCAATTGACCGAGAAGGCGCTAAGCCTGAACGATAAACTACATTATCCAACCTTGATTCTAAGAGTTGAAAAAGAACTTCACCGGTCACTTGAGGATTTTTAGATGCCTTATCAATATAGCGGCGAAATTGTTTCTCTAAAATACCATAGAGTCTCCTCGCTTTTTGTTTTTCCCTCAACTGCTGACCATATTCACTTAATCTTTTCCTTAACCTAGGACCATGCTGGCCTGGAGGTACTGCACCCTTTCTTTCAATCGGGCACTTGGGCGAATAACAACGCTCACCCTTTAAAAAAAGTTTGATTCCTTCGCGTCGGCAGAGTCGACATTTAGCATCAGTATATCTTGCCATTTAAACTCTCCTTTTCTTTTTTGGCCTTGGTCCATTATGAGGAATTGGGGTCACGTCAGCAATCAAACTCATTTTGATGCCAGCGGCTCTCAGAGCCCTTAAGGCTGAATCGCGGCCCGATCCTGGGCCTTTAATGTAAACTTCAACTTCCCTGAAACCGTGAGCTAAAGCTTTTTTAGCGGCTTTTTCAACGGTACTAATAGCCGCAAAAGGAGTTGATTTCCTTGCTCCCTTAAAACCGACTTCACCCGAACTCCCCCAACAAACGGTATTACCTTTTAAATCAGTAAAGGTAATGATCGTGTTGTTAAAAGTAGCCTGAATGTAAACTTTTCCTTTAGCCACAATCTTAGGCTCTTTCTTTTGGGGTTTGGTTTTAGTTTTTTCTTTTTTAGCTTTAACCATCATGCCTCCTTGTCCTCTTTAGCTACTTTTTCCTCTTCTGGATTCTTCTCGGCAACACCAAACTTAGTTAAATCCTTCTTGCGCATTGCTCCAATTGTCTTTCGCTTACCCCTTTTTGTCCGAGCATTTGATCGAGTTCTCTGGCCACGAGAAGGTAAGCCCTGTAAATGTCTTGTTCCTCGATAACTTCCCGTCACTTTCAGTTGTTTAATATTCTCGTTCACAATCGTTCTTAACTCTCCCTCCGTAGGTATTTTTTCAACCGTCTTTTGTAAACGAGTAATTTCTTCAGCCGTCAAATCCTTAATTCTTTTATTAGCATCAACGGCCGCTGTTTCTAAAACCCCTTGAACATTCTTACGACCAATACCATAAATTGCGGTTAAACCACTATCAACTTTCTTTTCAACTGGTAAATCAACTCCGGCAATTCGAACAGCCATGATTAACCCTGTCTTTGCTTATGGCGAGGATTAGAACAAATAACGTAGACTCGCCCTCGCCGGCGAGCAATTTTACAATTTTTACAACGTTTTTTAACTGACGCTTTAACTTCCATAATTATTTCTCCCGATAAACTATTCTTCCTTTCGTCTCATCATAAGGTGTCAATTCTACCCGAACCTTATCTCCAGGCATCACTCGAATGTGATGGATTCTTATCTTGCCTGAAAGATGACACAAAAGCTTTCTACCATCTTCCAGTTCGACCCTAAACATTGTATTGGGCAAGGCTTCGGTGACTGTCCCGGTAGTTTCTTCTTTTTTCTCTTTAATCATTGATTGAATTTTAACAAAATTTAGTTACTTTTTCAAGCTTAATTAGGCATAAATCATTTTCGAGTCAAAACTAATGGCTCTCCTGGAGTCACAAGAATTGTGTCTTCAAAAAGAGCCGCTAAATGACCATCAACTGTTTCTACTGTCCAACCATCTTCTCCTACCATGACTTCCGAATTTCCTTGGGTATAAATTACCTCAATGGCCAAAGTCATGCCAGGCTTCAATTTTTCAGTCTCCTCTATTCTTTTTTGCAAATAACAGGGTATTTGAGGTGGTTCGTGTAATTTTTTTCCCACCCCATGACCCACTAAAGCCTGAACTGGTTGCCAACCTTTGCTCTTAATTGTTGTTTGGATTGCCTGAGAGAGATGGCCAATCCGATTACCTAGTCTGACTGACTTAATAGCAACCTCTAAAGCCTCCCTACCAACCGATAGAAATTCTCTTTCCTTAAGTCGTTGATTGGTGCCTATGTCACCTACTAGCAAGCTATTAGCCTTATCAGTGTGATAGCCTTTGTAAAAAATACCAATATCGACACTAAGAAGATCACCTACCTTTAATCGATAGTCATTAGGAATTCCATGAACAACTCCCTGATTAACATTTAAACAAGTCGCCCAATGATAATCCTTAACCATTTTGAAAGAAGGTTTCCCATTTTGTTTTTTAATGAGCTCTTCAGCCAGAGTATCGACCTCTTTTAAACTCATTCCTGGCTTAATTTTGAGTTGTTCAAAAACCCAAGCCAATTTCTTGCCTCCCTCTTGCATTATCTTGATCTCTTTAGCTGTTTTTAGGGGAATCATTGATTCAACCGTTTCATAATCTCCTGATGAATCACTTCGATTGGCCTCTCACCATCAATCTCTATCAAAATTCCCTGTTGGCGAACATAATTAATTAAAGGTTCAGTTAGTCGATGGTAAGTTTCCAATCTCTTCTTGACTATTTTTGGTTTGTCATCTTGGCGCAAAACTAACTTCACCTGACAAAAGTCGCAAAGTTTATCTTTTTTAGGCGGTCTTGTTACTAAATTATATTCTTTATCACATTTTGGACAGACTCGTCGAGAGCTAATTCTCTTAATTGAAGTCATCTCGATTACCTTTAAATGAATTACTTTATTAATCTTAGTTCCTCGTTCAGTTAAAATTTTTTCTAAATCCTGATATTGGCTCAATTTTCTTGGATAGCCATCAAAAACAATTCCCTTACTAGTTTTGACTTTATCTAGCCAAGAATTGGCTACCTTTTTAATAACTGAGTCAGGAACTAAAGTACCTTGTTGATAAATAATTTGATTGATCTTTTCGCCAAGAGATGTCTTTTGTTTAGCAATCTCTCTAAGAACTTCGCCCATCTCAAGATGAGCAAACCCAAGTTTTTTAGCTAAAAGCTCTGCTTGAGCACCCTTACCTGAAGCTTGTGGTCCTAAAACAATAAAATTCATTTTAAAAAGCCCTCATAGCTTCTCATTGTCATCATCGCTTCTAGTTGACGAGTTGTCTCCAAAATGACCGAAACGACAATCAAAATCCCGGTACCGCCAATCGTCATAGTGGCAATCCCAGTTAAACCTTGGGCAATTGAGGGTAAAATGGCAATCAAACCTAGGAAAATCGCTCCGGCTAAAGTGATTCGATTTAAAATTCGATTAAGATAATCAGCCGTTGGTTGACCCGGTCGAATTCCGGGAATGAAACCACCATATTTACGAATTTCCTCAGCAATTTTGTCTGGATTAAAAACCACCGCCGTGTAAAAATAGGTGAAACCAACCACTAATAAGAAATAGGTAAGATTATAGACAACACCGCCTGGTTGAAAGATGGTGGCCAAACTAACCGCTATTTTAGCAATCATTGGTTGAGGAACTCCCTGAAGAAAATTACCCAACATTGAGGGTAAAAGAATCAGGGAAACCGCAAAAATAATAGGAATCACTCCGGCTTGATTAATTTTCAAAGGTAAATAAGTTGATTGACCACCATAAATCTTTCTGCCTCTCATCCGACGGGCATACTGAATCCTAATTTTTCGACTCGCCTCGTCAACCACTATAATAGCCACAATTACCGCTAAGGCCATTGCTAGAAAAATGATGAGATTAAATAAATTACCTGGTTCGAAAATACTAAAAGTTTGACCAAGTTGGACCGGATAACGAGCGACAATACCGGCAAAAATTAACATGGAAATTCCGTTGCCAATGCCGTATTCACTAATCAGTTCGCCTAACCACATCAAGAAAATCGTTCCAGCCACCATGGTGATAACTAAACTAATTAAACTCAATGGTAAAAGGCTAGTAATGATCTGTTGGTTTTTTAAAAGAGCATACATACCCAAAGATTGAACCACAGCTAAAGGAACGGTTAAAATCCGAGTATATTGGTTAATTTTTTCTCGACCATATTCACCTTCTTTAGAAAGTTCTTCTAATTGAGGAATCACCATCGTCAATAATTGGAAAATAATTGAGGCATTAATATAGGGGTTAAGGCCAAGAGCCATAATTGAAAAATTAGCTAAAGTGCCACCCGAAAAAATATCTAATAAACCTAATAATTGATTGCGGGCAAAGAGCTCTCGCAGAGCGATGGTATTAACTCCACCTACGGGAACATGGGCGGCAAAGCGAAAAACAATAAAAATCCCGGCCGTAAAAAGGATTTTTTTTCTTAATTCGGCAATCTTCCAGGCGTTAAGAAGAGTATTAAGAATTCTATTCATCTCTTAACTTCTTTTTTATTAACTTTGGTTATTTCTTTTTTCTTCTTTGCTGCTTCCTTTTGGGTTTTAACTGGTTTTGTTTTCTTTTTCTTGGCCGGCTTAGACTTTAATCGATTGGCCTTAGGTTGCTTTTCAACCTCAACTACCTTGCCTCCGGCTTTTTCAATTTTTTTAGTCGCTCCTTTAGAGGCGGGTAACTCAATCGTCAGCGCCACGTTCAAATCACCATCACCTAAAATTTTAACTCCTTGTTTTTCAGCTTTATCACTTGTTATAATTCTCTTTTTGGCCAGAGTGGTCAAATTAACCTTTTCCCCTTTCTTAAAAAGATTAAGATATTTAAGGTTAACCACCAAGGGTTTAGGCTTTAATGACTTAAATCTTCCTTTACCTCGCTGAAGCGGCAATTTTTTGATAAAGGATTTTTTTGTTTTAGTTCCTTCAAAGGTCAAACCAACCTTGCCTCGAGCTTTTAATCCCTTCGCACCTCGACCAGAAGTATGACCACCTTTTCCCGAACCATAACCCCGACCAACTCTTTTCTTTTTCCTCTTAGTAGTTTTTGGTAATTTATCTAATTTTATCATTTTATTAATTTCCTTTTGGATGTTTAAGCTGCTTCAAAGCTTCAAGCGTCGCATAAACATTATTAATCTTATTATTACTCCCCAGGATTTTAGAAACAATATCCTTTATTCCCGCCGCTTCAACCACCACCCGAACCGCACCACCGGCTTTAACCCCTGTGCCCGGAGGAGCTGGTTTGATTAAGATTTTGGCAGCACCCCGTTTAATCCGCACCTCGTGAGGAATGGTAGTTCCTTTAATAGGCACCTCAATCATTTTCTTTTTAGCTTGTTTCATTCCTTTTTTGATTCCAGAAATAACGTCAGGCGCCCTGCCCAAACCAACACCAACCTTTCCCTTTTTATCACCAACAACGGTCAGAACCGAAAAGCTAATCCGATTACCTCCCTTTGTCTTTTTCGAAACTCGATTGACTTGAACCACCTTCTCTTCAAATTCTCTTTCTCCTTGATTTTCTTCCATCATTCTTCTTCTAGGTTGATTAAACATTGTTTTATTTTTCTTAATTTTAAATTAATTTTTTAAACCTTAATTAAAATTTAAGACCTCCTTCTCTGGCGCCTTCAGCAAGCGCTTTAACTCGTCCGTGATAGCGATAAGGACCGCGATCAAAAATAACCTTTTTGATCTTTTTCTTCAGCGCTTTTTTCGCCAAGGCTTCCCCAATTAACTTAGCTTTCTTGATTTTGGTAACTGGCTTAGCTTCTTTACCAAGATCTTTCTCACTCGATCCCACTAAAGTTTTACCCTGCTCATCATTAATAAGTTGAGTATAGATCCTCTTATTAGAACGAAAAACCGATAGTCTGGGTCTCTCGTTTGTCCCTTTAATTTTCTGTCTGACTCTGTTTTTTCTTTTTAATTCTTGCTCTTTTTTAGTCATCTTCCCTCCTGATTATTCACCACCACCAAAACCACCTTCGCCTGTCTTACCGGCTTTACCTGGTTTTCGCCTTACTTCTTCGTCTTGATAACGAACACCTTTGCCTTTATAAGGTTCGGGTGGTCTAATCTGACGAATTTTGGCGGCTACTTGACCAACTAAGGCTTTATCGATTCCAGAGATTTTGATTGTTTCTTTATCCTCAACTTCAAATTGGATTTCTTTAATTGGTTCAACTACCACTGGATGAGAAAAACCTAAAGACAAAACCAAATTTTCCTCCTGCTTTTCTACCCGATAACCTGTGCCTACTAATTTTAAGACTTTACTGTAGCCTTGAGTGACACCTGTAATCATATTAGCCACTAAAGTTCTTATTAGGCCGTGCAAAGAACGGCTGAATTTATCATTCTTTTTTCGAATGACTTTAATTTCATCTTGGCCAATCTCCAACTTGATTTCCGACCGAATCTTTTGCTTCAACTCGCCTAGGGGGCCTTTTACTGTCAAAGTTGAACCATGATAATTAATTTCGACTCCCTCTGGTATTTTAACTGGTTGTTGACCTATTCTCGACATTTTTCCTTTACCATAATTGACAAATAACTTCGCCGCCAAGTTTTTTCTTTCTGGCTTGTTTATCGGTCATTAAGCCTTTAGAGGTAGAAAGAATTCTCATCCCAAAACCACTCCGAACTGGCTTCAATTCTTCAGCTTGAAGATAAACCCTCAGACTAGGCTTCGAAACGCGTTCTATACTTGTAATCGCCGGCTCCTGGTAAGGATATTTCAAACCAACAACTAATTGTTTCTCTTGAGGTTTTTTACCTTCAACTTCTATCTTTTTGAGATAGCCTTCCTGAACCAAAATCTTAGTTAAATTTTCTTTAGCAGCCGAATAAGGCACTTCAAATTTCCTTTTTCGAACGGCATAGCCATTTCTAATTCTGGTAATCAAATCACCAATTGGATCAGTCATTTTACCAACTTGCCTTGGTCACCCCAGGCAACTCTCCTCTATGAGCTAATTCACGAAAACAAAGCCGACAAAGACCAAAAAGACGTAAAAAGCCTCTTGGCCGACCACAAAGCTGACAGCGATTGTGTTGTCGAGTCGGATACTTTGGTTTTCGACCATCTTTAACGACTTTTGATTTTTTTGCCATTATTTTTCTCCTTTTTCAAAAGGCATACCTAATAACTCTAACAATCTCTTGGCCTTTTCGTTTGTTCGGGCATTAGTCACAAGCGTCATCTCCAAACCTCTGACTTTGTCCACCCTAGAATGGTCAATCTCTGAAAAAACAATCTGTTCTGATATCCCAAGACTGTAATTACCCTGACCATCAAAGCTCTTCAAAGAAACCCCTTGAAAATCTCTTAACCGAGGTAAAACGACGCTTATCAGCTTTTCTAAAAAATCATACATCCGGCGGCCTCTTAAAGTAACCATGAGGCCAATTGGCTGGCCTTTGCGCAATTTAAAACCAGCAATTGATTGCCGAGCCAGAGTCATTTTAGGTCGTTGGCCAGTAATCACCGCTAAATCTTCACTGGCTGACTTTAAAGCCTTCTTGTCAGTTAAAGCATCACTTAAACCAATATTAACCATAATCTTCTCCAATCTTGGTGCCGCTAAAGAATTACCTAGATCAAATTCTTTAGCCAGTTGAGGAGCAATTTCCTTCTGATATTTTTCTTTTAAATTGTTGCTTGACATTTTCGACAGATTCTTGTTTTAACCGCCTTACTATGAACCTTGCCACTCTTTTGTTCAATTCGATAACCGACTCGGGTCGGTTTTTTACATTTCGGACAAAAAAGGGCGACGTTAGCCACGAATAAAGGTTTAACAATTTCAATAATCCCGCCTGGTTTTTTCTCGCTTTGCTTCCGAGCATGTTTTTTATAAACATTAATGCCGGGAATAAGCACCTTATTGGTCTTGGGAAAAATTTTTTCAATTTTTCCTTTTCGACCTTTATCTTTACCTTTAAGAACGATAACTGAATCACCTTTCCTTATTTTCATATAACCTCCTTAGCCAAAGAAACAATCTTAGCATAACCTAAATCTTTAATTTCCCTAGCCACTGGACCTAAAATTCTGGTTCCTTTTGGGTTGCCATGCTTATCAATAATCACCGCCGCATTATCATCAAAACGAACAAAAGAACCATCAGCCCGACCCTGTTCCTTCTTGGTTCTAACAATGACAGCCTTAACTATCTCGGCATCTTCAACCACGCCATTAGAATCAGCCTGATCAACAACGGCCACGACAACGTCACCAATTTTACCGAATCGCCTCTTCGAACCACCTAAAACCCGGATTACTTTTAATTTTTTTGCCCCAGCATTATCGGCTGGTTTTAAGACCGTTCTTAATTGAATCATTTTTTAACCACCTCTAAAACCTTCCATTTTTTAGTTTTGCTGATTGGTTTTGTCTCCGTAATAATGACTTGATCGCCAACTTTAACCCCCAATTCATCATGGGCATGAAATTTTTTCTTAACTTTCATTCTCTTTTTATAAATAGGATGAGTCTTAAACCTAATAATCTCAACAGTAGCCGTTTTATTCATTTTAGTCCTAACAACTTCACCTTTAAATTTTTTCATTTAGTTAACTCCTTTTCTCTTAGAATTGTTTTTAAAACCGCCAGATGATGACGCTGATTCATTAACTGACGAGTGTTCTTAAGTTTACCTGCTCTTAATTCTAATCTTAACTTAGTTAATTTTTCCTCTACCTTAATAATTTCTTTTTGTAATTGAGCGATGGTTTTTTGATGCAATTCCTGTTTTTCTTTATCTTTCATTCTACTCCTTCTTAATAAACTTAATTTTAAAAGGTAATTTGGCTCCGGCTCGCCTAATCGCTTCTTTAGCCATCTTTTCATCAACACCAGCCAATTCAAAAATAATTCTACCAGGTGTAACCACAGCAACGTGATGATCAATAGCGCCTTTACCCGATCCCATCCTGACGCCTGCTGGTTTCTTGGTAACTGGTTTATCGGGAAAAACTCGAATCCAAATTTTACCTTGTCTTTTGGTTTGATGGGTAATCGCTTTCCGAGCCGCTTCAATTTGCCGGGCCATCAGCCAACCGCGACCAAGACTTTTCAAACCATAATCACCAAAAGCCAAAGTTGAACCTTTAATTGACTTACCTTTCATTCTGCCTCGAAATTGTTTTCGGTATTTAGCTCTTTTTGGTTCTAGCATGATTATTCTTCTTTCTCGCCTTTATAAACCCAAACTTTCACTCCAACATAACCAAATCTAGTGGTGGCTGGAATTTGAGCATAGTCAATTTCCGCTCGCAAAGTCTGTAAAGGAATGGCTCCCTTTTTAAAAGTTTCTGTTCGACTAATTTCCGCCCCGCCGACTCGACCTGAGAGAGCAATCTTAATCCCCTGAGCGCCGGCATCCATGGCTCGTTCAACCGTTTTATTGGCCACTCGCCGATAAGGCATCCTTTTCTCTAATTGCTGAACGACTCGAACCGCTATCAATTGGGCTGATAGTTCTGGTTCTTTGACTTCTTCAACATCCAACTCCAGATTCTTTTCTGGTTCAGTTAGACTAACCATTTTTACTAATTCCTTTTTTAAAAGCTCTAGGCCAGAACCGCCTCGACCAATGACCACTCCTGGCCGGGAAACTTTTAAGGTAATTTTCATTTTGTTAATTGATCGTTCAATCTGAGCTTCAACGATACCGGCTAAAGCCAATTTATCCATAAGATAACGACGGATTTGATGATCCTCCAAAATATTTTTTCGATATTGTTTGGAATCACGAGCAAACCAACGTGATCGCCACTGCTTAGAATTTGTTAATCTAAATCCAAAAGGATTAACTTTTTGTCCCACGTTTTTTTCCTTTTTTAACTTTAGTAGAAATCGGTTTTTTCTCTTTCTTGATTGATTTTTTAGCCTTTTTTTCTTCCTCACCTTCAAGAATAATTTTAATATGAGCCATTTTCTTCAAAATCTGATGAACTCTGCCTTTGGCAACAAAACGATAACGTTTCATTTGAGGGCCTTCACCAATTTCTAATCTTTTAATTTTCAGATCATCTTTCTTAAGATGAAAATTATTTTCGGCATTGGCAATCCCTTGTCTTAAAGTTTTTAATAATAATCTGGCAGCCTTTTTATTGAAACTTTTCAAGATTATCTCTGCTTCTAGAGCCTTTAGACCACGAACCTCAGCCGCTACTAAACGTAACTTCCTTGGTGTCTGGCGAACAAATTTGGTTTGAGCAATAATTTCCATTTTTCTTTAAGTTTTAGTAACCATTCGCTTAACTACTCGACCATGGCCTCGAAAAGTCCGAGTCGGCGCAAATTCACCTAATCGTTGGCCAACCATGGACTCGGAAACAAAAACATCAATAAAATTTCGACCATTATGGACCTGAAAAGTATGACCCACAAATTCTGGTGGAATTTGACTAGCTCGAGCCCAAGTTTTAATCGGCTCCTTTTTACCTGTTCCTTTCTGGGTCATAACCTTTTTAAATAATTTTTGGTCGATATATGGTCCTTTTTTACTGGATCTACTCATAGCGCCTCTTTCTGCCTTTAATGATTAACTTATCACTATATTTCTTTGATTTTCGCGTCTTTTTCCCTAAGGTCTTTTTTCCCCAAGGTGACTTAGGGCTAGGCATACCAATCCCGGAACGACCTTCACCACCACCGTGCGGATGAGAACTGGGATTTTGGGCCACTCCTCGAACCGAGGGGCGAATCCCCATATGCCTTTTTCTGCCCGCTTTACCTAATTTTCTGGTTTTCAATTCTGGCTTACCAACCTGACCAACAGTGGCGTAACAATCTTCCTTAATTAATCTTTGCTCGCTTGATGGTAATTTGACAATAACATAACCTTTTTCCTTACTGGCAATCGTTGCCCCAGTACCCGCGCCGCGAACAATTTGACCACCCTTACCTGGCATTAACTCGATATTGTGGATAACTGTTCCCACTCTAATCATCTTTAAGGGTAAGGCATTACCAGGTTTAATTTCCGCTTTTTCACCAGCCATAACCAGATCACCAACTTTTAAACCAACTGGGGTAAGAATGTACCTTTTTGCTCCATCCGGATAGTGCAAAAGAGAGATATCGGCTCCACGATTAGGCGAGCATTCAATCGAAACGACTTTAGCTTCGATATCTCTTTTATTTCTCCTGAAATCAATTTCCCTCAGAAACCTTTTTTGTCGACCACCCTGGTGGCGAGTTGTTACCTTGCCAAGAGCATTCCTACCCGAATGTTTCTTTAAGATTTTCTTTAATTTTTTTTCTTTTCTTGCCATCTTTATTATTCTCCAGTTTCAAAAATATCAATTTTTTCTCCTTCAGCTAATTCAACTACGGCTTTTTTCCAATCTGGCTGCTTAATCGGTTGGCGATTACGACCACTCCGCTTAGTTTTTCCTCGAAAATTAACCGTTCTCACCTTGATAACCTTAACACCAAATGTCTTTTCAATTACTTGGGCAATCTCTAACTTATTGGCTCTCCGATCAACCTCAAAAACATAGCGCCCCCAGGCTGACTCTTGGGTTCCTTTTTCAGTAACAATTGGTCTTTTAAAAATATCTTTAGCTTTCATTATTTCAAAAAAGTCTCTTTTAATTTTTTAATACTTTCTTCCATTAAAACAATCTGTTGATGATTCAAAACTTGGTAAGTATTAAGCTGATTAGCCTGAACCAACTCAATCCCAACTAGATTCCTTGAAGCCCGAATAACGTTTTCCAAAACTTCTGGCAAAACCAAAAGAATCTTCACTTTTTTTTCCTTTTTTTCTTTTAAAGGCAAACTCGCAAGAACCGCAGCCATGATCTTAGTCTTTGGTTCCACCTTGCTCAATCCCTTAACCGCAACTATTTCTTTTTCCTTAAATTTACTTGTTAAAGCGGAAAACAAGGCTTGGCGTTTCATTTTCTTGCTCATTTTCAATTTATAATTTTCCTTGCCCGTCGGACTGTGAGCCCGACCACCACCAACAAAAATCGGGGCATAACGATCACCGTGACGGGCCCGACCCGTGCCTTTTTGACGCCAAATTTTTCTTCGGGAACCTGTGACTTCGGCCCGAGTTTTGGTTTTAGCACCGGCTTTTCTTTGATTTGAAAGATAAACCCTAATAGCCTGAGTCATTAAGAGCTGGTTAATTTTAGCTTCAAATATCTCTTTAGGTAAACTAACTTGACCTGCCTTTCTACCAGAAATTGTGTAGAGATCTGCTTTAGCCATTTTCTTTTACCTCCTCAGTTTGTTTTTCTTTTGGTTTTTCCTCTTTTTTCTCTCCTGGTTTTTCCTCTTGACCTGATTCTGGTTTAGTTTTAGCTGCTTCGGCGGCAGTCAAAGATTCTTTAGCTTCTTTTTCTCGCCGCAAACGCTCAATTCGCTGTCCCTCAGTTTCTTCAATCTCTTTCTTACCCATCTCCATTAAAGGTACAAACCGCTTGTCTTTGCCTGTTTTGGTAATAATCAAAAACCCATTTCGGGCTCCTGGAACCAATCCTTTAATTAATAATTCTTCATTTTCCTCATCAACTGCCTGGAGTGTTAATCCCTTAACCGCTATTCGGGCGTTACCGGATCGACCTGGCATTTTCTTGCCTTTGTGAACCCTACCGGGTGTGGTGCCTTGGCCAATTGAACCTGGTGCTCTTTCTCGATCAGATTGACCATGAGTTCGCGGTCCACCTTTAAAGCCCCAGCGTTTCATTACACCGGTAAAACCCTTGCCTTTTGACCAACCAGTCACTTTTACCTGGTCGCCCGGCTGAAAAATATCAGTAATCTTAATTCGTCCGCCCACTTTAATCTCATCCCCAAAAGGCTTCTCTAATCTAATTTCCCGCAAAAAACGAGGAGCCTTTTCTAATTTGGCTCCTTTTAAGTGTCCTTTTAATGGCTTCTTAATCTTAGTTATTTTTTTCTCCCCCCAACCAATCTGAACTGCATGATAGCCGTCTTTCTTCTCTTTCCGAACCTGAACCACATGACAAGGCCCAGCTTTAACTCTGGTTACTGGTATTCTTGTTCCGTCTTGAGTAAATCTCTGATTTACCTCTTTTTTTATGCCTAAAATCGCGTTCAGCATTTTGACCACCAAAAAGAGTGCCGGAGGCACTCTTAGGATTACTCCATTAACTAAATTAGTTTAATTTCAATAGGTGTTTAACCTCACCTCCATTACTGAGTATTATAGAAAAATTTAGGATAAAAAGCAAGCTGATTCTTAGTGTAATAGAAAATGTTCGAACCGCGACAATTTTAAGAGAAAATTCTTTATTTTTTAATCGCTTTTATTAATAGCCTGGTAGGAACAGAAGAATATTTCTTATATTCCGTCAAGTTTTTTTTGGCTTCTTCGCCCATAGGAATTGGCTCTTCAACAGTCATTAAGTCAAAACCAGAATTTATTGTTGTATTAATGTAATCTGAAATCTTTTTCGGATGATATTCAATTTCTGTTCCCCAAGGCGTTTTTTCTATCTTTACTTTATTACTGAAGTATTCTGAATGATTAGTAACAAACCGAAGTGGGTGAATAGCAATAAGAAATAGATATCCTCCTCTTACTAACCATCTGGAGATATTCTCCATTGTTTTCTTAAAATCCTTTTGACTTAAGTAATTAAAAGTCATATTACTTACGACAAGGTCTAAGCTTTCACTCCGTAGTTTTAAATTAGGCAAGTCTGCCTGTATAAGTTTCACATTAGGAAAAGACTTTCGGGTGATATTTAGCATATCGGAACTTATGTCAGTTCCGATAAGATTTTTTTCCTGCACTCCCAAATCGAAAAGAAGTTTCATTGTTCTCCCAGCCCCACAACCAGCATCAAGAACCTGCATATCACTTTTCAATATTGGTTTTAAGTGCTTTTCTATTGCTGGTTTTTCTATAAATTTCCAACTAAATGATTTCTCTGAAAACTGGACATACTTGGCGGCTTGGGCGCCTGAATACTTTATTTTCATGGGGCTAATTATACTTGAAAAACAAATTATATTCAGTCAACAAAAGTCAGGGCTACACCCTTTTTTCCCATTCTTCCTGTTCTACCTATCCGATGGACATAATCACCATATGTTCTTGGTACGTCATAGTTGATGACATGAGTCACATTCTCTATGTCAATCCCTCTGGAAGCCACATCTGTCGCCAGTAAAATCTGAACCTCATTATTCTTTAACATATTCAAAGCCCGCAACCTCTGTCCCTGGCTCTTGTTACCATGAATCGCCGCAGCTTTGAAACCTCTCTGGGTTAGATTTGCTTCAAGCTTGTTCACTCCCCATTTGGTTCGGCCAAAAACCAAAACCTTCCTAAATTCCTCTTTAATCAACAGCTGGTGAAGAATCTCAAGTTTGTTTTTGCCCCGAGTTCGAATTATGTCTTGATCAACATTTTGAGGAGTCACACCGGTTTTTACCGACACTGTTACTGGATCAACTAAAAAACTTTGCATAATCACCTCAGTTTCCTTTGGTATCGTTGCCGAGAAGAATAAAGATTGGCGACTCTTTGGTAAAAATGAAATAATATGTCGGATATCGTTGATAAATCCCATGTCCAACATACGATCAACTTCATCTAAGACCACGTTTCCGTATTGACTTAAGTTCAAAATCCGTCGTCCTTCTAGATCCTTTATCCTCCCAGGGGTTCCAATCACAAAATTTGGCTGACGTGACAACTCGCGTGCCTGGACATTCAGTGAGGCACCTCCAATACATAGTGTTGAGAAAACTCTCGTACCCAAACTAAACAATTTAAATTCGTCTTGAATCTGTGAAGCTAGTTCGCGAGTAGGTGCCACGATTAAAACCTTTTGACTTCGATCTTTTGACACTTTTGTAATCAAAGGTAGTAAAAAAGCCGCTGTTTTTCCAGTTCCTGTGTTGGCAAGACCAACCAAGTCCCTTCCTTCCAATACGGGAAGTATTGCCTGGTCTTGAATTGCAGTCGGCTTGTCAAAACCACGCACTAGAATATTCTTTTTTACAGTTTCATCCAAAGGAAAGTCTGAAAAACTATTCGCTGGCACATATGGCATTTCGACAACGTCAATAGCCTTTTTGACAAACATAAGTGGGTTCAAGGAAGCACCTTTGCTTCGGTATCTACCTTGACCTCCTGATCTGTTTGGTCGATATTGACCAAAAGATCTATTATTCTGCCCGCGAAAACCACGGGAACGATCGCGCTTAAAATTTCTCATTTTTATTATATTAATGGCTTTAAAGGAGACGATTTGAAAAAAGGGGAAGATACGAATACCTAAACCAAATAAACCGACTCAAATCAGTATTAACTACTGATCAATATTTAAAGCTAACGGAAAGCATTGTAACACATCTAATTATCACTGTCAAACTATAGGATATTTGCTCACTTTTTCCCTTTAGTATCTTTTTTCTTGACTGGCGTTAACACTTCAATAGCTTTATCTGCTTTCTTGATTGTTGATTTTTTACTCTTTTTCGCCTTATTCTCTACCAACTTTGGTTTCTTCTCCCCGACCGACGATAGCAAATCAATAATTATATCAAGCCTGGTATTTAGAATTTCAATTTTTTCTACAAGTTGTGAAATGCTACGACTATTTATATCGCTTTGCGAAGGCCTTCTTGAATCTCTGTCGCCAAAACTTCTTCTGGGAGAACCTCTTCTGTCTCTTGATCTATCACTATCGCTTCCGCCTTTCTTCTCAAAACAGTCACTGCAATATACTGGCTTCTCACCGCTTGGCCTGAAGGGTACTTGACAATCCTTGCCACATTCATCGCAAACTGCATTGTGCAATAAAGGCCTTCTTGAATCTCTGTCGCCAAAACTTCTTCTGGGAGAACCTCTTCTGTCTCTTGATCTATCACCTGGATTAAAGTTTCTCATAAATGCTCCTACTAAATATTAAATATATTAGTGAGTATATGTATTATTAGTATAAATAGCAAGGAATACTGTAAAAAAATGCAAATAATTGATGAAATAGGAACGGTTTTTAAATAGTCTCGATACTCGTAATTTTGGTTATATTAAGTTGTAAACTGCTCAGGATAATAGAAAATGTTTGAACTGCTGTTCAGACTAAAGAATACGCTTATACTTCTTGTTAAATAAAAGCTTTTTAATAACCTTAATCTTTTAAGGCTTTATCAAAAAAATCTACTGAACGTTGGAGTGCTGTATCTAAGTTATTAGAAAGATTATGATTGTCTCCTTCATAAGTGTATAACTCTACGGGCTTGCCGGCATTTCTCAACGCTTCATCTAATCTCTGACTAAACAGGAGTGGTACTTCATCATCTGCCGTCCCATGTTGAAGCTGTATCGGGCCGGAAATGTCTTTGACAAACGATATGGGTGAAATTGACTGCCAAAACTGGGGATTTTCTTCAAAGTTACCGTATTTATCAATCAGTTCCTGTCTTCCTGGCCGTCTTTCCGCCTGTTCTCTTTGCGAAGGCACCCAAGGCTGAGGATTATGAACTGGATGATGCCAGTTTATGGCTAAATCTTCATAAGAAGCCACTACTCCTGCCCAGATTTCTCCTGCCTTAATATCTTCTGTTACTACCATTGAACGCAAAACTATCATTCCTCCCATAGAATGACCCCACATGCCGATTCTTTCTGGGTCAGCATCTTTATATTTTTTCATCGATGAAACAGCATTCAAAACATCTACTGTATAGGCTGATGAATAATAAGCGCCTTCTGGTTTGCCTTCTGAATTGCCGTGCCCCCTAAAATCGGGTTTAAAAACAAGATATCCATTCCTGGAGAAAGCATCAATGTAAGCAACATATTTCTCGGTTGTTCTATACTGTTCTGGTTGAATGTAGCCGTGGTTAAAAACAATCACCGGCCAGCCGGTCTCAGGTTGTTCTCCTTGTGGTATCGTTAACAGAGCATAAATTTTTAAACCGTCTGATTTATAAGAAGCAATGTATCTATTGTAATTTGAGCCGGGAGGCAGTGTCTGTTCGATAACAATATCGCTTCCGGGGTATTCCTGCTTCCTCATATATTCTATGGAGAGAGAGTTGGGTTCGTTTGTCAATCCGCCGAGGTTCTGCTCATTTATTTCTTTGGGAATACTTTTAAAGAAGCGGTTATAAGTGATAGTGCCGCCGAATATACATACAACAATAATAGAAATAACAAGAGTACGTTTTCTCATTTTGCACAAAAAAAATTATTATACCAGGTTTTTCTGACAAAATCATAAAGAAAATTACTTCTGGTTTTTGAAGATTTTAAGTTTGTGCAGGAATTGAGGGAGGAAATAAAAAAACTAACCTCTCAAGAGGCATTAATAGGCTGTTGTTAATTACTCAGCCTATTTCCCCTCCCTGGATGGGCCGGAACCTGTGCGCCAGCAAACCAATCATTGATTCCGTTATATAAAGATTGGGCAATCTGCTGTTGCCGGTTTCCAGTACCATCAGTTAATAAACCACATTCAGTCATATTTGATATAAAAGCTACTTCCTGAATAGTGGCGGGCATTTCCGCTTTAAGAATTACTCCAGAGGCAAACTGCAATAATCCTCCATTGCCAATTCCCAAGCTCGGATATAGTTGATTATGGATTGTCGAGGCTAAATCAATGTCTTTTTTCCATTTAGCGTACAATCCTTGAGTGTAATTCAATTCATGGTCGGTTGAACCGTTGAAATGAATGGAAACCAGAATTTCACCATCTGTATTGTTGGCAAGAGTGTATCTATCTCTATTGGTCATATAGACATCGCTTTCTCTAGTCATGTAAACTGTTACATCGGGCTCAAGCAGTGCTTTTAGCCTTTTTGCTACATCTAAATTTGCATCAGCCTCTGATAAACCAGGACACTCCATTGAACCAGGCTCATCGCCGCCGTGTCCAGCGTCAATGACTATTTTGTGGCCAGTTGCCTCTGCCGTATTGGAAACAAACACTAATGACGCAACCCACAATAACAAAACCAAAACAAGAAATACTATTTTTTTATTCATCCATTTCACCCCCTTTCAAACACTAGTTTTTTATCTGTAAAACAGTCTGATAAGCCAGCCGAAAATACTTCCGACCTGCTCTTCTGCCTGAATCTGCTCTTCTAAACTCGTATTCTGCTCAACCAGAGCCTGAATCGCTTCCTCAAGTTGGGTTTCATCAGCCTGGTTAGCTACTTGGTTTTGCAGTTGAGTTAACTGCCGGATTCTAAGCTGATTTTGTTCCATTTGTTGCTTGAGGTTTTTGATGGCTCCGTAGTCAGGACCAAACAACTTTTTCATTAAACCTGACCTGGATTCCAATTTGTTCAATTGAGTCTGAGTCTGTGTTTGAGTCTGGACCTGTTCCTGGGCAATATTTCTTACCTGACTGCCGACTTCCTCATTTAAACCTTCCATGTCCATTAACTGCTCCATGTGCTGTGTGGCCACCTGCAATTGGGTTTCTTCTCCTTGATTTTGAGTTTGGACCTGATTTTGATTCTGAACTTGGTTGCCTTGGGGAGTTGGCGAACCGCTAAGGTGGGTAGATGGGTCCTGGACTTTATTTTGCTGCTGGACTCCTTGAGCTGATACAAAAGAGGGAACAAGTATTAACGCTAACGCGATTATTGATGTTGCAATCAATTTCTTCAATTTTCTCACCTCCTTTTCCAGTAATTTTACTATATTTTACCTCAAGTTAAAGAAATTTATAAGTTTTAACTCTACTCTACAAAGTTAAAATATTAAAAACCTCTCATTATCTATAATTCGGCCAGTGAATTTAGCCAGACAGTCTTTCAAGGCTTTAAATAGGCGCGGGAATTGAGAAAGGAAATTGATAGGGTTAAAAACCCTACCACAATACCCGCAATTATCTAATTCACTCGTTATAAAGCTCTTGAATTCCTAGCCAGTCTCCGGTTCCTAAGGTTTGCTTATCAATCTCTCCGTAACCGCTATATCCATACATGGTCAACGCCGTGCTTGGCGGCATGTATAAGTCACTTAATCCATTGTGCCCGAATTCATGAGTGGCAATGTTTTGCAGGTCCATTTTGCCGCTTTCACCAGCCAAACTCCAAGTGAAACCTGTACTAAATACAACATCAGATTCTACTATAATTTTTAATGCTGGATTATACCAAAATTGATTTACTGCAATAATTCCTGATCCTAGACTTCCCCATGTTACTGTATTAGTATAATCTCTGTTTTCATTAAAACTTACGCTATCATCTAACTCTGGTGTTGCAAAAAGCTCAAATGAAGTTTCAATATCCCATGTTTCTAAACTTTCGCTTAGAGTAGCTATCACTTCATTTTCATTTAAGTAGCTTCCATAGGGGTTCACTTCATAAGTCATGGTGTCGGCCCACCTTATTCCACCGGCAATGAATTTGAATTTATCTACCGTGTCATCCCAAACTGGTTTGGAATTTTTAGCAGATTTTGCGTAGTGAATAAAGGTTATTTTTTCTAAATCCGGCGGAGTGGTTTCTGGTTTTCCTGGCTGTTCTTTTGCCAATACCGGAAAAGCTAAAGCCAAAAACAGCAAACAACTAGCTCCAATTAAAAATTTCCTCATATATTTGTTCACCCCTTTCTAAACACTAAAATTGCTAAATAATCTTACGCGAAAATCGCAAAAGAATATCTATAAATTAGTTCAGAGGTCCCCAAGGTCCAGCCGGGGCTTCATCCTCCATGTCAAATCGACAACGAGCCTCAGGGCCCCAAGGACCGGACCGATGTTCCGTGCAGTCGCCATCTTCAGGCTGGCTGGCCGCCATAACGCTCACGCTGAGTACCGACATGATTACTGTCATCAACAGCCCCACGGCCACAATGAAAGTTAATTTCTTCATTTTATTCACCCCCTTTCAATTTCAAATTTTCAATAAAAAATCCGCATAAAAGCGGATTAATAAATTTTCTTTGAATTGGGCAGGCAAGTGACTTGCCTCATTAGTCAGACGATAACAAGTTTTTCACGAATAGTCAACCAGCGGGTCAATCGAGATGTAAATAGTAAAAATGAAGCCCATCTAGTTTTAGCCTCATAATTCCCTTACAACTAGGGGATTTTATTAGAGGCGATTTAAGGCTAGTTTCTGCCTGAAGTTTTAAACCAAAGCTAACTTGGGTATATTAAATTCCAACTAGCTCACCCGATGGGACGATTTTCGAACCTTTATAAAATATTACTTAATAGAAAGTTATTTCTCGAAGCATACCCCATGACTTTGCGTCTGTTGCTTTTTTAAATACAAATATTGACTCAACCTTAAAGGAAAACACATTGTTAAAATTTTTTAATTCCTTTTTAATCTTAGGAAGTGAGTTGTTTGGTATTTTCTCCGCAATAGTCATATGAGGATTAAACTTGTCAGGAGTTGGACTATATTCACTGTAAACACTTTTTGTATAACCTTCTAAGAACTTAACAGTTTTTACTAGTAAGTTAATAATATATTTAGACGATTTAGAATCAGGTTTTACAAACGCAACATTATTTCTACCTTTAAAATAATCAATTGAATTAAGAGTAACTTCACCACATTTCGTTTTAGAAAAGTCGTTTACAAGTTTTGTAAGAAATCGTCTTTCCGTAATACCTTTTAAAAAGAATGGTGGATATACGGTAATGTGTGAGGGAATAGTGTAACTTGTGTATTTTGCATACAATCTGCGATATTTATCCATTGTTTTAATAACTTCTTTTGGAGGGAGAATGACTATTAGGTAAGAGTAAGAGTTCATACGTGAAGTATATCATCTGAGGCTAAAGGTCGTGGCTCGAGGATCTTAACGCTAATATAACCAGTCAATTCGTGCGTATTTTCAAGGTATTTGAGGATTCCAAGTTTATCAGTCAACTACAGGAAGAAATGAATAGAGTGATACCAGCAGTCAATCTTTCAAGTGGTACGATTCGTTCATCCATTCAATGATTTCATCGTCTATTTCTTGCTTGCTGCTTATATCAAAACAATTCTTATATACCATGCTGGACATTGGTACACATACTTTCAACCTTGGGCTATCAAGTTTTCTATCTAATGCAAACCTTATCTCTAACCTATCATTTTTAGGTAACGCTGCCAAAAAGTCATATTTACCAAACAAATGAACACAGCAAGGAATAGAAATTATTTTGCATTTACCAATCTTGCTGTCAATTTGTTCTACTAAAAAGTCAAACAGCTTTTTTGCTTGCTTCTTACCTACAAAATGCTTTTGCAAAGGAATCTTTTTACAACTATGAGGTTGGTTGGCGCCTCTGAAAATTCGTTTGCATTTAGGACACGTCCACATGGTTCAATTGTACTAGTTTTATCAGGAAATGATAAATGGAAGGTTATATTAAAGACTATTCGACTAATTTAATTTCATGGCTAAATTTCTTTATGCTCCCCAAACCAAAAGATATTATATCCAAGGTTTTAGGCACAATTCTTACTGCTTTTGAGGATGTAAACCAGATGGAAGTGATTAAAGTGAGGTGGGAGGAGATAAAGAAGTTACAGCCACAACTAGCGACTTCCTAGTTTTTTTATCCTCTCAGCTAATAAACCAGTTAATGAACCTATCCCAAACCAGAAAATTCCAACAAAAAGAACATTAAAAATAAAATTGTCAGAAAATGCTCGGCAACAGGTTTCAAAAATCTCTTCAAAAATGATTGAGGGAATAACCATCCAAAATAAAATACTTATTTTACCTCCAGTAATGAGTCCGAAGAGTAACCCCAAAACTATCAAGACTGGAAAAATCATAACTCCGGAAACTAACCAATAAGGTAAGTTTTTAAGTTTCATTATTTTAATTATATCAGAAGTTCGAAGGGCAACACTTGGTATATTAAAAACGAGACTAAATTTCTAAGCCCTCCCTTGCGGACGATGTTCTAACTAGCCTATTTTAGTAGATTTTTTTTCGAAGATGTGTTAAATAGGCAGAAAAAATTGTTGTTAAAAGTTGCAAGAAAGGAGAAATAACAACCATCAAGACTAACCATCCCCAAAAACTAGCAACTGGAGTAAAAAGTATTAGAGGTTCACCAAAATTAGCAATATCTTTTGTAGAGTCTAAACAATATGGCAACATCGCTAATAACCAAATAACAGCAAGGATTAAAAAGGTAAATAACGAGGCGAAGATTGAATATCTAAAAACCTTCCGCTCATCAATAAAATTACGAGCAAGAAAATATCCCAGAGGAAAACCTAAAAGTATATTAAAAAACGGGACTCCCATGCCCATGCCTATACAAATAATGTCAATTGCCAGATAACCTAAAATCCATTTTTTCTTTATTTTCATTTTTCCTCCTTATGCCAATATTTTACATCAATCTTATAAAAGACTAAACCATGTCCAGGGTGGGGTGGTAGATGGAAATTATTATAACCAACAAAAAAGGACGTAGTATCGGAATAATTTGATACCTGCGTCCAACCGAGCTCCCCCTAAAGGACCTATTCTGCAACCAAGAACTAGAATTTGATTTGAGCCTACAGGAAGTTAAAACTTACTTTCTAGTCCAACTCGCTGATTGACTCATTGTTACGCTCAATCTATCTCCATATAGACACATCTCATCTATCACAACTCGATACTCCAGTGCACTTTCTATCATTGATTTAAGATAAATTGCTACAGGCAGAGTTCCATCGCTTTCTTGTCCGAAAGCTTCTAATACTCGTATTCGTGTGTCCTTATCTGTATGGATAACTACACTTTCTTCGCTAGAAAGAACTCCTTGAGAATCATTCTTCACTCTACCCTCTATTACCAGGCCGACCCTTTCTTTGGGGTTATCGAGGTCTGAAACTGTATATGGTGTAAGGAGGTATAAACCGTCTTGTGTAACTTCGGCCACAAAATTAGACAGAAGAACCGGATGGTCCTCAGAGTCATCAATCTCAGCCTGCCTTTTGAATAACTCGTGTAGTTCATCCATGGTTAGAGAATATTCACCTCTGCTTTTTTCCGCCACAACCTCTATTAAAGCAATGTGCACTGGTCTTAACTCTGGTCTCTCAGGCATGTCCGAAGTATATCAAATCTGAAGCTAAAATCCTAGCTCCCCACGGTATACAGGCTTCGAGACTGGCTAACAGACAACTTTTTAGATATTCCGGCTCTAAGACTAAGCGTTGCTATCTAAGAATTGCTTAAGCGCTTGCAGGTCTTTTTTATCGGGGTCGTAATAATATGAGGTTATACCGAGCGATTGAGCGCTTTTTGTTGCTTCTGGACTGTGTTCAAAATAGACAACATCTTCCGGTTGGAGGCTAAAGTGTTCTAGCATTTTCCTAAAATACTCGGGGTCAGTCTTTTCCGGATTGTGCTTTAGTGTAAAAACCTCATAGGGCATTTTGTCCAAGCCAAACTTCTTAAATTGCTTATCGTTCGCGCCGGTTAAGATTATTTTTTGATTTGGAAAGCCCTCAAGAAGATCGTGCATTTCCTTAAAAATCTTAAAGGCATCCTTACCCTTAACCACAAAAGCGCCAATTGCGTCTACTAAAATAGTTTTCATAATTGAAGTATAACAAAAAGCGTTTTAGGGTTACATTCTATGCTCCGCGAACAGGACTCGAACTAATATTAAAATTTACATTTTGATTTCAATATCCACTCCTGAAGGAAGTTCAAGATGCATTAAGGAGTCAATTGTTTTACTGGTTGGTTCAAGAATATCAATCAATCTTTTATGAGTGAGGATTTGGAAGTGTTCTCTGGCGTCTTTGTCAGTGTGGGGACTGGTGGTAACCGTAATCAGTTTTCGGTGGGTTGGTAGAGGCACAGGACCCACTACTTTGGCACCACTAGCTAAGGCTGTTTCTAAGATTTTTTCGCAACTCTCATCGATGACTCGATGATCATATGCTTTTAAACGTACCCTTATTCTGCCCTTTGGCATTCTCTCCTTAGGCGATAATTTTACTAATTGCTCCCGCCCCAACAGTGTGACCACCCTCACGGATAGCAAAACGGAAGCCTTCTTCCATAGCGACCGGCTGAATAAGCTTGACTGTCATCTTGGCATTATCACCAGGCATGACCATTTCTACTCCCTTAGAGAGAGTGACTTCACCGGTTACATCTGTAGTTCGAACATAAAATTGAGGTTTGTAACCACTGAAGAAAGGGGTATGACGACCACCTTCTTCTTTGGTAAGGATATAAACTTCTGCCTCAAATTCTTGATGAGGCTTAATGGTACCAGGTTTTGCTAAAGCTTGACCTCGTTCCACGTCTTTCTTTTCGACTCCTCGAAGAAGAATACCAACGTTATCACCAGCTTCACCTTCATCAAGAGTTTTACGGAACATCTCAACACCAGTGACCGTTGTCTTTTGGGTGTCGCGAAGACCGATGATTTCGATTTCATCACCAACTTTAATTTTACCTCGTTCGATTCTTCCAGTGACAACAGTCCCTCGACCTTTAATAGAGAAAACATCCTCAAGAGGCATCAAGAAGGGTTTGTCTAAAGGCCGTTTAGGTGTCGGAATATTTTCATCAACCGCCTTCATCAGTTCAAGAACGGCTTTTTCTGCTTCAGCATCGCCCTCAAGGGCCTTAGCGGCGGAGCCTCGAATAATCGCAATTTTGTCACCAGGGAATTTATATTTAGTTAAAAGTTCCCTAATTTCCATTTCAACCAGATCAAGCATCTCTTTGTCCTTAACCAAATCGACTTTATTTAGGAAAACGATCATGGCTGGCACATCAACCTGACGAGCCAAGAGAATATGCTCTCGAGTCTGAGGCATTGGACCATCATCGGCGGCGACAACAAGAATGGCACCATCCATTTGAGCAGCACCGGTAATCATGTTTTTAATAAAGTCTTTGTGTCCGGGACAGTCAATGTGAGCATAGTGACGCTTTTCCGTCTCATACTCAATGTGGGAAATAGAAATTGTCAAACCCCGTTCTTTTTCTTCAGGAGCGTTATCAATCTGATCAAAGGGAATATATTTTGTCCCCGTATTTGCTTTCTCTAAAACCTTGGTAATTGCTGAGGTTAAAGTCGTCTTACCATGGTCAACGTGACCAATGGTCCCAATATTAACGTGAGGTTTTTCTCTTTTAAATTTTGTTTTTTCAGCCACTTTTTCTCCTTGATGCTATTTTAGCTAATTCTCGAGTATTTTACAAGACTGTTTTTTCTTTTGCAAGCCCTATTTATTTTCCTCTGTCAGAAGCAGCTCCAGTTTTGGCGGAAACAATTTTTTCCGTAATATTAGCCGGCACTTCTTGATAATGAGAAAATTCCATATAGGGATTGGCCCTACCCTGAGTAATACTCCTCAAAGTTGTGGCATAACCTGAGACTTCAGCCAAAGGAATGAGAACCGTAATCACCCGAATATTGCCCCGTGCCTCTGTCTCCTGAATTTGAGCCCGTTTACTAGACAAATCGCCAATAACATCACCCATAAACCCATCAGGCGTAGTCACTTCTAATTTCATAATCGGTTCTAAGAGAACCAAATTGGCTTGCTTAGCCGCATCTTGAAAACCCATTGAACCAGCAATCTTAAAAGCAATATCTGAAGAGTCAACTTCATGATAACTGCCGTCATAGACAGCCACAAACACATCAGTCACCGGATAACCTGCTAAAATTCCTTTATCCATCGCCTCCTTAACGCCCTTTTCAATCGCCGGAATGTAAACAGAAGGAATGGCTGTCCCTCGAATTTCATTGGTAAACTTAAAGCCCTCGCCTCGACCTAAAGGTTCCAGTCTAAGAAAACAATGACCATATTGACCTCGGCCACCTGATTGACGAATATATTTACCTTCGCCTCTAGCCATCCGGGTAATCGTTTCCTTATAGGCAACTTGGGGCCGTCCAGTCCTGGCTTCGACCCCAAATTCCCGCTTCATTCGGTCAACAATAATTTCCAGATGCAACTCACCCATACCAGAAATAATTGTCTGGCCAGTCTCCCGATCAGACTTGATTTGAAAAGTCGGATCTTCTTCAGAAAGACGATTAAGAGCATAACCGAGTTTCCCTTGGTCAGCCCGGGTTTTAGGTTCAATCGCAAGAGAAATGACTGGCTCAGGAAAAGTAATCGATTCTAAAACAATCGGCTTGGCTTTGTCACAGAGAGTATCACCCGTCGCCGCTTCTTTCAAACCAACAATGGCAATAATTTCCCCGGCTTCAGCCGTTTCAATTTGCTCTCGATTGTTGGCATGCATCAGTAATAAACGCCCAACTCTTTCAGACCGTTTTTTGGTACTATTGTAAACTTCCTCACCGGCTTTTAATGTTCCCGAATAAATACGAATATAAGTTAGTCTACCCACATGGGGGTCAGATTGAATTTTAAAAGCCAGAGCTGCAAAAGAACCTTTAGGATCACATGTTCTTCTTTCTTCCTTACCCGTTTCAGGGTTAGTCCCTTTAATCGCCGGAACATCAAGCGGATTGGGTAAAAAATCGATCACTCCATCCAAAATAGGTTGGACACCTTTATTACGCAAGGAGGCTCCGGTATAAACCGGGACAAGTTGATTAGCGATGGTTGCTTGACGAATGCCTGTTTTTAATTCTTCAAGGCTAATTTCTTCACTCCGTAAAAATTTTTCTGTGAGGTCTTCATTGGTTTCGGCCACTAACTCAACCAATTCTTCTCGATATTTTTTCGCTTGCTCAATTAGATTAGCGGGAATTTCTTTGGTTTCAAATTTCTCTCCGGTTTTATCCTTTTCTTCCCAAATCAAGGCTTTTTGATTGAGGACATCAACCACGCCGACAAAATCTTTCTCACTACCAATCGGCATCGTAAGAACAATCGGCTTGGCCCCTAAACGATCTTTAATCATTTCCACTGTCCGTTCAAAGTTTGCTCCCAATTTATCCATCTTATTAATGAGACAGAGACGAGGAACGTGATAGCCATCAGCTTGGTGCCAAACTTTTTCTGATTGAGATTGAACGCCTTCTTCAGCATCAAAAACAACAATCCCACCGTCTAAAACTCTTAAAGAGCGTTCCACTTCAGCCGTAAAATCAATATGGCCAGGAGTATCAATGATATTAATCCGATAGTCACGCCAAAAAGCGGTTGTCGCTGCTGACATAATCGTAATTCCCCGTTCCTTTTCCTGCTCCATCCAATCCATCTGGGTAGTACCTTCATCGATATCGCCGATTTTATAGCTCTTGCCAGTATAATAAAGGACCCGCTCGGTCGTGGTCGTTTTACCGGCATCAATATGGGCAATAATACCAATGTTCCGAACTTTTTCAATCGGGACTTTTCTTTTAGTAACTGTTTCGTTTTTTTCGGCCATCTTTCTGTCTTTATTTTATCAATTTTTAGGCAAATAAAAAACCGCCTCTGTCAAGAAGCAGGCTTGCTTCGAGCTCATTTTAACAAAATCCTATTGATTACTCAAGCGTAATGTCCTAATAACCTCGCTCTTTCCCTAGGCTTCTTGTTTCCTTAAGCAATTCTTGTTGAATCTCATTATCTTCCGTTTCGAAATGATGGCCGCTTGCAAAATTTCTTACTTCCATCATCCCAAATATCCCTGAACCATCAAAAACAACAAAAATGTCATGTTGAGGTAATCTGTAATTACCTACGACCCTATTAGTTTGGTGGTGTTCAATACAAAGTTCGGCTAAATCACCTTCAGCCCTGATAACAAGTCTATTTCTCGCCCAAGCAACCATCTCACTCTTTCTAAGGGAAAGTGGGCCTTCCATTTCGTCCCAACAATCCCGACAGATTGCTTTTACTTTAGGTTTTCTAATCGACATAAACTAAAAAATTGCTTTTGGGCAGGCAATAAAATAAAAATAATAGAATCCTGACTTCTACTCAAGAACCTCTTTGTCGGTAAAGCTTGGGATCAATCACCTTTGCCATAGCTTGAGTATCAAGAGTTCCATCTAAAAATTGGTTAATCTTTTTTACTTGACTCGCTGGCTTTTTCAAAACTTGATTATAGTCAATATAGATGACTTCAATATTGGGCTGTTTTCCCAACCATAATTTGGCCTCTTTTAAATGCTTTTTGAATAAGGCAGCCATCTTCTTATCACTGGCTTTATTTACTGGCTTACCTCTTCTTTTAAGCATTTGTCTTTGGGAAGCAAGAATCTCTTCCATCTTCCGTTGCATAAAAATTACTTTGTAATTGTAGCTTCTGGGTAAATATTTTAAGAATTCAGAAACCATCTTGACGGTCTTACCTTGAGCCTGTTTAAGCCAAGTTTTATCCCGCCTAATTTGTTTAACTTTTTCAAATTCATAATAACCCTTAGGATTATCTTCATCGGCCTTTCTCAAATTATCCGTCAAAACAGATATCCCACCGGCTTTCATCATCTTCATCATCATTGAGGTACCAGAACGAGGTAAACCAGAAACAATCGTAATCGTTTTTTGTTTCATTAAGTCAATTTTAGCAAACGTGGTGAATAAAAAAAATTACCACCTGAAGTGAGCAAAGGCTTTATTAGCTTCAGCAATTTTATTAATTTCTTCTTTCTTAGCGACCGCGCCGCCTTCTTTTTTAGCCGCCTCGATTAACTCAACCGCTAATTTCTCATAAAAGTGATGGTATTCCTTATTGGGCCTTGCTTGGGCGGCCTGAATAAGCCAACGAATAGCCAGTGATTCTCGCCGGTCACCTTTAACCGGTATCGGTACTTGGTAAGCAGCACCGCCAACTCGACGAGGTCGAACCTCCATTTGAGGTTTAACATTTTCCAAAGCTTGATGAAAAATTTCCAAAGGATTGCTTTTGGTTTTTTCTTCAATAAGTTTAAAAGCCTGATAAACATGTTTTTGGGCAACTGATTTCTTTCCCTGACGCATCGTCCGATTGATCAACTTGGTCACTAACCGGCTTTTATAGACTTCATCAGGAACGACCGTTCTTTTTGGTGCTCTTTTACCTCTCATTGTTTTCTCCTTTCTCTTCTCCTTTTTTCTCAGTTCTTTCGTCACTCTTTCCGCCACCAGCTGCTGGTGTGGCGGCGGCGCCCTTACGGGTACCATATTTGGATCGAGCCTTTTTTCTGTCCTCTACGCCGGCCGTATCAAATTTACCTCTAACCACATGATATTTCACTCCTGGTAAATCTTTAACTCGACCACCCCTAACTAAAACAACCGCATGTTCAGCCAGATTATGACCTTCACCAGCAATATAGGCGGTCACTTCCTTTTTATTAGAAAGCCTAACTCGAGCCACTTTTCTTAAAGCCGAATTAGGTTTCTTAGGAGGCATTGTTTTGACATAAAGAACTACTCCTCGTTTAAAGGGATTGGTTGCTTCTGTCATTCGCCTGTCTTTGGCATTAAAAGTTTTTCGCAAGGCAGCCGCTTTGACCTTTTTTCTTGTTTTCTTTCTGCCTTTACGAATTAATTGACTGATTCTTGGCATATTTTTATTCTATCATGAATTTAGGTTCAAATAAAGGAGTTTTTCACTCTTCAATCTTAGCTCTCTCTGGAGTCACTGGAATTAAACGACCAATAATTACATTTTCTTTAAGACCAAGTAGCTTATCTTCTTTCCCTTCAACTGCGGCATCGGTCAAAACAATGGTGGTTCTTTCAAAGGAGGCAGCCGAAAGCCAGGATTCGGTGTAAATTGAAGAACGACTTATCCCCAGGATCACCACTTGAGCTGAGGCCGGCTCGCCACCCTCCGCCAGTACTTTTTCATTCTCCTCTTCAAAAGTAGTCCGATTAACAAACTGACCAGGTAACAAAGAAGTATCGCCTGAAGTTTCTATCCGAACTTTATCGCTCATTTTCTTGACAATCACCTCAAAATGCTTATCTTGAATCTGAATTCCTTGTGATTCATAAACCATCTGTAGTTCCTCAATCAAATAGGCCTGAGCGGCTTTTAGGCCTCTGACTTCTAAGACTTCTCTTGTGTCAAGCGATCCAGTCGCCAATTGAGTTCCGGCATCAACCAAGTCTCCATCACTAACATTAATTTCACTAACGGCTGGAATAAGATATTCTTTTTCTTCAGGAGGTTTAACACCAACTGTCTTTATCTTTATTTTATAACTTTCTTCTGTTTCCAAAACTTCAACCTTCCCAGCAATTTCGGCTAGGGGCGCCAAAATTTTGGGCTTTCTAGCTTCAAATAACTCTTCAACTCTCGGCAAACCTTGAGTCACGTCAGAAACAGCAATCCCACCAAAATGATGAGTTCTTAAAGTCAGCTGAGTACCTGGTTCGCCAATTGATTGAGCCCCGATTACCCCCACTGGTGTTCCTATTTCTACCATGGTTTTAGTGGAAAAATCCCAACCATAACATTGAACACACATACCATGCTTCGTCTCGCAGGTCAAAGGTGAACGAATTTGGAGATTATTGATATTGTGTTTTTCTAAAAGGCCAATATTATTTTCGGTAATTAACTCGCCTTTTTTAAGGATGATTTTCTTTGTTTTAGGATCACTAACCTTCTTAGCCAAAACCCGACCCAAAGCTCTCTCCAAAAACTTATCGCCCCTCTTGCCGGAACGATTAATTTCAATTGAATCTTTCGTCCCACAATCTTCTTCACGAACAATAACGTCATGGGCGACATCAATCAATCGCCGCGTTAAATAACCGGCATCAGCGGTCTTCAAAGCCGTATCAGTTAAACCCTTGCGTCCACCTCTAGCGGAAGTAATGTATTCAAAAACCGATAAACCTTCTCTGAAATTCGATTTGACCGGCAACTCAACAATTTTACCCAAAGGGTCAACCACGAGCCCTTGCATGGCTGAAAGTTGCTTAACCTGTTCTTTAGAAGCTCTGCCTACTTTAGCTTCAATAATTAAGCGAACACTGTTTTCCAAATCAAATTTTTCCCAAGTTTTATCCGCCAATTCCTCTGTTGTTTCCATCCAAACTTCTTGGGTCAAACGTCGCTTTTCCTGATCAGTAATTAATCCTTTATTAAAGTTATTCTCGATTTCGGCCACCTTCTGATTCGCCTGATCAATCACCTTCTTTTTATCATCTAACATTGTGCAATCCATCACCCCAACTGAAAGACCAGAAAGAGTTGATCCCCAAAAACCAATCATCTTAATATCATCGACTAAATTGACCACCGTCTTTTTCTGACAGATCTGGATGGCTCGGGTAATCAAAGCTTTCACGGTCGGTCCTTTAACTTCATCATTGATAAAGGCTAATTCTTTAGGCAGAATTTTGTTGAAGATAATTCTTCCAGGAGTGGTTTCCATAATTTTGCCGTCAATTTTAACTTTAACCAATCGACGCAGTTCAACCTTCTTCCCCTGATAAGCTAAAATTACTTCTACTTGACTGGCAAAAATCGTTGGGTAGATTGGCAACTTAGTATTAACCGCAGTGACAAAAAAGCAACCTAAAGCCATTTCTTTACTCGGAATTGTCACCGGGCTGCCATCAGAAGGTTTAAGTAAATTTTGTTCGGGGAACATTAAATCTATAGATTCTTTCTTTGCTTTGGCGCTCAGAGGAATATGAACCGCCATTTGGTCACCATCAAAATCAGCGTTAAAACCAGCACAAACACAAGGATGAATTTGAATAGCTTCACCCTCAATTAAAACAGGGTAAAAGGCCTGGATGCCTAATTTATGGAGGGTTGGTGCTCGATTGAGGAGAACAGGATGATCTTTGGTGATTCTTCCAAGAATATCAAAAACTTCAGGTGGTTTTTGATCAAGAACATTTTTGGCATTCTTAACATTAGGAGCAATCCCGGTCAAAATCATCTCTCGTAAAACAAAAGGTTTAAACATTTCCAAAGCCATTTCTTTCGGTAAACCACATTGATTAAGCTTTAATTCTGGCCCAACCACAATGACCGAACGACCCGAGTAATCAACTCGCTTACCCAATAAATTCTGCCTAAAACGTCCTTGTTTACCTCGCAACATATCAGAAAGAGACCGTAATGGTTGGTTACCCCGACGATAACGACGAATTGGCCTTTTGGAAGCATCAATTAGCGTATCGACTGATTCTTGAAGCATTCTCTTTTCATTTCGAAGAATGATTTCTGGGGCTCCTAAATCAATTAAATGCTTCAAACGATTATTCCGATTGATAACCCGGCGATAAAGATCATTCAAATCACTAGTTGCAAACCGGCCACCTGAAAGTTGAACCATCGGTCGTAGATCTGGAGGAATAACGGGCAAATTCTTTAAAATCATCCAGGCTGGATCAATTTCAGCTTTTCTAAATCCTTCAACTACTTGCAATCTCTTAATCGCTTTGATATGACGAGCACCTTTACTTTCCTTAACTACTTTCCTCAAATCAGCCGCTAGCTTCTCGAGATCAATCATTTTAATAGCTTCTATGACTGCCTCAGCTCCCATATTCACCTTGAAAAAACCAGCTGCTTTATACTCAACCAGCTTCAAATATTCATCTTCACTTAAAAGGGCTTTTTCTTTCAAACCATTGGCAAGATTAATAATCGCTTGGTAAATTTCTTCAGCCCGCTCTCCTTCAGCTAGATATTCATCCCGAAGATTTTGGATTTTTTGTTTAGTTTTAAGTTCAATTTCTCCCAGAGCTAATGTCTGTCGTTCTTTATCCTTAATTTCTTTTCTAATTCTGGTCTTTTCTTTATTAACTTTTTCTTTGGCTTCCCTGATCTTTCCTTCGCACTCTTCTTTAAGGGTATTTTTCTTTTCCAATAAGTCTTTCTTTAAACGGTCAATTATTTTTTGCTGTTTTTTCTCGTCAACTCCAAAAATTAAATATTGAGAGAAATAAATCACCGATTCTAAACCACGTGGAGAGATATCAAGAAGAAGGGATAATTTCGAAGGCATCCCTTTGAAAAACCAAATATGGGCTATTGGTGAGGCTAAGCTAATATGACCCATTCTCTCTCGCCTGACTCGAGATTGGGTTACTTCAACACCACATTTATCACAAATAATACCGCGATAGCGAATTCGTTTATATTTACCACAGTAACACTCCCAATCTTTGGTTGGACCAAAAATCCTCTCACAAAAAAGACCGTCCTTCTCTGGTTTTAAAGTTCGATAATTAATCGTTTCTGGTTTGGTCACTTCACCATGAGACCAATCCTTAATCTCCTGGGGCGAAGCCAGTTTAATTCTTAAACCAGAAAAATCAACAATTTTTCTACCAAAAATCACTCTACCTCCTTTTCTTTAACAATAGTTGCGCCTGACGCTTGGGCTAATTCCTCTGCTTCCCCTCTCGCTTCTTCTTCTTCCTTCAACTCTTCTTCTGTTTCCTCTTTTTCTTTTTCTTCAATCACGCCAGTAGGTTCAATTTTTAAGCTAAGACTATTTAATTCCTTAACCAAAACTTTAAAAGATTCAGGGACAGTTGATTCCGGAATTTCTGTTCCCTTAACAATCGCTTCAAAGCTTTTTGCCCGACCAACAACATCATCACTCTTAATCGTTAACATTTCCTGAAGGGTATTAGCCGCTCGATGGGCTTCGAGTGCCCAAACTTCCATCTCTCCCAAACGTTGACCACCCATTTGGGCTTTACCTCCTAATGGCTGTTGGGTGACTAAGGAATAGGGACCAGTTGAACGGGCGTGACTTTTATCTTCAACCATGTGAGCCAGCTTGAGAATATAGCTAATTCCAACTACACTTTTCTTCTCAAAGGTTTCACCTGTTCGTCCGTCGTAAAGAGTGACTTTACCGTCAACCGGTAAACCTGCCTTCTTCAAAGCTTGAACGATTTCTTCTTCACTAAGTTTCTCAAAAACAGGTAAATCAACTTTATAGCCATCTTTCTTGGCTGCCCAGCCTAAGTGAGTTTCTAATAATTGACCTAGATTCATTCTCGTCAAAACCGAGAGGGGAGAAATGATGATATCCACAGGTGTACCGTCCGCCAGATAGGGCATGTCAGCTTCGGGAACAATCTTAGAAATAACTCCTTTATTACCATGACGACCAGCAATTTTATCACCCGCAGTTAATCGTCGCATTTGGGCCACTTTGACAATTACTTTCTTAAGAGTCCCTGGTTCGAGTTCATCACCCTTGATCCGATCCAATATCTGAACATCAATGACGGTTCCTCTTTCTCCGTGAGGCACCCGTAGAGAGGTATCACGAACTTCTCTTGCTTTTTCACCAAAAATCGCCCTTAGTAGCCTTTCTTCAGCCGTCAATTCTGTTTCCCCTTTAGGAGCAATCTTACCCACTAAAATATCGTGGGTGCCAACCTCGCTGCCAACCACTACAATACCATCCTCAGCCAGATTAGCCAGGTCAGACTCACCGACATTGGGAATATCCCGAGTGAGTTCTTCAGGACCAAGTTTTGTTTCCACCACCGAGGCTTCATATTCCTCAATCGTAATTGAAGTCAAAGCATCGTCTCTAACAACTCGATCAGAAACAACAATAGCATCTTCATAGCCTAGACCCTCAAAAGAAGCATAAGTAATCACCAAGTTTGTTCCTAAAGCCAGTTCACCTTGATCACAAGCCGGTCCATCAATCAATAAATCACCTTTTTTAACTAAATCTCCAGTCAAAACTAAGGGGTGCTGAGAGTAACAAGTGCTACTGGGACTAGTTCGTTTAAACTTAGTTAGATAATAAATCTCTTCCCTACCTTTGATTTTAATATATTCCGTATCCTGAAGATCATTCTTCTTACCATTAATTTTTAAGATAATCTCTTCGCTGTCAACATAAATGACTTTACCATCATGCCGAGCTCTAATAACCCAACCCATCTGTTCGGGAACAACCGACTCCATGCCTGTACCAATTATTGGCATCTCTGGCTTGACTAAAGGAATTGCCTGACATTGCATATTGGTTCCCATTAAAGCTCGATTGGCCATATCATGGGATAAGAAAGGAATCAAAGAAGCGGAAGTACCCACGATTTGTCGGGGAACAACATCAATATATTCCACTTTTTCCACCGGTGTTTCAAGGAATTCGCCCTGATAACGAACCGGTACCCAACTATCAATGATATAACTATTCTTATCGGTATGAACACCGCAATGAGTAATATAATGTTCCTGTTCATCATCAGCTTGGAGATAAACAATTTCATCGGTAATTTTCACTCGGTCTTTCCCCAGAATCTTCTTTCTAATCACCTTCCGATAAGGGGCTTCAAGAAAACCATATTCGTTCACTCGAGTATAAAGAGCCATATAAGTCACCAAACCAATATTAGGTCCTTCAGGAGAACGAACCGGACAAATTCGGCCATATTGAGAAGCGTTGATATCGCGAATCGAGAAACTGGCTCTTTCTCGAGTAATACCTCCCGGTCCAGTAACTGAAAGTCGCCGCAAATTATCAATTTCGGAAAGGGGATTAACCTGATCTAGAATTGCGGAAAGTTGACTGGAACGGAAAAACTCATTAAGTAAAGCCACGACTGGCCGGGCATTAACCAATTGAACTGGACTTGCCTTCTCCTCAGTTGAAATCAAACTCATTTTTTCTTTAATAGAACGCTCTAAACGAAGAAGGCCAACCCGAAAAACAGTATCAGTAACAATCTCGCCTACCCGGCGAACCCGGCGATTAGACAAGTGATCAATATCATCAACTCTCCCTTCACCATTTTGGAGTTTAATCAAGTAACGAATGGAGGCGATAACGTCTTCTTGACGAAGAATCCAGTTCTTTTTTTCATTGGCGACTTTTAAATCCAAACGCCTATTGATTTTGTAACGACCAACCTTACCTAAGTTATAGCGCCGACTGTCAAAAAACATATTCTCAAACATCTCTCGGGCGTTATCCAAAACCGCAGGCTCACCCGGTCGCATTTTTTGATAAATCTCGATTAAAGCTTCTTCTTTGGTTTTAGTTGAATCTTTTTCTAAAGTGGCAAGAATATAATCGTTACTTTCCTTAATTAAATCCTTAAAAGTATCAATAATTTCTTCATCACTAACTAAACCAAAAGCCCGCAAAAGAACTGTGATAGGAAATTTTCGCCTTCGGTCCAAACGACAACTGATAACGTCGTTGCGATTAATCTTAAACTCCAGCCAAGAACCTCGTAAGGGACGAATTTCCGCATTATAAAGCATTCGGCCGCTGACCCGGTCTATTTCACCAAAGAAAAACGCGCCCGGAGCGCGTATAATCTGGTTGATAACCCCTCTCTCGATCCCGTTAACAATAAAAGTCGCCCTTTCGGTCATCTGGGGAATATCACCCAAGAAAACTTCTCGAGTTACCTTCCGGTCATTCTTTTTGTTAATCAGAGTGGCTTCGACTCTTAGAGGGATATCATAAGTCAAACCTTTCCTAAGAGCTTCAGAAGGAGTTACTCGAGGTTTACCAAAATAATAATCACCGAAAGCCAATTGCCAATTTTTACCGGTAAAGTCATCAATTGGAGAAATTTCTTCCAATGCCTCCTTAATCCCCTCTTTAATGAACCATTGGTACGACTCTCTCTGAGTTTCCAGGAGATTTAATGGTGGCAGATTTTTATATTCATGTCCCCAGTTTAGGCGCTTTATTTTAGCGGTGGGCATTGGCGATTTTTTATAATAAAAAGGACAGAGAAAACCTAAGTATAGCAAAGAAGCGTACGCTTAGGTACGCCTACCCTACTATTGCTTAACTGGAAAAAGATTAACACATTAAAAGAAATCTGTCAAGGACAAAATCACCTCAAATATTTTTCTATATTCTCGCTATGTTCCTCGGCTGTTTTAGCGTAATAAATTTTTCCCTGACTATCAGAAAGGTAAAACCAATAATCAGTTTCTTGTGGATAAATCACGGCTTCGATTGAAGCTAGACCCGGATTGCAAATTGGTCCTAACGGTAAACCTTTATATTGATAAGTGTTATAAGGGGAATTAATTTTCAAATCATCTTTAGTTAACTTTGCTGGCCACCAATCAACTTCTTGCCAGTCCTTACCCATTGAATTTCTTTGATTAGCAAGAGCATATTGAACCGTCGCATCGGCTTGAAGCGGCCAGCCCTCTCGCCAGCGTTTAAGTAGGATTCCAGCGATAATCGGACTGTCTTTACCTCCCTTTGATTCTCTTTCGACAATCGACGCCAAAGTAATTACTTCTACCTGAGTTAAACCCGCTTTTTTAGCGGCAAGTTCTAATTCCAAAGAATATTTTTTTTCAGAGTTATTAGTTAAAATCTCTAAGACAGCTGAAGAACTGGCATCTTTAGGAATAAGATAGGTATCAGGAAAAAGATAACCCTCAAGATCATCTGTCAGTTGAAGAAATTGTGGATAACTAAAATCTTCCAGATTACTGGCCAGGCGCCGGCCGAACTCTTCCCGACGCCAACCCTCAGGAAAAGTTAACCAAAGATCTAGACTGCCGTGAGTCAAAAGATAAACCACCTCTTCAGCTGTCCAAGAAGGATTAATCCGAAAATCGCCAGCCTGAATCTTGCCTGATAAATTTTTAACCAGGACGAGAACCTTAAAAGCCGAAGCGCTTTTAACAAGACCTTCATCTTCTAATCGCTGAGCAATCAGAGATAAACCTTCGCCTTTGTGAATAACAAAAATCTGGCTTTGGCCTGGAGGTGATTGAACTGGAGAAACTGCCCAGCGCCACCAAAAAAAGCCGCCAATAACAGCGGCAATCAGGAAGAAAAAGACAAGACTAAACTTCTTCAAAAAGGGCACGACGATATTTTTTGGTTTTCGGATCATAAATAAAAATCCGACCGCACTTACAAGTTACTTTGACGATACCGTCTTTTCTTTTAACTCTTTTTCCTTTATCTAATGGTGTTCCACAACCCACACACTGGCCACGACTTAAAAGCCAAGCTTGAACTGGAGCAATAATATTTTTAAACATTTTGTTTATCTAAATAAGCTTGCAAAATAATCGCTGCGGCAAAAGCATCTTCCTTTTCTTGACGATATTTCTTTTTTTTGCCTACCTCTATCATTTTAGCAATTGCCTCTTTAGTGGTCAAGGTTTCGTCTTGGAAAAAAACTTCCAAGCCCGTGGCTTCTTTTAATCTTTGACCATACTCTTGTGCCTTCTGACCAATTTTGCCTTCGCTAACACCAATGACAATCTCTTCTATTCCCTCCTGCTCAATTATTTGAATAATCTTGCTTAATGTTTCTCGATGATTCTTAATCACTACTAAGGGCTGAGCCAAACTATTATCAGTGATCGCGAGGCCAATCTTTACTATTCCAAAATCGACTCCTAGAATTCTCATATTGCTACCAGTTGAGCCCGAATAACTAGCCTTCTTAAATAAGTACCTGGAGGAACGCAAGTAATTAGAGAAAGCCATTGACTATCATAATTCTGTTCTAAAACAGTAATATCTCCAGGTTCTGTTTCAACCAGCTTTCTGACTAGATAACGGTATTTGATACCGTCAAAGTCAACCAGAATCTCATCTCCCTTTTCAAGTTTAGGCAGAGTAGAAAAAATTGTTTTATAGTTTTTAGGGTTAAAAAACTGGGGTAAGACCGAATGACCAAAGATAACGGTGTTACCATATTGACCTGGTAAAGCGGTTCCCGGATACTGAACTAAACTAACCATCAAATCCTCCCCGCCAATTTGAACCGCAGCCTGGTTAATCTTCAACTTTGGAATATAAAGACTGTAATGGGTAATCCTGCTTGGTTGAGGCGGTAAGATTGGGACCGCCGGAAACCAAGTTTTAGGATTAGCGTAATTAATGTTGGCATCTTCGCCTAAAATAACACCCTGGGAAGAAACTGGACTGACTAGTTTTTGGGTAAAACGACTATTAGTCAACTCATAATAAAGAATAGGCAAAACAGCATTGCTGATTAAAATCAAACCAGTTGTTAAGATCAAAAGAGACAAACCCCGCCAGATAAAAGCCGTTTTTCTCTGATAGGCTAATCGTTCTCCAAGAGGGGCAGATTTTAAATAGCGGTAAGGAACGGTCATTGAATTTCTGTGATTATTTCAATTCGTTTGGCGATTCTGGGAAAAGTACCCAGTCGGCCAGGTAATTTAGGCGTAATTTCGACTTCAAATCCGGCTACTTTAGAAAGATTGTTCAAATAAGATTCACCTATTAGCAAATACTTACCAGCTAGATTTTCCCTTATTTGTTCTAAATCTTGCTGGGGAATTAGCCTGGCCTTAAGGTGAGCTTCTACGATTGCCTTGCCTTCTTCATCGATTTCGCCTAAATCAAAAGAAAATTCGGTTTCTTCAGGCAAATATTCAAAACCCTCGGTAACGGATTCTAAAACACTATCTTCGACTAATTCCTGAAGTTCTTTCTCAGTGTAAATAAGGGCTTTTGCTTGAACTTTTAAGGATAATTCCAAATTGTCAATTTCCTCACCTACATCATGACTGTAATCACTGCTAACTACCTTGGTAGAAATTGATTCTTCGACTAATTTATCTTCTGGTGAAAGCTGAGAAATTAATTTTTCCCTCGCCTCTTTTTCTAACTTGGCTTCCAAATCAGCTAGGAGAACTTCCTGGTCTTCTTTGGAAACAGCCTGAATTTGACGACTCATACCGCCACTAAAAGCTGATTCATTTTTGGCGACATAATCCGATTTAGCATAATTAGCGATTGTGAATTCCGTTCCTGAGGCTAAATTAGCCTCAGTTCCAATCTCTACCGCCGTCACCTTAACCACGGCTTTACCTGGTGGATCAGCGGCACTACTCTGAGAAGCAACAGTGACATCATCATCTAAAGTAAACTCTAAATCGGCCGTACTACTAATGACTGTGTTGGCATCGAATTTCTTCTCATTAGAAGTTCCATTATAAATAGTCACCTCTCCCTTGGCTGGGTCGCCAATATCTTTAGTTCCAGTCGTCGTTCGACTCTCGGTCCCTTCAACCTCCTCACCAACTTGCTGGGCAGGCAAAATAAAATTCTCTTTGTCTGGAGAACCAATCGTTGGATCTAATTCAACCGTAAAGTCTTTTTCTAAAATTTCTGGTTCTAAATAGAGAGTTATTTTGGCTTGGGGTAAATACCAATAGCCGGCAAAGGCACTTCCAGCCAGAATAAGGAAAAGAGCAAGAACAATAATTAGGATTGGCGAGCCCCGAAAAGAGGCAGGCATCAGCTCTTTAAAGAAAGCTAAATTAAACTTCTTCAATCCCGAAAAACCACCGAGAAAAGAAGTTATCTTAGAAAAAAAGTCTGCTCTGGCAAAAACAGGCTGTTTTGTCTTCATCTCTGGCTCTCCCATAAGAGATGGTTTTTCAACTGACTCTAATTCTTCTGGTTTTTCTAATACCTCTGGTTCCTCTAATGACTCTTCTAGTGGAGATGGTGGTGACTCCATAGCGATATCACCACCTTTAACAAAACCTAAATCCTCAGCCGGAATAAAACCTGGTTTTTCAATTCCTTCCTTAGCTTCTTCTTCAACTGCCTCTGTTTCTTTTTCCTCTTTAACTCCCTCTTCGGCTTCTGCTTCTTTCTTTTTCTCTTCTTCTCCTGGTTCCTCTTCAAGCACAAAACCAGCCGCTTTGACCACTTCTTTACCACCTGCTAAAGCAATTGCCTGAATATCAAAATCAAGAGGGAGAATCTCAACCTTAGGTAGATGAAGAAATTCAACTCCTTCTTTCTTTTTCTCCAGCCAGGGATAAGTAGTTAATTGTTGTCTCGCTTCTTCTAGATTTTCCTCGCCATTATAGATTAAAATTCGGGCAGGCAACGGTTCGTGAGTTTCAAATCGAGACAGACCTTCAATTAAATCATCAGCTAAATTATCGCTTTTATCAACTAGCTGGGGGCCAAAAATTCTGCCAATTCTCACTAAACCAATATCCACTTTCTTAAGACCAAGGTGAACCAAAACGGCTGTCGGCGGAATACCTTCAGTGGTTTTTAAATGATGAATAATTGCCTCAATAATCACCACAAAACCAGCTGGTTTAAGATCAAGCTTCTCGGAAACTTTCTTAAGAAGTTTTAATTTATCTTCAACAATCTTTTCCCCATCAACCCAACTAAAAGGCAAACCAAAAACAACCTTATCTGGTTCCTGAACTTCTCCTTCTACTGGTAATTTCTCAGCTGCCGAAGATAAACTAGCGTCAATAGCCTCAATCAATTCCTCTTCAGCCTGCCACCTCTCGGTATTACCCAGAGAAAGAACTTTAATCTGATTATCGACAATCGAGAAGACGGCACTTTTGACAAATTCTAAGCCGATCTCTAAAGCAAAATAATATTCAGAAGGTTGGCCTTCTTTTTGACGAATCTTACTTAAAATAGTTTTAACTTCCATGGGCAAGTTGAATGTATATTCGGCGCCGACCGGCACCAACTGCTTTCTCCTTTATTATCTTAACACGACCAATCTCTCTCGTCGACTTGACATGAGGACCACCGCAAACCTCTTGGGAATAATTTCCAATCGAATAAACTTTAACTTGATCGCCATACTTCTCACCAAAAAAAGCTAAAGCCTCTTTTTTCTTGGCTTCTTCTAAAGAGATTGTCTCTGCCTTAACTGGTAAATTAGCTTTAATTTTGGCATTAATAATTGCTTCAACTTTCTTTATTTGTTCATCAGTTAGTTTTTCTGGATGACTAAAATCAAAACGCAATCTTTCCGGAGTAATATTACTGCCTACTTGCTGAACATGTTTACCAAGAACATCTCGAAGGGCCTGATGAAGTAAGTGAGTAACGGTGTGGTATTTGGTAACAGTTTCTGAATGATCAACTAACCCACCAGCAAATTTCTTTTCTGCGCTTATTTTTGAAACTTCTTGATGCTTTTTTTGAAGTTCTTGAAAAGACGCATTAGATTTATTTTCGTCGAAAGGACGAATATATTTTTTAAGTATATTTGTAGTACCTTCAATTGGCCTGCCAAATACACTCTTTTGAGTAAAAACTATAGTACCAGCTACTCCTGAAGGTGAAGAAACATAAGGCAAAAAAGAATCATAATCTTTTTTATTCTTAATCAATCCCTTTAATTTAGGCAAAACCTCTGCCTTAAAAACCTCTGCCGGTTTATCCCCTTTTTTCAATCTTTTAGCTGGATTTTCTATTTTTTTTCTTTCTGAAGGTTTTTCTAAGTCTTTATCTTTTTCAATAAGCTTTTCTACTTTTTCTTTATACTCTTTTTCAATTTTTTTCTTTTTATCTTTAAGATATTCATACTCCTCTTGATAATTATTTATTACTGTTTTTACTATTTCGACTGTGAATTCGTCCTCAATACCTAATTTTTTTCCTTCGAACCTCGCATCCTTAATCAAGAGATGGATAATATTGCCTCGCCCTTTCCCATAAGGAATTACCCCATCACCAATCGCAAAAGTCGCTGCTCTTAGATGATCAGCAATAATTCGCATTGGCTTTTCGTTTTCTCCTTGGTACTTCTTCTTGGAAATTTTTTCAATTGTCTGAATAATTGGTTCAAATAATTCTGTTTGATAAACATCGTCTTTTCCCTGAAGCATGGCCGTTATCCTTTCTACCCCCATGCCAGTATCAATGTTTCTTTGTTTTAGCTTTTCTAATCTGCCACTAGGTAGGCGATTAAATTCCATAAAAACATCATTCCAAACCTCAAAATATTTACCACAATTATCGTCGGGCCGACATTGAGGACCACATTTTTTCTTACCAGTATCGTAAAACATCTCTGTATCTGGACCACAAGGGCCCGAATCACCTACCTTCCACCAATTATCTTCTTTGCCAAGAAAGTAAATTCTCTCTTCAGGAATACCTATCTTTTGCCAAATACCAGCCGCTTCTTCATCTCGAGGTGTATTTTTATCACCAGCAAAACAGGTGACCGAAATTCGCTTTGGTTCAAGATTTAATACCTTTGTTAAAAATTCCCAAGACCACTTAATGGCCTCTTCTTTCCAATAATCACCTAAAGACCAATTGCCAAGCATTTCAAAAAAAGTCAAGTGCATTGCATTGCCTATCTTTTTAATATCTTCAGTTCGTAAACAGCGTTGATTACTAACGAGGCGCTTACCTAAATGATGAGTTTTACCCAAAAGATAAGGAACTAAAGGATGCATGCCAGAATTAATAAACAAATCATCAGAACTGCCACCAAACTCTGGCACTGAAACTAAAGAAACATTGGGTAGTTTTTTATGCCCTTTTTTAATAAAAAAATCAAGATATTTTTTCTTTAATTCTTGAGCGGTCATCAAGAAGAATTATAACCTAGTTTGCCTGTGAAGTTAAGGGTTTGCCGTTGCGAACAAAGAATTTCTTACTAGCTTTTCGGCCTCGCTCCCGGAGTTGTTCAATATGACTTAATTTTTCTTGAGCCTCTTCAGTGATTTCTTTGGAAACACCTTTGGTCTTTTCCTCTAGCTGAACTTGGATTTCTTTAGCCTTAGCTCGAAATTCCGCTCCTTTGACTTCAAAATCTTCGACTAACTCGGCTAAATTATCCAAAGTTTCTTCACTCTTAGCCTTAATCTGTTTCTTAACCTCTTCACCCTGTTCGGTTTGGGTGAGAAAATAATAGGCGCCTGCACCAATCAAAGCGCCTAAAATCAAACCTTGAAAAAAACCTCCTTGATGATCTTGATCGCTCATTTTTCTTCTGACTCCTTTGTTTCTTTCTTCGGTCTTTCCCTCATCTTGGCCAACCAACCAAAAAGACCAGCAACTCCAGAAACACCGGTAATCGAACTGGAAAGAGAGGCAATCGGCCGAGCCACTGATTCCGAAATCAAACCCATATCATCAAGCATTTTATTGAACTTTTCAATCGTTCTTTTAATTTCTTTGAGAATAAAGAAAACTTGAACCCCTATAATGGTCAGGAGAGCTGTTAAAACAGTGACAACCGCAATTAGTAAAATTTGTGTCGTGTCAATCATGGGCAGTATTTCATAATATCCTATATTCAAGGCTAATTGTCAATTATAACTTTCTATATCAATTCGTTTTGGAATAATAAATCGTTCTTGTTTGTTTCGTTTTTCTGCCTATTCGATTAGTCGCTTCGATAACAATCTTATTTTCCCCACTCGTCAACCTTAAACGATAGCTAAATTTTCCTTCTTCATCAAGTTGAGTCAAGCGACCATTAATGGTCACGGAATTATCTGGATCAGTTCCTCCTTCAATTAAAACTTCTTCATTAACAATTTTTTCATTATCGATTGGCGAATAAACTTCTAATCTTGGCTTTCCCAATAAACTGTGGTATTGATAACCCAAGTAAGTTAAGAAAATGATAATAAACAAAGCGACAAGGGAAATCAAAGTCTTTCTTGGACTCCAACGAAATTGTTTGTTGAGACTTTCTCCAGAAGGCAAAACCAGTTTTTGCTCTTGTGTCCGCTGGTAATCTCGCCTAAAAACAGCCAACACTCGATCAGGTTCAAGACCCAAATACTGGGCGTAATTCCGAATAAAACCTCGGTTGGTAGTGATCGAAGGGAAGAATTGATATCTATCTTTTTCTAAAGCAATTAAATATTGCTTCCGAATTTTAATTTCCTGGGCAATTTCATCAAGACTAAGCCCCTTTTTCTTTCTTTTTTCTCTAAGAATTTGGCCGGCCGTTTTCATTTTTTTATTGTTGGGAGACAACTTGAGAGGCAAGATATTCTTCAGGATCTTTAATTAGAACTTCTCGGGGTTTTGAACCTTCAGCCGAACCAACAATACCAACTCTTTCTAATTGATCAATAATTCTGGCTGCTCGGGCATAGCCAACTTTCAAACGCCGCTGGAGTAAAGAGGCCGAAGCCCGTTCATAGCGACAGACTGTCCGAACCGCATCATCAAAGAGTTCATCTCTTTCTTGGATTTCACCACCTATCACCGTTCCTGCTTTAGTTGGCATTTTGGTTACTTCCTCAGTGTATTGAGGAGCAACACCGGCTTTTTTAAGAAAACCAATTAATTTCTGAATTTCTGGTTCAGAAACAAGGGTTCCTTGAATTCGTGTTGGTTTAGCTTGATCTGGAGGAATATAGAGCATGTCACCTCGTCCTAAAAGTTTCTCTGCTCCCGGCATATCAATAATCACTCTCGAATCAACTTGAGAAGAAACATTAAAAGCAATTCTGCAGGGAATATTAGCTTTAATCAAACCCGTAATCACATCGACCGAAGGCCGCTGGGTAGAAATAATTAAATGGATACCGGTAGCTCGGGCCATTTGGGCAATTCGACAGATAACGTCTTCGACTTCGGCCGGAGCAAACAACATAATATCAGCCAATTCATCAATAATAATTAGAATATAGGGAAGAGCTGAAAAACCTGAAAGTTCATTGTAGGCATCAATGTTCCGCACTCCTACTTCAGCAAATAATTTATAGCGACGTTCCATCTCGGAAATAGCCCACTTTAAAGCCGAAATCACTTTTTCTGGATCAACAATTACTGGGGTTAACAAATGAGGAATCCCATTATATTGGGTTAATTCCACTCGTTTAGGATCAACTAGGATGAATTTGACTTCAGCTGGAGAAGCTCTAAAAAGGATGGCAGCAATAAAAGAGTTAATACAAACTGACTTGCCTGAACCAGTGGCGCCAGCGATAAGAACATGAGGCATTCGGTTAATATTATCTACCACTGAATCACCAGAAACATTCAGACCTAGAGGTATCGTCAGTCTGGATTTAGCTTTTTCCATTTGATCTGAAGTTAACATTTTCTTGAGAGTCACAAATTCAGGACTTCGGTTAGGCACTTCAATCCCCACTAACGAGCGTCCAGGAATTGGAGCTTCAATTCTAATTTGACCAGTCGGCGCTGCCAAAGCTAAAGCTAAATCATTAGCTAATGTAGTAATCTTAGAAAGTTTCGTTCCTAAAGCAATTTCCAAAGCATATTGAGTCACGGCCGGCCCAAGATTAACCTCAGCCACTCGAGCGGCCACGCCAAAGGACTCTAAAGTCTTCTCAATGAGATCAGCGTTCTTTTTAATATCACCCCGGTCGGCTTTACCACTAACAGAATCAGCTAAAAGAGATAAAGGCGGAAATTCCCAAACGCCTTCCTCGGCAGGCAAATTAGTCACCAAAGAGGACGTTAATTCTTCTTCCCTCTTTTGTGATTCTGATTTAACGGCTTCTTTTGACCCTCCACTTCTAATTTCTAAATCCCCTGTCGCTAATTGACGACGGCTAGAAACCTTTTTAAGACCAGCGCTCAATTGGCGAATTCTGGTAATAAATTTCATTAAAAAGAGAACGATTTCTTCTAAAGAAGTATTAAAAACCACGACAAAACCAATAAAAACAAAACCCATTAAAACAAAGAAGGCACCAAAAGCACTAATTAAACCAGCTAGTTGATACCAAATTTGGGAACCAATCAAACCCGTTCGAGTTAAACTGATAAGAGCAATCGCTAAAACAACGGAACCAACAAAAACGTTAGGACGAGTGATTCGCCAGCGCAAGCGGGCCATCATCAAGCCTGCTGTCATTAAAAGAAAAGGCAAAAGAACTGCTCCCCAACCAAAATAATAAATAAAGACTTGAAATAATTTTGTCAGTAATGTCCCTTGGCGGGAAAAAGAAAAGACAATAATTGCAGCCAAAGAAAAGAGAAAAACACTGGAAATCGTATAAAGAGTGTCCTTTTTTAGGTTTAATTTAAATGGTTTTTTTCTTCTGCCTCTGGCCATTTTGACTCTAGCGGTGCTTTCTTCTATTTGATCTGGATTTTACCAAGTGAGTTTTTCCTATTAAAGGAGAACCTATTTTCACTTGGCCTTTAGCCGTCATTTCAACGGTATCATTTCGGTTCGGAAGAATAATTTCTTCCTCGCGATAACCCATTCTCTCGGCTAAAAGGGCATATTGTCTCATCTGACGAAAAGCGCCCCCAATTGGAACTAAATAATAAGGTCGGGCTAAACCAATCATTAAGGCTAAATCTCCCTGAGCAGCATGGCCACTGACGTGAAGGTCATCAAGAATATCTGAATAAGCGACATCAGCTCCTTGGCGGGAAAGGTTATCTACTAGCTTATTAATCGCCAATTGGGTACCAGGAATATAATCTGGTGAAGAAAAAACCACTTTATCATCAGGCTGAATTTCCAGTCCTTTATATTCACCTCTGGTAATCCTATCTAAGGCCGAACCTGTCTGGGCTTGACTGCCAGCCACAAACAAGCTAACTTTTTCTTTTGGCAAACTATTTAATTTTTTCATCGGCACAATTGTCTCCTTAGGAATATTCAGGTAGCCCAAACGGGAAGCGATCTTAAAAATTTTTTCAATCGACCGGCCAACTAAAATCACTTTTCTATTATATTTTACCGAAACATTCAAAGCTTGCTGCCAACGGGAAACATTAGAAGAGATGGTGGTAATTAAAACTCTTCCTCGACAATTACGCATTTCTCTCTCCAAAGAGTCCTCAACCATGGCTTCAGAAAGAGTGAAGCCGGCTTTTTCACTCCGCAGGCAGTCAGAAACCAAACAAACAACACCTTGATTACCAATGGTCGCGATTTTACCTACGTCAGAAATCGAACCCATTACCGGTGTCCAGTCAAATTTGTAGTCACCCATATGAAGAATCGTCCCGATAGGCGTTTTAATAGCAACCCCAAAAGTATCGGGAATCGAGTGAGTTAAATAAATAAAATCCAGATTAAAACTGCCCAAATTAACTTTTTCGCGAGAATCAATCAGGTTGATTTCAACTGATTGACCATATTCATCAAGCTTTTCCTTGATTAAGGCCGTTGTTAGGCGTGAAGCGTAGATAGGAATTTTTCGATTAAGCTTTGGTAGAATAAAAGGCAAACCACCATAATGGTCTTCGTGACCATGAGTAATGATGATGCCTTTAATTTTCTCTCGATTTCTAACCAAATAATCAACATCAGCCACCAACAAATCACCTCGAGTCGTTTCTTCTTCAGGAAAACCAACGCCACAATCAATGATGAGAATTTCGTTATTGTATTGATAGGCAAACAAATTCTGGGTAACGGTTCCCCAGCCACCAAGAGAAATCAGCCTTAATCCTGACTGATTATTCTGTTTTCTTTTATTGTTTTTATGTCGTCTAAAAATATTCATTTCAAAATTTAATTTAAATTAATTTCATTTGTTTATCAGTTTCTTGTTCTTCAACAATTTTTTCTTCTGGGTGTCCTTCAAGAAAAACCTCTATTTTCTTGAAATCTTCTTTTACCTCCTCCATTATTTTACCACTTCTTAAAGCCGCGGCCGGATGATACATCGGAATAACAATATAGCGCTTACTTAAAAAATCGACGTATCTCGCCTGACCGTGAATTTGAGAAATTTTCTCATCAGGCAAAAATTTAGTCATTGAAAACCGACCTAAAGTCACAATAATTTTCGGCTGAATTACTTGAATTTGTTCATCTAAAAAAGACCGGCAAGCTTCAATCTCTTCTGGCAAAGGGTCACGGTTACCTAGTGGTCGATGTTTAATGACATTACCAATAAAAACTTCTTTTCTTTCCAGTTTAATTAATTGAAGTAGCTGATCCAATAGTTTCCCCGCGGCACCAACAAAAGGTAATCCTTGCTGATCTTCATGAAAACCAGGGCCTTCACCAATAAACATCACCTCGGCATCAGGATTACCATCTCCAGGCACAGGATGAGTTGTTCCTTTATACAAACTACAACGGGTACATTCTGAAACCCGCCTTGCAATTTCTTCTAATTTCTCCGCTTTAGTCATTTAAACTGCATCTAAATAAATTACCAAGTAGGTAAAAACTCTTTTACATTTTCACTGGTGATATGAAAACTTCTACCTTTACCTTGGACAATCATTTTGGCTACTTTCCGACAGATACCGTTAATCGTTCTTTCTAAAGTTCGGATACCGGCATCATAACCTAAAGGCCTGACAATTTTTGGCCAAACGTCAGGATCAATTCTAATCGCCTCCTTGTCCAAACCAGTCTCTTGGATTGTTCTTGGTAAAACATAGTCCTTACTAATTTTGATTTTTTCTTCATCTGTATAAGAGGGCATTTGGATTGGTTCCAAACGATCCATGACCGCCACCGAGATATTACTGGTATTATTGCAAGTAGCAATAAATAAAACTTCAGAAAGATCAAAAGAATAGTCAATAAAGTGATCACGAAAAGCCATATTTTGTTCGGGATCAAGCAATTCTACCAAAACACCCATAATGCTTGACCGACCATCTTCGGTTACTCGATCAATCTCATCAAGAAGAAGAACTGAATTCTTTGTCCCGGTTCGCCGTAAAGCCTTAATAATCAAACCCGGTTCAGCATCGGGTCGAATTCGGGATTGACCCCGCAGATCAAGGGGGTCACCTAAACCGCCAAAAGGAACCCGTGCAAACTTTCTCCCCATCGCTTCGGCAATCGAATAAGCAATCGTTGTCTTCCCTGTTCCTACTAAACCAACAAAAAGGAGCATTGGTGCTCTCATAAACTTCAAAATACCTTCTTCCTTTCTTTCTTCTTTACCCTCTCTTTTTAATCTCATCACCGCTAAATACTCTAAAATTCTCTCTTTGGTTTCTTCTAAACCATAATGATTTTCATCTAAAATCTTTTTGGCCGCTTCCAAATCAAGCCTATCTTCACTTCTTTTCTCCCAAGGTAGGGCGGTTATCCAATCAATGTAATGCGAAACTCGCTCGTACTCGGTTGAATACTCACCATACTTAATCATTCGAGAGAGACGTTCAATTAAATGAAGACACTTTTCCTTTAATTCTGGGGGTAAACAAGCTGCTTCCGTCTTTTCTTCTAATTCAGCAATTTCTTTAAATAGGGCAGTTTTTTCAGGCATAGTAATAGCTTAACAAAAGCATAAGTTTAAAACAAGAAGTTTTATTAATGACGTCGAGGCGGTCGACGATTCGGCCGTCGAGAAAAACCTGAAGAACTTCGCTGCCGAGGTGGTCGATAATCACTCGTTTGTTTGTCTGGCTGCTCCTTTAAAACCATGGTTAAATTAATTCTCCCCATATCATCAATCTCAGAGACCTTAACTTTAACCTTATCGCCAATCTTAACGACTTCATTAGGGTCCCTAACATATTGAGTTGACATTTTTGAAACATGAACCAAACCATCTTTACCTGGTAAGATCTCGACAAAAGCCCCAAAAGGCTGGATTCGCTTGACTTCGCCTTCAAAAATCTCACCTGCTTCAACCTCTCGAGTCAAACCTTCAATTTTAGCCACAGCCATGTCCACCGCCGCTTTATCAGGTGCAGAAATATTAACTGAGCCATCGTCTTCGACATCAATTGCTGCCCCAGTTTCCTTAATCAATTCCCTAATAACACGTCCACCGGGACCAATCACTTCACCAATTTTATCTACAGGAATATGAAGAACTCTAATTTTAGGAGCGAACTTGGAAATCTGAGCCCGAGAAGCAGGCAAAACAGTCATCATTTTTTTGAGAATAAAATTCCTTCCTTCTTTGGCTCGAGAAACAATCTCCTCGAATAATTTTAAATCAATACCTTGATTCTTAACATCCATCTGAACAGCCGTCATCCCTTTTTCTGTTCCCGCCAGTTTGAAATCTATATCACCATTAAAATCTTCTAATCCTAAGATATCAGTCAAGATTACTTGTTTTCCCCCTTCTTCGATTAAACCCATGGCGATTCCGGCTACTGGTGCCTTAATAGGCGCTCCAGCGTCCATTAAAGATAAAGTTGAACCGCAAACAGCGGCCATTGAGGTGGAACCATTAGAAGACATTATTTCTGTTACCACCCGAATGGTATAAGGAAATTTATCTTCGGCAGGAATGACACTTAATAAAGCCTTTTCTGCCAAAGCCCCGTGACCAACTTCCCGACGCTTGGGCCAACCTACATAACCAATTTCTCCCATAGAAAAAGGCGGCATGTAATAATGATGAATGTAACGTTTGGTCTCCTCACCTTCCATGTTTTCAATTAATTGTTCTAAAGAAGGCGAACCCAAAGTGGTCACCGTCAGAGCTTGGGTTTGGCCACGTTTAAATATCGCCGATCCATGAGTCCGCGGCAATAAACCAACTTCGACCTCAATTGATCGAATCTCATCTGGTTTTCGACCATCAATCCGTTTACCCTTATTGACAATTTGTTCTCTAATACTTTTCTTAATTAAATCATCGATAATTCGATTAATATCTTTTTTGTTCTCTTCACCAAATTCTTCCCCTAAAGCTTCTTTCACTTCACCGATTAATTCTCTTGCTTCATTTTTGGCCATACTCGTTAAAATCTGGTCAATTTGTTTAGTCGCAACTTCGGTTACTTCCTTAACTAATTTTGCATTAACTTTTTTAGTTTCGACTGTTTGCTTCTTTTTACCAACTTTTTTAACTAATGATTCAATTAATTGAATCACCTCTTTTATTTCTTTTTGGGCAACATCAATTGCTTTGATAAGAATTTCTTCAGGCACTTCTTGGGCTGATCCTTCGATCATAATGGTCTTGTTCTCTTTTCCAGAAATAATCAAATCCATAATTGAATAACTTAAATCTTGGTAAGTAGGATTAATGACAAACGAACCTTCGCTATTTTTAGGAACATAACCAACTCTCATTGAACCCACTGGTCCTTGCCAAGGAAGATCGGAAATAGCCAACGCGGCACTGGTCGCCCAAACTGCCGGCATATCAGGATCGTTCTCACCATCAACCGAAAGAACGGTAATCACTACCTGAATATTATCCCGACAGTCCTTAGGAAATAATGGTCGAATAGAGCGATCAATTAAACGAGCTGTCAAAACAGCTTCGTCAGAAGGCCGACCTTCCCTCTTCACCCAACGGGAACCTTTAATCCGACCGCCAGCATAAAGACGTTCAACATACTCGACTTGAAGAGGCAAATAATCAAGACCTTCTTGAGGTTCTCCAGAGACAACGGTTGCGAGAACCATTGTATCACCGTAGCGAACTAAAACAGCGGCATTAGCCTGCTCGGCTAAAAGACCAACCTCTAAAGTTAATTTTTTGCCACCGATTTCTTTTGATTGAGAAACAGTTTTTATCATTAGAAACTACTTAGACAACTTCAAATCGCTAATAACATCTTTATAGCGCTTTTCGTCCCTCTTTAATAAATAAGCTAATAATCTTCTCCTTTTAGAAACAAGCGAAAGCAAGCCTCGTCGGGAATGAACATCTTTTTTATGCTCTTTGAGGTGGCCGGTTAACTTTTTTACCTTCGCCGTCAACAAAGCCACTTGGACTTCAGGAGAACCCGTATCCTCTTTTGACTGAGCAAATTTCTTAATAATTCTCTTTTTTTCGTTGGTTGTTAAAGCCATCGGCTCTCTATTTTAACAAAGATAAAAGAGGTTAACAAGAGGCATAAAACACTAAATTTCTATACCAATCGGACAATGGTCCGATCCTTTTACCTCTGGCATAATAAAAGCTTTTTTTAATTTAGATCTTAACTTTTTCGAAACAAAAGCATAATCTATTCGCCAACCCAAATTCCGTTCCCTGGCCTTAAAAGAATAAGGCCACCAAGTATAATTCCCTCCCTCTTGATGAAACATTCTAAAACTATCTTTAAAATTTAAACTAATTAGTTCATCAACTTGTTTTCTTTCTTCTGGAGTAAACATAATATTATTTTGATTCTGACTAGGACGCGCCAAATCAATTTCTTTATAAGCAATATTAAAATCACCAAACAAAAGTATCCTTTTATTTTTAATCTTTTTTAAATATTCAAAAAAGTGAGCATAGCTCTTTAATTTATAATTTAAGTTTTCTTTTTGTCTTCCGCCATGAGGTAGATAAAGATTAATCAAAATAAATTCCTGGTATTCAAGCTTTAAAAATCTTCCTTCTTCATCAAACCTTTTCAGATTAAGTTTTCGCTCAATCAGTAACGGTTTTTTCTTAGAATAAACGACGATACCACTATATCCTTTTCTTTTAGCTGAATTAAAATAAGAATAATAGCCTTTGGGAATAACTAAAACATCAGGTAATTGCTCTTTTTGGGCTTTTATTTCTTGGAGACAAATGATATCCGCGTCCGTTGTTTCCAACCAATCTAAGAAGCCTTTTCGAAAAACAGCTCGCAAACCGTTAACGTTCCAAGATACAATCTTCATTCTTAGTCTTAAATTTTCGTCATTTTAACAAAGATAAAAGAGGTTAACAAGAGGTTAAAGTCGTTGGAAAAAACTAAACACGGTCCTCACCTTTGTAGATTTTAGGCTCAAACCAATCAGGTTTTGGCTTCTCTATTTCCTCCTCTTCTTCTCTAGTTGGTTGCTTAAGAGCCGAAACTTTAGCAGGCATTGGTTTCAGAGGAGAGGTGCTTTTAGACTTTTTATTAGGCAATCTAACTTCTCGCCTTGCTCCCATTTTGAGACAAAGAGCGGCCGCTTCAAAGGTATCAGCACTCACTTTAGGTGAGGAAAATCGGTTGGTGGCTCGTTCAATTCCTTGAAAAAGATTAGTTCCAATATCCCTATCAGTCAATAATCTCAATAGTCCGATTAGTTTCGCCACTTCTTCAGAAAAGGAGGCGGCTGAAGGATCAACCAAGTTAATTTGGCCGTATTGTTGATTTCGAGAATTATTATCTAAGTTAATAACCTGAGTCTCTTTAAAAGCTTCCTGATTATCTTTGTAAAGATTCCCTAAACTCTCTAAGGAACTAGCACCAATCGTAAAAATCAAATCCACCTTCCCACCAGTGTAGGAAAATTCGACTTTATCTGAATCAAGAGGCGGATGACCAGGTCTAGGTTTAATCACTAAATTAAACTTACCATCTTCAATATTGTAACTGACCTTCTCAATCGCATCCTCAATATAATCAAAGGATATACTTAAGCTGTCTTTACCACCCTTAAGGCTATTTTCAATTTTATCAACCCCGACGAGCGAAGAAAAACCAACCGTCATTTCGGTTGAACAGCCAATGTTTACTGATTTCTTGGTTGTTCCTAAAGAAAGATAGAGAGCCAAACCAGCTGCCACTTGATCAAAATTGGGATTTTGGGGCAAGGCAATAAAAACTGTTTGGGCAGTGGCAAGAGCGGATTGAATTTGAGAAGCCTGGCTTTGATTAATCATTTACTCTTCCACTTTTCGATAAGAGATTAGCACATCACCTATCTGGAAGTCAAGCGTAGGTGAGAGAATCGCCCCGAATTCCTCATCTTTTTTAGCTTTCTCAATATCCTTTTTCTCAGTTTTCATTGATCTGATACGACAGTTACCGATTAGCTCTCCAAGGCGTTGGAGATGAAGCTGATCAGTTTTTTTAATTTCACCCTCAATTACCCGACAACCAGCCACTCGCTGTTTGTCGATCTCAAATTCCTGAAGCATCTCGGCGCGTCCCGAAATTTCTTCATCGGCCATGGGTTCTAGCTTTTTTTTAACCTTTTCTTCAATCTCTTCAAAAAATTTGTAAATAATCTGAAAAGGGCTAATTTTTACTTTTTCGGTGGCAGCTAATTTCTTAACTTTTCCTGGAGTTTTAACATTAAAAGCAATAATTTCTGCTCCTGTTGTTTCGGCCAACAAAACATCTGATTCGTTAACTTCACCTACACTTGAATTAATGACTTTTACTCCCTCAGGCAAACCAGCTAAAATAGCTTCTAAACTACCATTAACATCAGCTTTGATAATCAAATTCAATTTTTCCTCATCAGTTTCTTCTTTTTTAACTAGACTAGGAATTGCTTTTTTTTCTAAGGAAACTGGTTCTTTTTCAGTCCGTCTAAGAGTACTACCAATTGTTGGTACGGTTTTAAAACCTAAGACCTCAACTGGTTTGCTCGGACCGGTGGTTTTTACTCTTTGACCACTTTCATCAAACATGGCCTTGATTTTAGCAAAGGTACCATCAGCTTCAATCTGGTCACCGACTCGTAAATTGCCATTCCTGACCAAAATTGTAGCTAAGGGACCACGATACTTATCTAACTTAGATTCGATCACTAGAGCTTTCAACTCAGCTCCTGGTTTCTCTTTAATTTCTTCCATCTCTGCCACTAACAAAATCATTTCCAAAAGTTCATCAATCCCTTTGCCTGTTTTGGCAGACACCGATACGCTCACAATCTTACCCCCTTGGTCTTCGACCAAGACATTGTTCTTAGCTAAATTTGCTTTTACTTGCTTTAGATCAAAATGAGGTAAATCAATCTTGTTAATGGCGACTAGATAGGGAATTTTCGCTTGTTCAATATATTTTAGACTCTCTAAAGTTTGGGGTTTAACACCTTCATCAGCCGCCACCACTAGAACGGCGAGATCAGCGACTTTGGCACCCCGAGAACGCATCTCTGAAAAAGCGGCATGGCCGGGAGTATCAACAAAAGTAATGGTTTTGTTTTTAAATTTTATTTGGTAGGCACCAATGTGTTGGGTAATACCGCCAAATTCTTTAGCAACGACATTGGTCTGACGAATCTTATCTAGAAGAGTGGTTTTACCGTGATCAACATGGCCAAGGATAACCACCACTGGTGGTCGTGAAGAATTTTGAGAAATGTTTTTCTCCTTTGCCATTTTGATTTTTCCTGTCCCAAAGAACGACTCATTTTAGTGATTTTTTAATTTCTTCTGCCGCTTTGGGACCAATGCCTTTAATTGCTGCCACTGTATCTTTTTGTGATGCTAATTTTTTCTTTGTTTCAATACCAGCCGCTTCTAAAGTCGTAATCGTTCGCGTCGATAGACCTAGTTCTTCTAGCTCTGATGGTTTAGTTTTGGCCTTTTCTTTTTCTTTTTCAGTCTTCTTAACGATTTTTTCGGCACCTTTAATATCAATTCTGTAACCAGTTAGTTTAGCGGCTAAACGAACATTCTGGCCTTCTTTACCAATCGCTAGAGAAAGTTGATCTTCAGGGACAGAAACGATCGCTTCTTTTTTCTTTTCATTAAGTTTAACTTTAATCCCTTCCGCTGGTGAAAGAGCGGCCACAATAAATTTTTCCAGACTATCACTATACTGGATGACATCAATTTTTTCGCCTTCAAGCTCGTCAATGACCGCCTGAACCCGGACGCCTTTTTGACCAACACAAGAACCAACTGGATCAACTCCTAATTGAGTTGAGGAAACCGCAATCTTTGTTCGACCGCCGCCTTCCCGAGCAATTACCTTAATTTCTACGGCGCCTGAAGCAACTTCAGGCACTTCCCGACGGAAAAGAGCCTCAACCAAACCGGGGTCGGCTCGAGAAACAATTACTTCTCGACCCCGGGCTGTGTCACGAATTTCTTTAATCAGGAAAGTAAGACGTTGATTAACCGAGTATCTTTCTGCCCTAATTTGTTCTTGGGGAGGCATAACTCCCTCGGCCTTACCAATATCCACAATTGCATTTGGCCCATCAAAGCGAATAATCATTCCACTAACTAAGGTACCAGCACGCTTGGAATATTCATCCAGAATAGCGGTTTTTTCTGCTTCCCGAAGTTTTTGGATAATCACTTGTTTGGCAGTCATTGAAGCAATCCGACCAAAACCTGGTGGGGTAACTTCTTTCTTTTTCTCTTCTTCCTCTTCAGGAAACTCGTAGACCTTAAAGCCCCCTGTTTCCATATCCAAATCAACACTATAATCCATACCCTCTTTGACACCATAATCTTTTCGATAAGCGGCTAAAACCGCTGATTTAATTGATTCTAAAGCCACATCAGGCTCAATGCCTTTTTCAGCACAAATCTGATTAAGGGCAGAAGCAAATTCGGTTCTCGCTTTAAGAACAGTCATCTTTTTTCTTTTTTTATTTAAAAAGGTGGGAAGTTCCCACCTCAAAACTCATTTAACCAAACTAATTCTAACACCGAATAAAAAAGAAGTCAAAAATTGGCTTAGGAGATAAGAAGAATTAAAACAATCAAAAAAGTAAAAAGAGCTAACCAAGCCGTCATAAAAATAATTAATTTAAAAGCTTCCATAGTCTGTTTTCTTTCCCAAAACAAGATAAAGGCATAACCAAAAGCAATCAGAGCACAAATTAAAGCGGAAACAATAAATAAAACCAAAAAGAATAAGGGGCCCCAGTAATAAGAAATTGGCCCGAACAATTTTTCACCGCGCCAAAACAACAAACCCACTAAACTACAATAAAACAACAGACCTAGGGCTTGGAAAAAAGCAACGAAAGGTAAAGAGAAATCTTTCTTTTTCCTAAAAAGTGGACACATTTTCATTCTTAAATAATTATAACTTAACGATCAAATAAATTTTCAACCATGTTAAAATATAGATATGTCTCCAAAGAAAAACTGGGCGATTATTTCTCTTGTTTTTGCTACCTTACTCTATGGTCTCTATGGTGTTTATTCTCGCCTAATTGGCCTTGATTTTGGTGTTTTTTATCAAAATTTCCTAAGAAATCTAATTGTAGCGGTTATTCTTATATTCTATTTATCCCTCAAAAAAGAATGGCAACGAATCAAAATTAAAGACATCAAATGGATTATTGCCTGGGTTTTTAGTGGCTTTATTGCGATTATCACAATCTTTATTGCCTTCAATAAAATTCCTATTGGTATGGCTCTTTTCATCTTCTATGCCGGCTCAATCATTAGTGGTTACTTAATTGGTAGTCTATTTTTTGGCGAAAAATTATCAAGAATTAAACTTTTTTCAATTATTTTAACTTTTATCGGTCTTGCTTTAATCTACTCCCTGAATTTCGAAATAAACAAGTCGAAATATCTTCTCTTCGCTCTAATTGCTGGTTTTTCAACCGGCATCTGGAACACGCTTTCTAAAAAGGTCTCAAATAAATATTCTCACATACAATTAATTTTTATTGATGCCTTATTGCATGTTTTTTTAAGCCTCCCCTTAATATTTATCTGGAACGAAAAATTATCTTTCCCAAAACTATCAGTTCCCTGGGTAACCATTCTCGCTTTTGCTCTAACTCAAATAGTAGTAGTTAAGCTTATTATTTATGGCTTTAGGCATTTAGAAGCTCATCTTGGCACTTTAGTCATGCCTCTAGAAGTATTCTTTGGTGCTCTTTTTGGTTTTATTTTCTTTAAAGAAGTTCTTTCTTTTTACACAATCATTGGAGGTTTGATTATAATATCAGGGTTTATATTGCCAAACTTACTAATCAATCAAAAAGGCAAATCATCAGAGTAAAGTTCTTCTTCATTAACTTTTTTAGTTAATTCTTTGACCTTGTTTTTAGCAGGACAAAAACTCGTAAAAAGACAATATTTACAGAGTTTGCTTGGTCGGGGCTGCCAATCTGCAGTCTCTTTTATTTTCTCTATTTTCTCTAAAACTTTATCTTTAATCACCTCGCTTTTCTTTTCTATTTTAAAGCTCTTTTTTTTACCTGATTTTAAAAAGAAAAAACTGGTTTTCTTGACTGGCTGGTCAAAATTTGATTCCGCCAATAATTGGTAAAAATCCAACTGAAAGGGGTTGGTTTCTTCTTTTTTTGAGGTTTTAAAATCAATAATATGAAGGCTATCCTTATTCTTGGTAATCAAATCAAACTTACCGCTAATGTCATAATCATCAGTTAAGGGAACAATTAAATCCTGATAATCTTTGATTGAATGAAGAAAATCTTCGGTCGGCAGATAATGAATGGCTGGATTTTCCTCAGCCATCTTTAAAAAATTTCTTAACATCCTAATTCCCTCAGCATAAACCCCTCTTTCTTCTTCAAGACTTTCAAACCCACCCCATTCTAATAAAGGTGGTTTTTTGTTCCACCTGGCTTCACTGAGCCAAGTTTCGGCTAATTTTTTCATTAAATTTTCTTTTGTTCGATGGGCTAAGGGCAGGTAATAATAAGAGGTAATCGCATTATGGACCGCTTTACCGAGAGTATGGAAAGAATAAATATTCTCTGGCATCTGTTTTAACTTGGTCTTCATCTTCCTTTTGACGGGATCAAGATAGGAAAAAAAATATTGTTGAGGACACTCCTCAAAAAGATTTAATTTAGTCGGAGAGTAAATCTTATCGTAATCAATTTTTTGTTGGTCTTTAACTACTTTAGTCATTTGAACTACTTAACGTATTAATCATAACAATATTAATTATAGCAAAACCTTGAAAACTTATTTGCTAAAATCTCAACTTTTATATACAATCTCTCAATCTGCCCTTTCATTATGAGTAGAATTGAACAGGGCATCATTCCACCAGAAGTTGATCTTTCTGTTGACTCTAAAGTCATTAGGCAAGTCGAAAAGCTCTTAGGAACTGAGCCAAATATAGAACGGGCAAGAGAATGGATCCATAGTCCAGAAAAACAAAGAAGAGAAAAAATAATTGCAGGGGCCATTCTCACTTGCCTTACACCTCTTCTTTCCCTTTCGGCTCGTGGAGTATTGCGTGTTGATGGTGAACCAGCTTTTTATAAATATACCGTGGCTTTTCCAGGACCAAACAGAACTTTAATTAATCCAAGAGAATTTACAAAAGTACGGACTTTAAGATTAAACACTAGTGATCAAGAAAAAAGTCCTTTTGAAACAACAGCCTTTCAAGGAGGAAGAAAAAAAGAGTATGAGGAAACAGACCCTCGTGTTCATTCGCAATTAGGAAGTTTACTTAGAAAAACGGGCTTAGATGAAATCCCTCAACTTGAGGATGTTATTAATGGTGAAGTCTCTCTTATCGGTTTGCGTCCTTTTACTCTTGAAGAAATCAAAGGTTTACGCGTTGTTCTTGAAAATTTAGACCAAAGAGAGGAGCTTAAAGAATATCTAGAAAATTATTCAGAAATAATGGCTTATATTCTCCCTCTTCCTAGTATGGCTGGTCCTTATGCGGCTACTCTTAAGAAAAAATTAACTCTTATCGAAAGACTTGTTCTTGACCAACTTTATTGTCTTTGCGCCACTAAAGAAGGTGATAATCGAATCTTGGCCCGCTCAATAATCACCACTCTCAAAAGAACTGGGGCAAAATAAGAAAAATTTTCTCTAAACCTGTTATAATTATTCTGGTTATGGAAAAACATTTAAAAATAGCTTCATTAATAACCGGTGTTTCTTTTGCTCTTCTAATTCTTTCTATTCTTCTTCATAACTTTCTCTCCGGTCTCTTGGGAATCGAGGAACCAATCTTCTTCTCTTTTTTTCTGGTCCTAGCTCTTATTTTACCTTTTGCCCTTCTTTATTTGGCAATTGTCTCCGTCATTTTTTTAATTAAAAGGGGATTTGGATTAAAAAAGAAGTCACTCTTCAAAAAATAAAGGCTCCAATTATTTAAAAGTCAAAGCCACCCAATTACCCAAATAATGAGCAAGAATAATAACAATCAAGGCCACTAATAAATGTTCACCAACTACCCGCCAACGATTAGTTTTTTCTAACTCAGCCATTTTCAAACTAAAAATCGCTAACAAGACAGTCCCCCAGATAGCACTCACCAAAACCGCTAAAGGCAAATCAAAAATTAAAACGGGAATGATAAAGGTTGAAGCAAAAAAAAGTTTGGTAAAAAAGGTCGCCAAAGTCGCTAGCCAGATTTCTTTTGAAGAATGTTTGTTTTCTGATTCTTCAGAAACATGAATGCCCAAAGCATCGGAAAAAGCATCAGCAACAGCAATTGTTAAGATACCACCGATAACCGCCAATTGAGAATGAGTCCCGGACTGCAAACCAACCATCAAACCTAGGGTAGTAATAATGCCTGAGGTCAAACCAAAACTAAAACCGGTTTTGATTGAATCTTTCATTAAGCTATCTGTTCATAAGAGTAATCGAGAGTTGCAAAAAAGTAGCAATGCTCACCCAAATCAGATAAGGAATTTGAAGAAAAGCTAAGATTTTTGAGTGAGGAAAAATCGCCACCATCCCCCAAACAATTGTTAGCCAAACAACCAAGATATCAAAACTAGCTAAAGGCAAGTTTTTCAAGCCAAATAAAATAGGTGTAAAAGCAAAATTAGCTATCAGATTAATAATAAAAGGTAAGGCGACAATCAAAACGATTTCTTTCTTAATCAGCCGATAAAAGATAACAGTAAAGGTAATCAGAATAAGAGGATAAAGGATTGTCCAAATAGTGCTAATTGTTCCGGAAGTCGGTGTCCAACTAGGCTTTACCAAAGCTTGATACCAATCTTGCCAATTCCAACTGGTTAACATAAATTCAGTATATCATTTCATAGGGAGAAGAAGAAGGTGGCAAGCGGATTCTTATGATGCTGAAGGCACGCTGAGCACCATCAACACTATCGTTCCGATGATGATCGGCAGGATCACTGAAAGGTCAACGAGAACCTCTTTCCACAGCTCCTCATAGGGACGAGCTAACTCTGGGTATATTTCTCCCTCCTTTCCAGTTCACTACCTTCTTCTCAAACTACTAGAGCCGAATCCAAAAACCCGAAACGCTATGTTTCGAGCAGGATTAAACTAATTATAATACCTTTCCTCAAATTTTTTAATTAATTTCCTATCTTTTCCTGCTCTCTTACTCTTCAAATTTTTTAATAGCTTCTTTTTGTTCCTCAGTTAATCTTTTTGGGATTTTGATTTGCAATCTGACGTATTGATCACCTCGACCAAAACCATGAAGTTTCTTGATACCTCTGCTTCGAAGACGAATCATTGTTCCGGGTTGGGTCCCAGAACGAATTTTTAGTCTAACCTCACCATCAATGGTTGGTACTTCTGTTGTTCCGCCCGATACCGCCATACTTAAAGGAATTTTGTGGTTAACAAAAACATCAGCGCCATCTCTTTGAAAAATTTTATCTGGCTGAACATCAATGGTGACATCAAAATCGCGAAAGCGAATTCGAGAACCATCATCAACTCCAACCGGAATTTTAATTGTCTTTTTTTGCCCATCAAGATTAACATTTTTTTCTGTTCCCTTAGCCGCTTCCATAAAAGAAAGACTTAAGCCATAACGCGGTTTGGCTTCTCTTCTGCCAAAAGGAACTCCGCCACCAAAAAATTGTTCAAAAATCTCAAAAGGATCGGAAAAACCGCCAAAATCGAATTCAACACCTGGACCACCGCCCCCACCATAAGTGGTGTAAGTGTAGGTAAAAGGTCCTTGTTTGTAGGTCCGAGTCTGACCTCCGCCAAAAGGACCGCCAGCAAAACCACCTGGTCCGGCTCCAGCACCAGCCCCGCCATAACGGGGGTCAAAAGCCGCATGACCAAACTGATCATAAGTTTCTTTTTTCTTGGGATCAGAGAGAATTTCGTAAGCTTCGTTTATCTCTTTGAATTTTTCGTTGGCGCTAGAAGATTTATTTCTGTCTGGATGCCATTCTAAAGCTTTTTTTCGGTAAGCCTTTCTTATTTCGTCTTTAGAGGCATTTTTGGAAACATCGAGGATGTCGTAATAATCTCGCTTGGTCGCCATTTCATTTTTATTCTACCACTTCACCCTCTTCAACCTTTTCTTTATCAGCAACTGTCTTTGATTTTTTGCCTTTCTTTTTCTTACCTTCTTTAGGTGGTGCTTGCTGAGTTTTTTGGGCCTGATACATGGCAGCGCCAACTTTCTGGAGTTCTTCAGATAATTTTTTAGAAGCTTCTTCAAGTTCTTCTTTACTAGCGTCTTCTTTAGCTAGTAATTCTTTGAGTTTCTTAACTTCTTCTTCAACTTTTTCTTTATCTTCTTTTTTAACTTTATCACCAGCGTCTTTAAGGGTTTTTTCGGCTGTAAAGATTAAGCTATCCGCTTGGTTTCTAGCTTCAACAGATTCTTTTTTCTTTTGGTCTTCGGCCGCGTGTTTCTCGGCCTCAGTTTGAGCTTCTTTAACTTCCTCATCAGAAAGACTAACCGCGCCTTGAATGGTGATTGACTGTTCTTTGTTAGTCGCCTTGTCAATCGCTTTGACATTAAGAATGCCGTTGGCGTCAATATCAAAGGTCACCTCGATTTGGGGTATACCTCTAGGGGCTGGAGGAATGCCGTCGAGAATAAATCTGCCCAAAGACTTGTTGTCGACCGCCATGGGTCGCTCTCCTTGAAGAACATTAATTTCCACTTGGGTCTGATTGTCGGCCGCGGTCGAAAAAATTTGTGATTTAGAAGCGGGCACGGTTGTATTTCTTTCAATTAAAGGTGTTCTAACGCTACCTAGGGTTTCAACTCCCAAAGTCAGAGGGGTAACGTCTAAGAGAAGAATGTCTTTGACTTCACCACCCAAAACGCCACCTTGAATAGCGGCGCCAACAGCAACGACTTCATCAGGATTAACTGATTTGTTTGGGGTTTTGCCAAAATAATCCTTAACCGTTTCGTAAACCTTGGGCATTCGGGTCATCCCACCCACCAGAATGACCTCATCCACCTCTTTGGTTTCAATCTTGGCATCTTTAAGACAAGCTTTAACTGGGCCCATGGTCTCTTTAATTAAATCATCAACCAGTTGCTCCAATTTAGCCCGTGTCAGCCTCATTGTTAGGTGCAAGGGCTGACCGTCTTTGCCTTGGGTAATAAAAGGCTGGTTAATTTCGGTCTCTTGGGAAGAAGAGAGTTCAATCTTGGCTTTTTCCGCCGCGTCTCTAATTCTTTGCAAAGCCTGTTTGTCTTCTCTTAAATCAATCCCGTGTTCTTTTTTGAATTCATCGGCTAAATAATCAAGTAATTTCTGATCAAAATCATCCCCACCTAAATGAGTATCACCGTTAGTCGCCTTAACCTCAAAAACGCCATCACCGATCTCGAGAATCGAGATATCAAAAGTGCCGCCACCCAAATCATAAACAGCAATCGTTTCACCTTTTTTCTTTTCCAAACCATAAGCTAGAGCGGCAGCGGTCGGTTCATTAATAATTCTTTCTACCTTCAGACCAGCAATTTCTCCGGCTTGTTTGGTCGCCTGTCTTTGAGAATCATCAAAGTAAGCGGGCACGGTAATCACGGCACTCTCAACCGTTTCGCCTAAATAGGCCTCGGCATCCGTCTTACATTTGGCTAGGATTTTAGCTGAGATTTCTTGAGGGGTGTAATCCCGTCCACCAATGTGAATCACAGCCATACCGTCTTTACCGGCCTTAACTTCGTAAGGCACCATTTTGATGGTCTTCTTAACTTCAGCGTCAGTAAAACGTCGACCCATTAGCCGCTTAACCGAATAGGCGGTGTTGTCTGGATTAAGAATCATTTGCCGTTTGGCCACTTCACCTACCAGATTCTTAACCGGTTCAACCACTGAAGGAATCGTGTTTTTGCCTTCGGCCGAAGGAATCACTTTGGCTTTACCGGCTTCCATGACCGCCACGGCCGAGTTAGTTGTTCCTAAATCGATACCAATAATTTTTGCCATTTTTTCTATTTTCCTTTTCCTTGACCAACTTTAACTTTGGCTGGTCTTAAAACTTTATCATTTAATTTATAACCTTTTAAAACAACGTTGACTACTTGGTTTTTTTGTCCGGGTACAATTTCAACGGCATCCATGATTTCCGGATCAAACTTTTCTCCTTGGGCTTTTATCTCTTTAACACCTTCGCTCTCTAGGGCTGCCTGAAATCGAGTGCAAACCAGAGAGACACCTTTATCCTTCAAATGTTTTTCGCACAATTCCAAATCATCAAAAATCACTAAAAGTTTATCTAAAAGCTGGGCATTAGCTTGCTTAACAAATTCCCCTTTTTCCCTAGTAATCCGCTTTTCTAGATTAGCATAATCAGCTAAAACCCTTTTCAAACGATTTTCAAGTTCCTCGAGTTTCTTCTCGGTTCCTTTAGCTTTTTTCTTAGTCATTCTAGACCTCTTTAAGAACTTCTTCTAGTAAATTGCCAAAATATTTGACCATCGGAATCACTCGAGGATAATCTAAACGCATCGGCCCAATCACTCCCAAAGAACCGCTTTTCTCTGGACCAGCATCAAACTTAACAAAAATCATACCGCAAGGTTCAAGAAAGTCATAACCCAATTCATCCCCAAGTAAAAGATGAATTTGCTCTTCACCAAAAGAATGGCTAAACAAGTTTAATAAGCGATTGGTTTCATCAAGCATTGAAAGAATGGCCCGAGTAACATCAATATCATAGAATTCGGGCATTTCCAAAATATTGGCATAACCAGCATGATAGACGTCACCTTTTTTGGTAGCGGCGACGGCCAAAGTCCGTGATCTTTCAGCCAAAGCTTTGGTGGCCTCGTGCATTAATTTGTCAAAATCAAACCGCGAATCCCAAACCTTTTCTTTGGCAGCCACTTCGTCAGCCACCGAAAGCTTTTTCTCTTCCATTAATTGATTAACATAAAATTTAAAAGCTTCTTTACTGGGAATTCGACCCGCCGAAGTGTGGGGTTGATGAAGATACTTCATTTTTGTCAAAGCGGCCATCTCATTTCTGACAGTGGCCGGCGAAACACCCAGTTCATACTTTTTCTCCAGTGTTCCTGAACCAATCGGCTCGGCCGATTCCATATACTCTTCAATAATTGATTTAAGAATTTTAATTTGTCTATCAGTTAACTCTGCCATATTTTATCTCGTACATCCGTTAGGACTTGACGAGATTAGCACTTTTATAACATGACTGCTAAAGTTTGTCAAGAGGAATTTATAAATGCTATAGTCTAATCATCATGAAAGTTTTAGCAAAGAAAAAAGAGCTTCTCTCTTTAATTTTTATTATTTTTCTTTTGATTGCCCTACCTCTATTACTTAATCTAATTAACAAAGTTCAAATTTACTTAACCGAGGCCTTGGGTCAAGAAGCCAAGATTATTGTTGACGTTTCTATTGATCAAGGGCCGGTGGTCCCAATTTGGCAAGGTTTAGCCCAAGGGGGTGAAGAAAAAAATCCTTTTGATCAAATTATTAAAGAAACAACGGCTTTAAACCCAAAATACATCCGAATTGATCATCTTTATGATTATTACGATGTCGTTAAAAAAGAGAATGGTCAATTAAGTTTTGATTGGACAAAACTTGACCAAGTAGTTGACCAGATTATTCAAACCGGAGCTAAGCCCTACCTTAGTCTCTCTTACATGCCCGCTGCCATTGCCCAGGACAATAATATTATTAGCCCTCCGGTTGATTGGAACGATTGGTCGGCGGTTGTTCAAGCCACTATCCAACATTACAGCGGCCGGGCTGAAAAAAACCTCAAGGAGGTTGTTTATGAAGTCTGGAACGAACCAGATTTATTTGGCGACTGGCGAATTGGCGGTGAAAAAGATTATCGTCTTCTTTATAAACACGCGGTCATTGGTGCCAACCAGACTCAAAACACTAATCCTTTTAAAATTGGCGGGCCCTCAACCACGGCGCCTTATCGAGGCTGGGTGACTGGCTTTTTAGACTACATTAAGGACAATAATTTAAGAATCGATTTTTATTCCTGGCATCGCTATTCGCTTTCGCCAGCTGACTTTTTGACTGATATTGACCAGGTCGATACCTGGCTCTACGAAAATGCTGGTTATTCTTTAGAAAAACATATTACCGAATGGAGTTCGGTCTCGGAAAACTCTTCTTACCACGATACTAATCTCGATGCCGCTCATTTAGTGGCAGTCATCAGACAATTAATCCAAAGAGTTGATTGGGCTTTTACTTTCGAAATCAAAGACGGTCCTTCACCTACTGGCGAAAAATATTGGGGTCGTTGGGGACTCTTAACTCATGAATCAACCGGAACAATTGAAAAGAAACCCAAATATTTTGCTCTCCAGCTCCTTAATAAAATGGCTGGCAATCGAGTTTTTCTTGAAGGCGAAGGCACTTGGGTGACCGGCTTTGCTACCCGAGATGATCAACAAATCAAAATCATTTTGGTTAATTTTGATAAACAGGGACAGCATTTTGAGAAAGTACCAATAACCATCAATCAATTAGAGAATGGAACTTACTCTTACCAAGAAAGTTATCTTTTAGGCACTGGTAAAAAATCAACAGAAACAATTACTGATGGCAGTTTGAAAAAAGAAATTCCTCTCTCGGCTAATAATCTTGTGGTAATTGAATTAACTAAAACTTAAAACATCTTCATCTTTAAGTTGATGATTTAAACTCACTTGTTGTCCAGGAAAAAGAGCGCTGGGTCCCCAAAGAAGAATTTGTTTGAATTCCTTTTTTTCTGGAAAAATCTTTTGGGCCACACCAGCCACTTGGGCTCCTTTTTTCATAATTAAAGGTTCATTAAAATCCGGTTCTTTATCTTTTTGCTTAAGATAAACTCTGATCAAATTCAACTCCTGCCAAATCGCTTTTTTAAGTTCATCCAGACCAATCTCATTCTGAATACTGATCAAAATTTCCTTATTCTGAGTTTTAGACGCTTTATTCAGTAAATCAACTTTATTAACCACTAGCAAGGTGGGTAATTCAATTTTTAATAATTTGAGTTCCTTGTTAATCGCGGCCAATTTATTTTTAGTTTTAACGTCCACCATCAAAATTAATAAATCGGCAATCCGGACCACAGAAAGAATTTCTTTACCTCTGCCCTTGCCTTCAGCAGCCCTGCCAATAATGCCTGGGAGATCTAAAATTTGAATTTGAGCCCCTTTATATTTCAAAACACCGGGAATAACCTCAAGAGTGGTAAAAGGCCAGGATTCAACTCGAGCATGAGTCCCGGTTAAATTATTGAGCAAACTTGATTTCCCAACCGAAGGCGGACCCACTAAAACTACGGTAGCATCACCAAACTTTTTTAGAGCAAAACCTTTACCTTTACCTTGAGCGCTATTTGTTTCTTTCTGTCGTTTTAATTTGGCTAATTTTGCTTTTAAACGACCAATATAATGTTCCGTCCCTTTATGATAGGGAGTTTTTCTGATTTCTTCTTCTACGGCTTCTATTTTTGCCTCAAGATCAATGGTCATCTTTTTTATTTTTTATGATGAAACTTCCTCTGAGGCTGGTTGTGAAGACGAAGTCGTAATGATTTCTTCTGATTCCTTAAGAACCTGTTGCCAACGACCTAGTTTTTTAGCCAAACTAATAAAAGACTTCAGCTCGGCAATATTAAAAAGATAAGAGAGAACAAAATAAACAATCATCCCAGAAAAAGTGGCAATCATCGTTAAAATCACTAAATTAATCGTCCGGGTTGTGTCTAAGATAAATTGATCAAGAAACCTCATCGGTATCCATAAAGCGACCGCAGTTAAAAAAGTCGCCAAGCCCATCTTGATTACCGGAATAAATAATTCTTTTTTGCTAAAACCCCTGACAGCTTGATTAAGCAAAACTAAAAGCAATCCTGTCTGAAGAAAACTAGCAATCGTCGTTGCCCAAGCCAGACCTAAAATTCCTAAGTCAAATCTAAAGATAAAAAGAAAGCTTAAGGCCACATTGGTAAAAACAGAAACGACACTGATCCAAAAAGGCGTCTTAGTATCATGAAGAGCATAAAAACCTCTCACTAATAACTGAATGATCGCCTGAGCAAAAATAGAAATTGAGAAAACGGCTAGGACCCGGCCAGTTAAAAGCGTCGCTTTCCAAGGAAAAGAAGCCGCCCCAAAAACAATTCGAACGGCCGGAATTCGTAAAACTAATAAAATCGCACTCGCCGGCAAAACCAGATAAAGGATTTGATTAAAAGAAGCCAAGAAAGTTTGTTTGAACTTACTGAAATTCTCCTCTCCGGATTCCCGTGAGAGAGTCGGCAAAGCCGCCTGGCCAATGGTCGTTCCAAAAAGACCAATCGGCAGATTCATCAAGTGTTGAGCAAAATAAAAGATGGATAAGGAACCGGCTGCTAATGACGTCGCTAAGAAAACTGCCACCGTCAATTCAATTTGATTAACCGCCAAAGCAAAGGTTCGCGGCAACATAAGACGAACCACTTCCCTGACACCTGGATGGCGCCAATCAAAAACAAAGGAATAACGCAAACCTAATCTTAAAGCTAACGGTAATTGAATAATCAAATGAAGAAAAGCTCCTAAAACCACACCGACAGTGGGACCAAAAATACCTAACCAATGACCAAGACCAACTATCCCAAAAATTATCCCCAAGTTATAAACAATCGGTGAAAGAGCGGGCACCAGAAAACGTTGTTTTGATTGAATCACCCCGGTCAAGAAGTTGGAAACACAAAAAAATATCTGAGCTAAAAGCATTATTCTAGTTAAATCAACCATCAAATTAATTTCGGCGGGACTAAAAGCTGGCGCAATCAGATTCGCTAAAGGCCTAGCAAAGACAAAAACGATCAAGGCTAATAAAATAAAAACAGCCATTAAAAAATTAATGACTGATGAAGAAAGACGATAAGCTTCTTTTTCATCCTTCTCTAAATAGCGACTAAAAACCGGAATAAAGGCAGCCGAAAGAGCTCCAAGAACTAGGAGCTGAAAAATCATGTCTGGTAAACGAAAGGCAGCAAAATAAACATCAAGTTGCCTTTCTTGACCTCCAAAAAAAGTCCCGGCCAACAAACGATCTCTTAAGAGTCCTAAAAGTCGAGAAATAGCCACGGCCACCATAATGACGGTAGCGGCAGAAAGAATATTAACTTGTTTATGGGAAAAAATTAGGCTACCATTCCGCCAAAAACTTTTTAACATTTGTCTTTTATCTTAAAATCTATTATACTGCCTACCTAACTAAATTATACTGATATAATGCCTACCGGCAAGACTCTATTTATTTAAGCTATGCCAGTTACTGAATCAGCTAAAAAGAAAGTGCGCCGAGATAAGAGGCGAACGGTTATTAATCGAGAAATTCGCCTTCAAATCAAATCCACTGTCAAAGAAATGCGCCAAAAACCAGCTAAAAAGGCTTTTCAAAAAGCCAGTCGGGCTCTTGATCTGGCGGCCAAAAAAGGCATTATCCATAAAAAGAAAGCTTCGAGATCAAAATCGAGATTGGCCAAACTCCTACCAAAGAGTAAGAAGAAAACCCCAAAAAAGACTTCCTGATAAATTGCTTTACAAATTTCTCTCTAGTCCATATACTAGAATAGCTAGTACAATAGCTTATTAGTTTATGACTGCCTCAAAAAGTAAAATTGAATTTTTACCCCAAGAAGATTGGGAAAAGACTCCTTTTGGTAAATTCCTCAAGTGGTTGTTAACAGTTGGTCGCTATATTGTTGTCTTTACTGAATTGATCGTGATTCTTGCCTTTATCTCCCGATTCAAGCTCGATCGTGATTTAACTGATCTTTATCAACTCATCGAACAAAAGCAAGCAATTATTCAAGCATCAGTCGATTTTGAAACTGATTTCCGCTTTCTCCAAAAACAACTAACCAGCATCCAAGGTTTAAGAAAAGAACAACTCAAAACTAATCAACTCTTAAAAGAAATTTCTGACTTAACTCCTATCGATGTTTCTTTCTCTAATTTAACCATTACTGGTGATAAAGTCGAATTTAAGGCTACCGCTTTATCTGAAGCGGGTTTAGCAACTTTTATTTATAATCTTAAAAAATCGCCAAGCTTTACTAACCTAAACATTGATAGTTTATCTCTAGGTAGTGAACAAGGCGTGGGAATTAGTTTTAGTCTTAACAGTCAGTTAATTAAATAAATGCCAAATACTTTACCTAATCGCTATCAGCGCTATCGTCACTATTTCACCGGTGTCAATAATCTTTACAAGAAAAAACAAACAAAAGTTTACACCGGCGTTGTCCTTTCCCTGATAACGATATCTTTTTTTGGATTTTTTGCGATTCGACCAACTTTAATTACAATCAGCGGTCTGATTAAAGAAATTAAAGACAAAAAAGCTGTCGTCGATCAAATGGACCAAAAAATTGAGAGTCTCACCCAAGCCCAAATAAACTACTCCCAAATTAAAGATGATCTTGACTTAGTCAACCAATCACTCCCTCTTGATCCAGATCTGTCAACTCTTGTCAAACAACTCGAGGCTTTGGCTCGACTTTCCTCAGTTAAAATTGAATCAATCCGATTCGAAAAAACCAATCTCCAAGGAGAAAAAAGTAATGAAGCCCAAACCGTTAATTTTGACTTGGCTACCAGCGGTAATTATCAAAGTCTTAAGAACTTTCTCAGTTCACTAGATAATTTGAGGCGAATTATTGGGATTGATAGTTTTGCTTTCAAAACTTCAACTGAAGAAGAAACTCAAATCTTAATCTTAACTCTTAATGGTCACGCCTATTATTTAACCAGAGAAGAATGAAAGATCTTAAACTCGGTAAAAATATTCTTATTATCTCAATCTTAACCTTATTGACAGTTTTTGCTTGGATTGGTTTCCAAGTTTACGGTGCCTATACCAAAACAACCATTCCTAAAATAATTAAAGAACTTATTCAACCCTTAAATCCACGAATCGAAGAATCAGTCATTAAAGAAATTAAAGAAAAATATCAAGTCCCTAGTGAGGAACTTAATGTTGTTAGCCAACCTCCTGCCAGTCCCGAAACGGAAATGGAGGAAGAAGCTACCACTGGTCAAACGGCAACCCAAAGTGGTAATCTAGAAGAAGAATGAGAAAACGGATACCAACCGTTATTGGTTTAATTATTTTGATTGTCGGCATGACCGCCGCCGTTTTTTTGATTAACCGTAGTACCCATTGGTTTTCTCGAGCCGCTCCAGGCGCCGCGCCAAAACAAATTAAATTTACTAACATCACTGATAGTAGTTTTTCAGTTTCTTGGATAACAGACGAATCAACTTCAGGCTTTTTAAAATATGGTCCAAACAATAAAATTGACCAAACATCCAGAGACGATCGAGATGAGCTTACTGGTAAAACCGGCAATTATACTACCCATCACATCACTCTTCGCAATCTAAAACCAAATACGACTTATCAATTTCAAATTGGCTCGGGAGGCAGTTCGTTTGATAACAATGGCCAGAATTACCAAGTGACAACCGCCGCAACCCTAACCGCCCCCTCACCACCAAGTGATGTTGCTTACGGCACGATTAATGATCAGGCCGGTTCGCCAGCTGACGGCTTGATTGTCTATTTCTCTTTGCCCGGCGCTGTTACCCAATCGACCCTAACCAAGTCTTCTGGTAATTGGGTTGTTCCTTTAAATTTGGCTCGTTCAGAGGATTTAAAAAACTATGCCCAGTATGATTCTCAGGCAACGATTGAAGATATTCTTGTTCAAGGAGGAGCAAAGGGAACAGCCACAGCGGTCGTCACGACCAAAAATGATAGCCCGGTTCCTACGATCACCCTGGGTGAAAATCATGATTTTAAAGGTACCGTCACAACAGATGAAACTGATAAAACAACTGGTTCCTCAAAGTTTAATTTAGAAGACAGCGATTCCACTCCCTCATCTGACAAAGTAGAAATCATTAATCCTGAAGATGAGGAAGGTATTAGTACCCAAAAACCAGAAATCCAAGGAATTGGCCCGGCCGGAGCTATTCTTAATATTACCATTGAATCTTCAAAAACCTACACCGGCACCATTGTTGTTGATGATTTTGGTAATTGGAACTGGACACCACCAGCTGATTTAGAACCAGGCGAACACACAGTTACCATCAATTATCAAGATGAAAACGGTCTACTACAAACTCTTTCTCGTACTTTTATTGTCTTAGCCGCCGGTGAAGATGGTTTGCCGGCTCTTGAGGCAACTCCATCAGGAACAGCCACACCCTCACCAACACCTTCTCCATCGGTCAGCCCTTCACCCAGCGTCAGTCCGAGTGGTCGAGTTTCAATACCTTCAACTGAAGGCGGTGTTCCTGATTCTGGTTACTTGACACCTACTTTTTTAGTCTTCATAATGGGATTAGTTCTGATTACCTTTGGACTATTTAGTAATATTTTGCTTAAGAAGAAAGTTTTCTAGATGGCTGACCTGTCCCAAGATCAATCGCTAAAACCGAACCCAACCACAAATCCGCCTGGGGATAATCAACCTTCCCAAAATCAGGATGTCCAGATACCAACGCCACCAACTGAACAACCGACTTCAACTCCTTCAACCAGTGATTCTTCTTTTCCACCAATCAAGGAAGAAGAAAAATTTGCTACTCCAAAACAAGAAGAAATCAAAAAGGAACTTTCCGAATTAGGGATTTCGCCTAAAGGTAGTTCTAAAAAAACTCGGGTTTTATTAGCTACCCTTGGTGTTCTCTTTTTGATTGCCACTTTGCCAGCCGCTGTTTATTTAGTCAAGCAAAGACAGGAGATAAAAACTGAAGCTTCAGTCGGTACTCTAGAACATTGCACTTTACCCAATTGTACTGTCACAGTTGGCCCTGATTATCTTTCCTTTGTAGCCAATGGGCACGGAACCAAAACTACCAAAACACCCACGGTTAACCTAAATATTCCTACTGGTTCTACTGTTTTTAAAGCTTTTGCTATCTGGGGAGGAGAAAGAAACGCTGATAAACCTAAAGACAGAAATTTTAATTTAAGTATCAATAATCAGGCAGCTCAACCAGTTACGGCTGAAGCCGAATTTAATACTTACGTTGAACAATACAATAGTGCTCCTGAGGTATTTCTCGCCGACATTACTTCATTAATACCCACAAACACCACCCAATTTAATTTTAGGATCACGGGAGGATTTCTTGATGGTAGTTATGGTTCTGATGGTGGTGGTGGCGCTGGTTATGGTGTTGCCTATATTGTTGTTTACAAAAACCCTGCTAATTCTTACAACAAACTGGTGATTAAACTTTGGGGTGAATTTGTTTTCCGCAATTTATCAACTAATATGGACTTTAATATTCATGATCGAAAAACAGGCTCCGATAAACTCAGAATGGCCTTTTTCTTTGGCGAGGGGGAAGGTTCGATGGTAGGTGACTCCCGACCTAACTACCTCTATTATAATGAAGCAAATAATCAACAATTAAATCCAACCGATGGGACCGCTTTTCCCGCTTGGGGTACTGACCCTAGTGATTGGTGGGATACCAGAATTACTGGGGATGATTTACCGAAAATCAGTGCCTTAAGTAACACAGCTACTTTTCATACTTATTCACCTAACCGGCCCGATGAACCTAATGGTTTACTGGGTGACTCTATAGTCTGGGTTGGTGGTGTTGTAGAATACGAAGTGGAACCCCCAACATATGGCTGTTGGGACGAGTGTAGTACTCAAAGCAATTGTGATCTGGCTGGCTATATCTGTGCTATCCCTACTGGTGATACTAGTCAAACTAAAAGATGTCTTAATCCTCAATGTCCTAGTGAAGAGACTTGTGTTTGTACTCCTCCTCTTTGTACTAGCTTAACAGCTTCGCCATCAGCCGAAACTTTAGGTGAAAGTGATGAAGTTCAATTTATCTGCAAGGGTACGGCTGGAACAGATGACTCAATTGATCGAATTGAATTTAAGGTTCAGGTTAATGATGAATGGCAGACTCCAGTTGCAGCTGATAACATTACCGAATTAGATGGAGAATACGAAGGAAAAATCAACTACACCATTCCAAAAGCAGGTGACTACCAAGTTCAATGTCGGGTTTGCACCACTAATGAACAAATGACTTGTGACGACCAAGGTTGTGCCAGCAGTGCGACTATTAAATGCACTGAGTGGGGTAAAGCAGCAGTAGAGGGATCATAATGAAAGAATTTTTAAAGAAAAATTGGCAAATTAGCCTGGTTGGTTTTACCACCTTAATCTTGGCGGTAATTGCTTTGGCTACTGCCTGGCGTTTATATCAGGTAGGTAAAGAACCAATTGCACCAACTGCACCCACCTCTTTTCCTCAGGCTGACGAACCGGAAGAACCACTCGAAGAAGCAGTTTGTACCTTAGAATTCACAATAGAAGCCATTAGCTGTTACGATGCTTGTACAGTAGATACTGATTGTCCTCAGAACTTCGGGGATGATGAAGTTGACCTAGTTTGTGATGAAGATGAAAACATCTGTGTGAATGAGAGCTGTTCTGATGAAGATGACTGTGTATGTCCAGAAGAAAGCCACACACCTACACCGACTCCGAGCCCTTCACCTTCAGTAGCAGGTTCCCCTGTTCCTAGCCCGAGCCTAGTACCATCACCTTCACCTCAACAAGTTGAATTGCCAGAGGCAGGGATTATCTCACCAACAATCTTGGCGACTCTTGGAGGAATTATTCTTGTTCTGATTGGTCTTCTTCTTTGATCTATTTCCAAGAAGGGAAAAAATAATAAAGATTGTCTAGCCATTTAGGAATATAGAGTCCTGTCCAGTGAGGATAGAAAAAGAAAAAAGTAATGATAACTAGTAGCGAATAATAAATCACTATTCGCGAAAATCTTTTCTTTTTCCATAACCAATTTAGAGCCCAGCCCAAAAACAAACCCAAAAAGACAACTGAAGGTAAATAGTGATGAATAAACATAATCCTGGGTGAAAAAATCCATGGTAAAAAGAAAGCAAAGTAAGCGAAAATTACGATCCCCAATTCTTGACTACGTTTTTTAAAAGCTTGCCAAATGACTAAAGGCAAACTAAACAAACCACCCCACCAAATAATTGGATTGCCCATCGCATAAATATTGGCAATTGCCTCTGGTCGATAGCCTACAAAAAACCAAACCGGCTTGACTAACAAAGGCCAAGACAAGGCTGGTGATTGGTAATGATGAGTGGCTGTTAGTCGCGTATGATACCACCACATCTGCTGTTGTAATTGCCACCATTGATCCAAAGAGTGACTGGTCAGAAAAAAAGGTAAATAAACAAGGAGATAAACAACAATTGGTAAAAGAAGGAAACAAAGAACAAAAATAAAACTGGTTCGCTTTAAAAAATCAAATCGTTTTTTTTGTTTTAAAAACTCAATCAATTGCCATAAACCTAAGATTGGTAAAAGATAAATCGCTGTCCATTTAGAAGACAGCGCTAAGCCAAAACTTAATCCGGCAAACAGATATCTTTTTTCTAAAAAAAGCCAAAGAGTTAATAAACTAAAGAAGAGAAAATAAATATCATTCATCCCGATTCGACTCATTACTAAAAGCAAACCATCAAAAGCTAGGAGAAAGGTGGCGAAAAACGCTACTCGTTGATTGAATAATTTTTTCCCAATTAAGTAAACTAGCCAGAGACAACCAACGCCAAAAAGAGCGCTAAAAAGCCGCCAGGCAAAAGCCGTTTCGCCAAAAACAAAGATCCCTAAAGTTATAAAAAGTTTAGCTAAAGGCGGGTGGGTCCATTCATAAGCCACCCCTTCAGGTGCCTGGTGCCACCACTCCCAGGCCGCCACCTGGCCTTTAGCCATTTCGGTAGCCGTAAAAGCATGATAAACCTCATCAAAATAAAATCTTGGTGGCTCGCCTAATTGCCAAAATCTGAATAAAAAAGAAAAAAATAATAGTAAAATAATAATTCTGTTTCTGGAAATAATTTTTCTTATTTTTGGCCAATTAATTTTAATTCTTTTAAACACCAAAATAATAAAAGCTAAACTAATCAAAGTAATCGCGATTGAAAACAAATTAATCCATGGCCAACTAAAAATAAATTCCCCGTTTTTTAACAACCACACTAAGGCAAAATATAAATTGGCCGTAGAAATTAAAGAAATAATTAATAAGGCAAGACCATACCAAAAACTAAATCCAGTTAAAATGGTGAGAAAAGGCAAAACAGTAAAAATGTGTCTTTCGTGAACCCGAGTGGCAAAACTAAAAAGCACCAGAAACATCGTAGTCATGATTAACCAAATGTCTTCTCTTTTTCTTTTTTGCCAAATCAGCAAAAAACTTAATCCCAAAACAAAACTGATCATTAATAAACCCCAATGTTGATAAGTAATTCCCCAAAAACGGATTTGATCAGACTGCCACCAATGATTGTTAATTGCCCAAAAATTAAAAGCATTGACTGAAGTATAGGGATAAACCGAAAAAGCATATTGATACCTCTCAATTAACAAACCTAAAGGATCCTTAAGGGAAAAAGGCAGAGTGATCAAGAAAACACCAGTCAAAATAGCCGCCGCAAAATTTCTAATGGGTTTATATTTTTGCCACCAGTTGCCTTTTTTCTTTTGCTTTTGCCAAACCAGGAGACCAAGGATCGGTAAAACTAAGAAATAAATTGGTTTCATGGTTAAAGAAAGGCCAATTAAGAATCCTGAAGAAACAAAACGATTACCTAAGAGAAAGTAAACTGAGGCCAAAAGAAGTAAAGCTCCTAGGGCATCAACTTGACCCCAAAGACTACTGTTAAAAAAAACGGCCACGTTAAAAAGATAGCCAGCTGTTAACCAGAGGGCAATTTTTTTAGATTTCTTTTTGAGAATAAGAAAGATTAGGTAAGCGGTCCCAAAATCAGCCAAAGTCGCTGGCAGTTTAAAAAGGAGATCTTGAGAAAAATTAAGAAAGTGGCTAAGAAACCGCCAGGTTAAATCAATGCCGCCAAGAAAATAGAGATAAAAAGGTAAATAATCACAAAAACTAACTTCTTGATAAAATCGCTCAGGACCAAACTCAACCACCTTCTCAGACCAATAATGCCATAAGCCCATATCAGAGGAGTGAGTGCCGTAAGGTAATAAAATCAATCTGAAGACAAAGGCAAGAGAGAAAATAGTTAGTAGTTTTCTTTTTAAGAAAAACCTAGTTATTCTCGAGTAAGTTTTGGACATATGCTTGAATTTCTTGCCAATCGCCTGTTCGAGGAATTAAAACCCAGTGGTTGTCATATTTCTGCGGGTTAGGTGGCGGATTGATCAAATAACTCTCTTTGCCTTCGACACCACCATCTAAAATTTCTGAGTTTAAGTCACCGGAACGCATTTTCAGTAAAAGTTTTACCATACCTCCCCAATTCTTTTGGGAAATATCGGTCTCAAAATTCTGCTGAGCTACTTTAATTAATCGAATTATTTCAAAAGGATTTCTCAAAACTTTAAAAGAAAAGAGTTTATTTTTAATAGCGGCTAACAATTGTTGTTGACGACGACTGCGAGCATAGTCAGTTCCTTCTTCGCCTTCAGCATAGCGACTCCGAACGTATTTCAAAGCTGTTTCTCCATCCATTACTTGTTCGCCGGCATCAAAATGAAGATGTTCGTAACGACAACCATACTCTGGATCACCACCACATTCATCATTTTCTTTACCCGGAATTGGGTAGTAAAAATCATCAAAATTATTTTCAACCTTTAGAGTCACCCCACCTAAAAGATCGATTATTTGCTCAAAACCAGAAAAGTCAATGACAATGCCATAATCAACTGGTTGGTTTAAAATCTCGGCGACTGAGGCTTTGGCTAGGAGTAAACCTCCGCCTGGTTTTTTTTCATTACCATAATGATAAGCTGTATTTAATTTGGCTCTCATCGAAGCTAGCCAAATATCTCTAGGTAGGGACAGCATTAAGGTATTGCCAGTTTGGGGATTGATCGAAACAAAAATGATTGTATCAGTTAGATCAGCACCTGCTTTCTCCTCGTCACTCACCCCTAAAAGCAAAAGATTAACCCGACCATTACCTCCCTTAAGATCTTCGGGAGATTGACTAATCAAAGAAATACCCCCAGAAATTAGGTTGCCAGTTAATCTAGCTCCCATAATTATTGATGGTGTAGCGGCCCTAATAATCAAAATTGCTAAGATAGTGGTAATCACTATCAGGCCTAGACGAATTTGAGGAAAATAACGAGCCGCTAATCTTCTTATCTTGGAAAGATTGGTTTTTAACTCTTTCTTCATTAACATGCTAAAATGCCTCTAGTGTTAAGCCATATTCTAACCCAACTCAACCCTTCCCAGCAAGAAGCCGTTACTTTTGGCGAAGGGCCCCTTTTGATTCTAGCGGGTGCCGGTAGTGGGAAAACTCGCGCCTTAACTTTCCGAACTGCCTATTTAATTCAGGAAAAAAAGATCCCTTCAGAAAATATTCTTTTATTAACTTTTACTAACAAAGCCGCTGGCGAAATGAAAGAAAGAATCCAAAAGTTACTCAGTCACTCCCAAAATGAACTCCCTTTTGCCGGGACTTTTCATTCTTTTTGCGCTCGCCTCTTAAGAACTGAAGGAAAACATCTTGGCATCTCCCCTAACTACAGTATTTATGATGAAGCTGATCAGCTAGAAACAATTAAATTAGCGATGATCAAAATCGATGCTTCGTCAAAAGAATTCAAACCTGCTTCGATTTTAAACACTATCTCCCAAGTAAAAAACGAGCTTATCTCGGCAGCTGAATATCCCCAATATGCTCGGGGTTTTTTCCAAGAAACAGTGGCTCGAGTTTATTTGGCTTACCAAAAATTACTTAAAGAATACCAGGCCCTAGATTTTGATGACTTATTATTTGAGACTGTTAGACTTTTTCAAAAAGAAAAACCAGTTTTGCAGAAATATCAAAATCAATTTCAATATCTTCTCATTGACGAATATCAGGATACCAACCAGGCCCAGTATATTCTAACCAAACTCCTAGCCAATAAATGGCGTAATCTCTGCGCTGTTGGTGACGCCGCCCAAGCTATCTATGGCTGGCGGGGAGCTAATTATCGCAACCTAATGAGTCTTAAAAAGGATTTTCCTGACTTAACCATTATTAATCTGGAACAAAATTATCGTTCCACCCAAAACATTCTCCAAGCCGCTAATGGAGTCATTAGAAAAAACACCAAACATCCGATTCTCAATCTCTGGACCAAAAATCAGGCTGGCGAAAAATTAATCGTCTTTGAAGCTAATAACGAGCAGGAAGAAGCCCAATATATTATTAATGGTATTGTCAGTCAAGGCGGTGATTACAATGATTACGTTGTTCTCTATCGGACCAACGCCCAATCCCGAGTTATTGAAGAAGCTTTTCTTCATGCTGGTTTACCTTACACTCTGGTTGGTGGGACCCGCTTTTATGAAAGAAAGGAAATTAAAGATTGTTTAGCCTATTTAAGACTTTTAACCAACCCTAAAGACATGGCCTCTTATAAGAGAATCCAAAAATTAGGTAAAAGAAGATTTAAAAAATTCCTTAAATTTACTGAAGAATTCGATAAAAAGAAATCAAAGATTAGATTAACCACTCTGGAAATTTTGGATAAAGTTCTTGAAGCTGCCGATTACTTAGATCTTTACAATAAAAAAGATGAAGCCGATTCAACAAGATTGGAAAATATTAAAGAACTTCGTTCGGTGGCTACCGAATTCCCCAAGCTAGATAATTTTTTAGAGAATGTTGCCCTTGTCCAGCAAGAATATCTGCCTCAAAACCCCATTCAAAATCAGAAAAAAAACGCGGTTACTTTAATGACGGTTCATGCCGCTAAAGGAACCGAATTCCCAGTTGTTTTTATGGTTGGAATGGAGGAGGGTCTCTTTCCTCATTCGCGGAGTATCATGGACAGAGAAGAACTTGAGGAAGAAAGACGCCTCTGTTATGTAGGCATGACTCGGGCTAAAGAAAAACTCTACCTTATTTATACTCACCAACGCCTTTATTTTGGCCAACGTTCAACTAACCCACCTTCAAGATTCTTAGCTGATATTCCTCTTAATTTAGTTGAGACCTCATCGACTTGATTTGTTATCATAGAACTATGATTATTCGCGAAGTCCTGCCTGAAGAAAAAGATCAATTTAACACCGTAGTTAATCACCCTCTTCAAACTTGGGAATGGGGAGAATTCCGGAAAAAAACTGGTCTGGAAGTGATTCGTCTCGGCCTTTTTGATGAGAAAAAAATCAAGGCTGGTTACCAGGTCACTGTCCACCCTATCCCTAAACTCCCTTATAGCATCATTTACTTTCCTAAGGGGCCAATGCCTGATAAAAGGTTGATTGACGCTTTGATTAAGCTAGGCCAAAAAGAAAAAGCGATTCTAGTTAAACTTGAGCCTAATATTTTGACTGACGAAAAAAATTCCAAACCTGAAGTTTGGCAAAACTTTAAGTTAAAGCCAGGCGACCCCTATTTCACCAAACATACCTTTTACCTTGATTTAACTAAAAGTGATGAAGAATTAATGACGGCGATGAAACCAAAAACTCGTTATAATCTTCGCCTCTCTCAAAAACATGTGATCGAGGTAGCTGAGGATAACTCGCCAAAAGCCTTTGAGGTTTACCTTAAACTGATGGCTGAAACCACCAAAAGACAAGGTTTTTATGCCCATACCCCAGAATACCACCAAAAAATGTGGGAGACCCTTCAACCAACTGGTCTAGCTCATCTTTTAACGGCTGATTATCAAGGAAAAATTTTGGTCACCTGGGTTTTGTTTAAATTCAAAGATGTTCTTTATTATCCTTATGGCTGGTCCACTAGAGAACACCAAAATGTGATGGCTTCTTACGCCATGATGTGGGCGGCGATTCAGTTTGGTAAAAAACAGGGCTGCAAGCTTTTTGATTTATGGGGAACACCTGGACCTGATCCCAGTCCCCAAGATCCTTGGTTTGGTTTTCATCGCTTTAAACTTGGCTTTGGCGCTAAAGTGGTGGAATTTGTTGGCACTTATGATTTGGTGATTGATCACCGTTTTTATCCTGTCTTTAACTTGGCTAATGCCTTACGCTGGAAATTACTTCGTCTAAGAACGAAACTGCCATTTTAAATGGATTTACGTCAATCAAAGGAATTCGCCCACTATATGAGACTTTCTGGCTGGCGAGTAGAAAAAGTGAGTAATTGCTTTTTCTACATCCGTAAATTACCCTTGTTACCACCTCTGATTATGAAAGCCCAGTATCCTAATTCGCCGATTCCCTTCGAAGGGATTGAAAAACTGGCAAAAAAATACAAACCCCTTCAAATCCAAATCCAACCTTTAAAAACAGAACCAGGTTTGGAAAAGTATGGTTATCGATTAAGCGGTGGTGGTCATGTGACGAAAACTCTTCAAATTAACCTCAATCAATCTGAAAAGAAAATCCGTGAACAAATGAAGAAAGATGCTCGTTATAGCCTTAGAAAAGCAGAAAAAGAAAAATTACAAATCATTGAAATACTTGATTTAGAAAAATTCCGGCAGGCCTGGAGAAAAGCTGTTGGCTGGCGAAAATATGTTCCTTCTTTAAAAAATTTAAAAAATCTTAAAAAAGCCTTTACCAGAAAAGCTCTTTTTCTGACCGCTCAATCTCAAGGTAAAATTGTGGGCGGGACAATCATTCTAACTACTAATAGTAGTGCTTACTATTACTCTGCCTTTACTTCTAAAGAAGGCCGAAAAAAATTAGCTCAATATCTTTTAGTTTGGGAGGCAATGAGATTAACTAAAAAAAGAGGTTGTCAGATTTTTGATTTTGAAGGGACCTATGATCAAAGATTTCCAATTAAAGATTGGCAAGGATTTAGTCATTTTAAAAAAAGTTTTGGTGGTCAAGAAGTTGAATATCCAGGCTGTTTTAAAAAAATCTTCTTGAATTATCCAAAAGAAAGAGCCTAAAGCTCACGTGAGCTAAAGGCTCCATGTACCTCCAGAAGTTTGTCCAGAAACTGGACTATTTCGGCACCAGTATCTCCAAAACCCTCAATACACTAGAAGAGAGAGAGACTCTGGTCTCTGAGATAACCTTTATCCCTCCGCCGGCCCGAAAATCGCCAACTTGGAGATGAATATTGCCACACCAATTCACTGTCCTAGTGAATGCAGGAGTGGACGATTGCCGGGTTATCTCTGAACCATACGTAAGACGTAGCCAAAGCGCTTCTTCCGCCGTTGGAATGATTGCTCTGACTTCTCCCTCTAAGCTGGTCAACGCAGGGTTCCCAACCGCGAGCTCGGCACTACCAGTCTCGTGGCGCAGAACATCGGTTGTAGAATAAGCTGCGAGCGGCTGATCAGGTCGCCAAGCTATCTCCCTTGGTATCGTAGGAAAACTGTCAAACCGGGAAAGCTCTGGATACACTCGCGACCCCATAGTGTCGAAGTCCCACATCGAAACAAGGGTCATCCCTGGTGGAACGCTGACGATCTTATAGTTCATCTCCACCAAAGCATTCTTTGCTAGTGGTTTGAACTTGCGCTCCAACTGGAGAACCTCTTTCAATTGAGGGAGATCAACTCGACGAGGATCAACTCGTAAGATGAGATTCATCAACTCTGTTAACGGACGCTCTCCTTCCGCCAGCATCTGTGACTCTCCATGAGTCAAGTTGACTCGTGAAAGGATCCGCAACATAAGCTGACTCAGTTCACTCAACTGTCCTTTTGTTTGAGCACTCCGCTTTACATTCACGGCACACTCTCCTTTTCGCCAGTTAGTTCTGAAGGTACGAAGACAGCTTATCATGAAAAACCAAGAAAATCAACCTATAGAATTTAAGACCAGGCTTCACAGATAAGTTTGTACTCGCAAAAGTCACACCAGACTCCGGGTCTTGGTTCAAATTGACTTCTCTCAATTTCCTTGGCTTTTTTGATTAGGTCTTTTTTTGCTTGAATCAATTGTTCTTTGCTTCTTTGAGTTGATTTTTTCTCACCTGTATCAAGGAAATAAAAGGACAAAACCACGTCTTCTGGATTTTGTCTGAGAATTCCCGGGTCAATCGCTGCTAAAGCATAAACACTCATTTGTAATGATCTGTCCAATTCTTTTTGATCAATCACTTTTCCGGTCTTGTAATCAATAATTTCCATTCCTGACTTGGTTTCGTCGATCCGGTCAATTCGACCGCCAATCCTTAGACCTTCTTTGGCTTTAATCACAAAATTTTGTTCTAAATACTTAGGTAAGTGGTCCAGGTTATAGCCTTTATCATAGAATTTTCTTAACATCCGTTCAGCTTCTTTCCGCATCCGCTTTTCATGAGCCTTAGAGGTATAACCTTCGTCGCTCCAATTTTTATCTAAAGTATTTAATAAATCTTTTTTTGTTGGTTTTTTATCTTCTAAGGCTGCTTGATAAAAATCTTTTAAGGTTTGATGAATCACATTACCAAAACCAGCCGCCGGTGGGGTTGGCGTGGGAATTCTTTGAATGTAACGATAACGGTATTGGAGAGGACATTTATCATAAGTCTCTACCTGAGAAAAAGATAAATAATTAATAGGTAAGCGGTTTCTTTCTGACTTTACTTCTGGGGTTGGTCTAAAATCAAAAATAGTTAATTGATCATCAGCTTTTATTGGCTTTTTAATTATTTCTTCACCTAAGGCTTCTGTTACAAAAGAAGAAATCTTTTTCTCTCTTTTGGCTTCACCATAATAATTGGCGGCCGTTAAAAACAAACGGTCACAAGCTCGGGTCATGCCCACGTAAAATAACCGCCTTTCTTCTTGTTCGTGATAATCACCTATAGGTAAAGTTTCTTTAATCAAAGCTTCAGGAATCGGAATTTGTTCTGGTCTTTCTCGGGTGGGGAAACGAGCTGTTACTAAATTAACCAAAAAAACCACCGGAAACTCCAGACCTTTAGCTGAATGAACGGTTAGGAGATTAACTCGATTTTCTTCAGTCCAATCCAAATTACTGGCTAAGGGTGATTCACCTAAATCCATGGAGAGATTAAGCCAATTAACTACGGCTCTGACCGAGGCATCCTCATGATCAACTTCATAAGTCTTAAGGCGATCAAAAAATTTAGAAATATTTTGGGCTTGTTTTTCTTCAGTCGGTGATTTGTAATCAGCTAAATTCTTTAATAAACCGGTGTCTTCAAGAAAATAATAGAGAATTTGACCAGCCGTTTCTTTGGAAAGGAGTTTAAGATGACGGTAAACCATTTTAACAAATTCATCAATCTGATTTTTGGTTTTTTTACTGATTCTTAGTCTCTCTGCTTGTTCACAAGCTTCAAACAAAGAAAGGTTCTTTCTCTTAGCATAATTATTAATAGCCGCCAAATCCCGGGCATCCAGATTGAATAAATCCAGGGAAAGAACTCGGTAAAGAGCCAGGTCATCTTCGAAATTGTAAAGGATCTTAAGATAAGCAATTAAGTCTTTGACTTCAGCTTGACGAAAGAGTTGACCGGGACCAAGAAATTGATAAGGCAGACCCTGGCGAGCCAGGGCCCGGACAAAAGGTTCAGCATGATTGTTTGCCCGAACTAAGATAGCGATGTCCTGATAGTCATAACTACCAACTGAACCATCAATCAGACTTTTAATCGTTTTAGCCACGGCTTCAGCTTCGTTTTCCACCCGATCAGTCTGAATAAACTCAATTGGCTTACCTTTAATTTTTCTGACGGCTTTAAGTTTTTTATCGATTTTTTCTTTGACCTCTAAGCGATCAGGGTTGTTATTTTGAATTAACTGGTAGGCATGATCAAGAATTATTTGGCTAGAACGATAGTTTTTAGCAAGAACCACAATCTTAGCTTTGGGATAGTTTTTTCGGAACTGAATAACATTGGAAACGGCAGCTCCCCGAAAACGATAAATTGATTGATCATCATCGCCAGTCACGGTAAGATTCGCTTTCTTGCCTGCTAAAAGCATCGCCAATTCATTTTGGGCATAATTGGTATCTTGAAACTCATCAACTAAAAAATATTTAAATTTATTTTGATACTGATGGAGAATATTTTTTCGGGTTCGAAAAAGTTTAATGGTTTTACTAATTAAATCAGCAAAATCCATCATTCCTTCTTTAATTTTTAATTCTTCATAGGTTCGATAAGCATTGGCTAATTCCAATGTCTTGGTCGCTTCATCCTTGGCTTCTTTGGTCTTAGCTTTTTGTTTTAATTTCCGAGCGTGCTTCAGATATTCTTCAGGCAAAATATCTTCATCTTTTAATCGAGAAAAATGTTGGAGAAGACCATCTACAAATTTAGTCGGATTACCTAAGGGCCGAAAATATTCAAGTTTAAATTTAAAAAGATGGTTAATCAGAAACTGGGTGGTTTCTGCCTGGGCCATCAGTTTGTAACCCGGATCAAGGCCAATCTGGAGGGCTTCTTGGCGCAAAACCCGGTCACAAAAAGAATGGAAGGTGGCAATCCACATATCGGTGTAACCATAAGGCATGGCAATATCGACTCGTTCTTCCATTTCTCGAGCCGCTTTATCAGTAAAAGTCAGAGCTAGAATTTCAGCGGGTTTGGCTTTTTCAGAAGTCACCAACCATTTAATTCTTTCTGTAATGACCGTGGTTTTGCCAGTGCCAGCGCCAGCCATAATCAAAAGAGGGCCTTCGCCGTGTTTAATTGCTTCTTGCTGTTTCTTGTTTAATTTTTTCCCTTTGGAATTAGCCATCGTGAAGAGTTAATCTCCCTTCATCTTTAATTGTTTTGTTTCTTCTCCTGCGCCTTCACTTAAAGAATCGGTTGAAGATAGTTTTTGGCCTAAGAGAGTAAAACCAGAAAGAACATTACTCATTTGGTTGTAAGCATTCTGGAGATGTTTGCCAAGAACCGAAAGAGAACTCTCGGTCTTTTCATAATCTTTTCTAATCGCCCTTAAAAGTCGAAAAACTTCCCGGGAACGACTTTCTATTTTCTTACCTTCAAAAGACAAGAGAATTGTCTGGAGATGAGCGTAAAGAGTTGAAGGGGAAACCGGATAAACTCGATGGCTTCGAGCAAAGTCGGTCAAATCAGGAATATTGGCAATTTCATAAAAAACCGCTTCTGAAGGAATATACATTAAAGCAAAATCCATTGTCCCTTCTTCAGGCAGGATATACTTTTGGGAAATTGTTTTAATGTGTTTCTTAACATCAGCCACAAAAGAGACCCTAGCTTTTTTCTTTTCTGCTTCGTTTTCAGCTTTAACAATTCGTTGAAAATTTTCCATGGGAAATTTAGAATCAATAGGTAAAAGACCTGCATCCGTTCTCAGGGCGGCATCGACCTTTTCCCCTGATTTAAAACTGTATTGAAGATAAAAGGCATTTTTGGGAAACATTTGGGAAATTAAGTCTTTTAAAACTTCCTCACCAATATTACCTCTTAACTTAGGACTCTTTAAAAATTCTTGTAAGTCACGCATTGACCGACCAATTTCACTGAATTGACCCGCCTCTTTTTGAAGATCACCAATCACTCGGGCGGCCCGATCAAGCCGGGTGGCAATGGCATCAGTATTCTTTTGCAAAGTATCGGTAATGTTCTTGTTGCTTTTTTGCAACAGATCTTGGTTCGCCCGAAGCCATTCAACTAGAGTTTCGTCTGGTTTGTTTTTTTCCGCAATTTGAGAAAGTTTTTTGTTAATCAAAAAAACCGCCAGGGCAATGGCGCCAATAATCAAGGCCGTTAAAAGGTAAAATTCGTTGGGCATAGCTTCAATTTTAGCACAAATTAGCGTATGATTAAATCATGAAAGAAAAAGAATTTTCAAGAGAAGAAGCTCAACCTAAGCAACTGATCCGAAGAACATTAAACTTTAGACAACGAAGGAAAAACTTTTTCCCTACTCTTCTTTTGACCATTCTCTTTTGGCTCGGTTGGACATTAGTTTTATTTAAAGTCCCACCAGAAAATCTTTTATCAATCTTGGGTTTTTTTAGCTTGCTTTTTGCTACTTTGTTTCTTACCAGTGCCCTATTTTTTGCTAATTCCCGCAGAGGTTTAATAACGGCTCTTTTTTTTGTTCTAGTACTTGTTTTTCGCTATTACCAAATTGGCAATCTTCTAAACTTAATTATTCTTTTAGCTATTTTTGTTGCTCTAGAACTCTTTTTTAGTAAGCAATAATTTGACATTTTCTGCCACTTCTGTTATTAATTTAATTAAACAAACTATCTTGCCTGCCCACTTTAGTAATTTGAAGTGGGTAATTTGTTTTTACTATGCAAGTTTCAAAAAAGAAAGTTAACCCTAATCTGAAAAATCAGATCTACCAACTCCTTTATCAAGTCATCGCTGATATCCGCTCAAAAAAAGAAGCCGAAACATTTCTCAATGAAGGTTTAACCGAAACCGAACTAGAAATCTTTGCCAAGCGCCTGGGAGCCGCCTATTATCTTAATAAAGGTAGAAGTTATTCCAATATTAAGGCCAATTTAAGACTTTCCAGCGCCACAATTTCTTCAGTAGCCGAACAAATGAGAAAGGGCAAGGGTTTTGAAAATGCTCTTCAGAAAATTAATGCCGAAGAATGGGCTAATAAATGGGCGAAAAGAATCAGTAAGCGCTTTAAATCTCTTCTTTAAATTCCTCTTTTAGATTAAGGCTAAATTTAGTAAAATTAGATCATTATGGCTAGAAAATTCTATCTGACCACCGCTATTCCTTACGTTAATGCCGCGCCCCATGTTGGTCATGCCTTGGAATTCGTCCAAACTGATGTCATTGCCCGCTATCATCGTTTTCTTGGTGAAGACACTTATTTTCTATCTGGAACCGATGATAATGCCCTTAAAAACGTCCAGGCAGCTGAGGAGAAAAAAATTCCTGTAGAAAAATTTGTTAAACAGAATTCGGATAAATTCTATCAATTCAAAAATATTCTTAATATCTCCTTTGACGATTTTATTCGCACTACCGAAAAACGTCACGTCGAAGGAGCCCAAGCCTTATGGAAAGCTTGTAAAAAAGAGGATATTTACAGGAAAAAATATAAAGGCCTCTATTGTGTTGGTTGTGAAGAATTTAAAACAGAGAAAGATCTTGTTAACGGTCAGTGCCCTGAACATAAAAAAGAACCAGAATTGGTGGAAGAAGAAAATTATTTCTTCCGCCTCTCTAGATACCAAAATTGGCTAGAAAAGTTAATTACTAGTAACAAATTAAAAATTGTTCCTAAAACCCGCAAAAATGAAGTTCTCGCTTTCATCCGCCAGGGTCTTGAAGACTTTAGTATTTCTCGAACTAAAGAAAGAGCTCATGGTTGGGGAATCCCTGTTCCTGGCGACTCCAACCAAATTATTTATGTTTGGTTCGACGCTTTAGCCAACTATATTACCGCTCTTGATTGGCAAAACAAAGGCAAGCTTTATCAAAAATATTGGCCGGCTGATCTCCATGTGATTGGTAAGGGAATTATTCGATTCCATGCTATTTACTGGCCAGCTATGCTTAAAAGCGCTAGTTTACTACCACCAAAAGCCGAATTTGTCCATGGTTATATTACGGTTGAAGGCGAAAAAATCAGCAAATCAATAGGCAACGTGATTGATCCTTTCGATTTGGTTAAGAAATTCGGGACTGACCCAATCCGCTATTATCTTCTTCGAGAGATTCCAGTCTATGGTGATGGTGATTTTTCGATTCAACGATTCAAAGAAGTCTATAATGCCGATTTGGCTAATGGTCTAGGTAATTTAGCTGCCCGAGTGGCTAAGTTATGCGAAAAGTCAGGTTTTGAATTTAAAAAAACCAATCAAAAACTTTATCCCGAAATTCAAAAAGCCCTAGTAAAGTTCCAGTTGGATCAAGCTTTGAATTTTATCTGGCAAGAAAAAATTACTGCTTGTGACAAATTCATTGATCAGAAAAAACCCTGGGAGGTTTCAGGTAAAAAACTAAAGCCAGTTTTAGATAAATTAGTTAAGGAAATCCGAGAGATTAGTTATAATCTTGAACCTTTTCTCCCAGAAACCGCCGAAAAAATTGAAAAACAGTTTCAAGGACCCAAAATCAAAGCCGAAAAACCACTTTTCCCTAGAATAGAATAATGTTAGTTGATACCCACACTCATCTTAATTTTCAAGAATTTGAAAAAGACTTAGACCAAGTCATTAAAAGAGCCATTAAAAACAAGGTTGAGAAAATCGTCTGTGTGAGCAGTAATCTTCAAGAATCAGAAAAAGCGATTGAAATTGCTCAAAAATATCCAGGAATTGTTTTTGCGGCCATTGGTATTCATCCCCACCAAACAGACCCGAAAACAAAATTATCCACAAAAGAACAACTTCAAAAATTGGCTAAATTGACTAAACGAAAAGAAGTTGTTGTAATTGGCGAGTGCGGTCTTGACTATTCACCGGCCCCGCCCGGAGAAAAAGATCGGTCTCAAAAAGAACAGCTCTTTCTTTTTAAGAAACAAATTGAATTGGCTTTAAAAGAAAAACTGCCGATTAATATTCATTCTCGGAAGGCTTCTTCAGAAACCCTTGAAATTCTTGAAAGATATGGGAAAAAAGGGCTGAAAGGTATTTGGCATTGTTATTCAGCTGGTAAAAAAAGAATTAAAAGAATTAGTCAATTAGGTTTCTTTTTTGGGGTTGATGGCAATCTGACTTATGATCCTGGTTTCCAAAATGTTTTTAGCCAAATCCCCTTAGAAGAAATTGTTTTAGAAACTGACTGTCCTTTTCTTACTCCAGAACCTTATCGAGGCCAAAGAAGTGAACCCTCTCATGTTAAAATTACCGCAGAATACTTAGCTAAATTAAAAGACACTACTCTAGAAGAAGTTGCTAAAATTACAACTCAAAATGTCAAAAAAATCTTCAAAATTTAAAAAAGTTGACTACCCCGTCCAAATGGCAAATATTAAAAAGGGTCAATGGCGCATGCAAGCACATATTAACAAGGGGGTTAGTTTAAAAGAGTTAAAAAAAGAAGAATCAAAACTTTCGCAACAAATAAAAAACATCGTAGATAATGCCTCATCACCACCTCAAACCTGTAAATTCTTCCCTGGTTCGAAACTGATTGGTTATGGCTGGGAATGGGCGGTATATAAACTTCCTGATAAAAATCACGTTGTTAAAATACCAGCAGGAATTTTCCCAGAAGTAAATGATCCTAGATATTTAGATAACATAAAATTCGCCTATCAAACATGTCGACAATTCATTAAACCTTTTATTTTAAAAACTACTTTTGAGAGACGGGAAACTGATATTGGTCCAGTCAATATGATGTTTCAAAAATGGCTTCCTGATAAACAATATCGCTTTATTGAACCAAAAAAACTTTCATCCAAGCTAAGAAAATCACTCAAAAATTTTGGTCAAGGTTTATTAAAAATTCTAGAAAAACATGACTGGATACCGGATCTAAATCTTTATAAAAAAGTAATAAAAGGTAAAAGAGTTTGGAGTATTTGGAATTTAATGTTGGAAAATGAGGAGCCAAGAATTATTGATTCCATTGCTTATTACGACATTTTTCGTCTTTACCCAGAAAGGACAATTCAAGAAATTAAAATAAAAGGTGATGCCTGGCGAAAATTTCTAGAAGAAATTTCTAAATGAAAATAATCACTTTCAACATTCAAGGTGGTTTTAAAATTGATCAAGTTTGTCGAGAAGTCGAAGAAAAAATTGGATTTTTTGATCTACTTTGTCTTCAAGAAGTCTGCGAATCTCCAAAAATAAAAAATCACGCCCAACAAATCGCTGAATTTTTGGGCAAGGATTACGCTTCTAAATCCTTTTTACCAATTGATTTCAAAATTAAAAACATGGGAAATGCTTTTGTTTTTAACAAAAAGGTTTTAAGACTAATAGATTCGTTTGGGCTTGTTCTTCCTTCTTTTAAACCCAATTTATCTTGGCGATCCATAGGAAAAATCTTTCCCCCGTGTGATCGCCTTTGCCATATTGGTTTTTTTAAAACCAAACAAGGAAAAATAATTAAGGTTTCTAATTTTCATCTAGAATTCATCGGTGGTTCGACCACGCGAAAAAAGCAAGTCGATTTTTTTCTGAAGAATTCTCTTAATCCTGACAAACCTGATTTAGAGTTTATTCTTGGCGACTTCAATACGACTGGTTCTTCAAAAAAAGCTTCAGCTGAACTTAAATTATTAGAAAAAAAGGGCTTTGTTGAACTTTCTAAAAAAATTACTTGGACTTCTAGTCCCTCAAATCCTGATCCCGCTTGGAAAAAACCCTATCAACTCTTAAGAATAGCTAAAATTTTCAGTCCCTTATTAAGAACAAAAACAGATTATATTTTTAGCAAAGGTGAGCCAAGGCAAGCTCAATGCTCAGCCATAAATTTTTCTTCCACCGATCATCGGGCTGTTATTTTAAATTTCAGCCTTTAACTGCTATAATTACCCACAATGAAAGAATTTGTTGAACGTTATGATGCTCGAATCCAAAGATTCCTGGAAATTCTACCTGGGACTTTAGCTTGGACAATTATTCTTTTCCCTCTTTGGGGCGCTTTTTTTATGCCTCGAATTGTCGCCTACTTTACGGTTGGTTTTTTGGTTTTCTGGTTTTATCGTTCTTTTCAAGCTGCCTTTCTAGGATTGGCTGGCTATATTAAAATCAAACAGGCAGAAAAAATTAATTGGCACCAGCAATACTTAAAGGATAAAGACCAAGACTCTCTCTCTTGGGAAGAAATTAAACACCTTGTCATTATTCCTAATTACAATGAATCGGTAGAGAAAATCTCTGAAACTCTTAATCGTCTCGCTAAGCAGAAATATCTTAACAAAGACCAGATGATTATTGTTCTGGCTATGGAAGCGAGAGCTGAAGGTTCCCGAAAAAGAGCCAGGGAACTAACTAAAAAATTCAAAGGCCAATTTGGTCAACTAATTACCTCCATCCATCCTGACGGCATTAAAGGTGAAATTCGAGGCAAAGCCTCTAATGAAGCCTGGGCGGCTAAGTTAGCTAAAAAAATTCTTGTTGATAAAAAAGGTTATGATATCGACAAAATCACTATCACCAGCTGTGATGCTGATTCCTGTTTCCATCCTAAATATTTTTCCTCTCTTACTTACGAATTTGCCCTTAATAAAAAACGCTATCTCCGCTTCTGGCAATCACCAATTGTTTGGCATAATAATTTCTGGCGCGTACCCGCTTTCATTAGAATTGTCGGCACTATGGGTAATATTACTCATGTCTCTCACCTTTTAGAACCAGAAAGTCTTTATCTTAACTACTCTACCTATTCTGCTTCTCTAAAAATGATCGACAAGGTTGGCTATTGGCACACCGACATTATTCCTGAAGACTGGCATATTTTCCTCCAAACTTTTTTTGATAATCGAGGTGAAGTTGAAGTCGAACCTATTTTCCATCCAACCAGTATTGATGCTCCTGAAGGTACTAGCTATTTTGGTTCTCTAAAAAATCGTTATCTTCAATGCCGACGTCACGCTTGGGGTTGTACTGACATTCCTTTTGCTATTAAATTAGCTTTGAAACATCCCGAAATTCCGGTTTGGACAAAGGTTTTTCGAATTTACAAACTAGTTGAAACCCATCTCATCTGGTCAACTAACTGGTTTATTCTGACTTTAGGTGCTTGGTTACCAGCTCTGATTAACCCGGTTTTCAAACAGACTGCTCTAGGTTACAACCTGCCTAGAATTTCTCGGATTATTTTGACCACTTGTTTGCTTTTCCTTTTCGTCGTTATTGCTCTTGATTTCTCTCTGCGTCCTAAAAAACCCAAAGACTTTCCTCGCTGGAAATCATCCCTCGAGTACCTTCAGTGGATTTTGATGCCTGTGGCCACTCTATTAATGTCAGTTATTCCTGGACTTCATTCTCAAACCCAATTAATGACCGGAAAAAGACTGGAATATTGGGTCACAGAAAAAGTATAGTATTATTATGAACCAATTCACTGCCAGTCTTTGGGGCGATGAAGCTTGGGCCGCCACTCTAGCAATCAAGCCCTATTGGCAAATCGTTACCACCGTAGCCCGAGATACTTCACCACCTCTTTATTACCTTCTTTACCATACTTGGATTAAATTTTTTGGCATTTCAGAAATCTCTATCCGGATGCTTTCCTTTGCTTTCTTCTTGGGAACAGTCGTCACCGTTTTTTTTATTGGTAAACATCTTTGGGATAAAAAAACTGGTCTTTTAGCCGCTCTTTTAACCCTCGTTAATCCTTTTCTCTTTCATTACGCTTTTGAAGGGAGAATGTATGCCATTCTGGCTTTAACTTCAACCCTTTCAATCTACTTTTTTCTTAAGAAAAATAGGCTGGGTTTCATCCTTGCCAGTGTAGCCGCTCTTTATTCCCACCATTTCTTTATTTTCATCATTGCTTTTGAAGGACTCTGGCAACTAACAGAAAGCTGGAGTCAGCCTATTAAAAAAATCATTAAAAATTACCTTGATTTCTTCCTGATTGGCCTTCTTTATCTTCCTTGGCTTTATCCCCTTTATTACCAAGTTTCCCTTGTGAGTAGTGGTTTCTGGTTAGGCAAGCCTAATTTTGAAGTTTTTCTTGAAACCGTCATTAAGTTTCTTGTTGGTTCTGGTCAAGAAACCAGTCGTCAATTGGCTTTTGGAGCCATTGGTCTAATTCTTATTTTAAGAAATTGGTTTAAAGATAAAAAACAATCTCTTTTTCTTTTAGGTTGGTTTTTTATTCCTCTTATTCTTACCTACCTTATTTCTCAATTCTTCCAACCAATTTTCTTCGATCGTTATATGCTTCTAGTCGTTCCAGCTAGTAGTTTATTAATTGCTTCTCTAAGAAGGAAATTCTCCTTCATTTTTATTTTCATCGTTATCTTTCTCTTAGCAACTCTTAATTACCATTATTTCACCCACCCCACTAAGAGACCCTTCAGAGAGTTCGCTAATTATATTAAAACCGAAGCGGCGGATCTAACTTTGATTAACTACAGCGCCGCTTCTCATCATCTTTTTGAATCAAAATATTATGGTCTCGAGGCCCCAATTTATGCGCCCAATCCATTACCTTTTTATACTGGAACCGCCTTAATGGAAAAAGAAGACATGATTGATCAACTCCCTGATAAAGAAAGTCTTGGTTTAATCACTAGCGCCTCTCCTGAAGAAATTGTCATTACCGGCTATGAAATTGAAAAAAGCAAACAATTTGATGATTTATCTTTCTTATGGCTAATCAAGTTATAAAATTAACGAAAAAATATTGGCTTTTTCTTGTTTTTGGCTTTTTTGTTATTCTGCGTTTACCCTCTCTATTTGAACCTTTTACTTACGGCGACGAGGGTATTTATCTTGCTTTAGGCCAAGCTGCTAGAAAAGGTTTAGTTTGTTATCGGGATATCCACGATAACAAACCGTCAATGATTTATCTAATAGCTGCTCTCGCTGGTAATTTTTCTAATTACCGCCTTCTTTTCTTTTTTTGGAGCCTGGTCACGACTTTCGTCTTTTATCAACTCAGCCAAGCTGTTTTCAAAAAGAATTTCTTTGCCATTATGACAACTACATTCGCCTTCGTTTTTCTTAGCAACATTCATACTTTTGAGGGTAATGTCGCTAATGCAGAAAACTTTATGCTTTTACCCACGATCGCGGCTTTTTGGTTAATTTACCGCCTAAAAAATCCTCCTCTTAAAATTTGGTTTACAAGCGGTGTTTTCCTTTCTTTAGCCACTCTTTTCAAAATTCCAGCCGCTTTTGATTTCGCCGCCCTTTTGATGTTTTTTTTAATCACTCTTTTTGATCAAAAAGAAAAAAAATATCTTCTCTACGCTAAACGCTCTTTTTGTTTAATCACTGGCTTTCTTTTTCCCATTCTGATTACTTTTCTTTATTATGCTTCCCAAAATGGCCTCAAAGAATACCTTGTGGCTGCTTTTCTCCAAAACCTTCCCTATCTTTCTTCTTGGTCAACCAGTCAACCTCAAACTGGTGGCTTACCTCTCTTTCTTCTCATGAGAGGCCTGGTTACTTTTCTTTTAGTAATCATCATTTTTATTTTAAGAAAGAGAATTAGTCTCGCTATCAGACTTGTCTTAATTTGGTTTGCTTTTTCTTGGTTTGCGAGCCTCCTTTCCTTAAGACCCTATCCCCATTATCTTATTCAAATTATGCCGGCTCTATCTTTGTCTTTTGGTTTCTTCTTCATCAAATCGAAAAAAGAGTTTAAAAAAATCTTTATCCCTATTACTTTATTAATTATTTTCGTCCTCACCTTTAAAGGTCTTTATTTTTGGAGCTATCCTAACCAACCTTATTACTTCAATTTCTACCAATATGCCCTTGGTCAAAAGAATCAAGAAGCTTATTTTAATGATTTTGATGGTCGAGCCAACGACATTTATCAAGTGGCTTCTTACCTCCAAAGCCATAATCATGTTAAAGAAAAGATTTTCATTTGGGGCAACCTTCCTTCTCTCTATCCTCTTGCCCGACGCTCACCCGTAGGTCGCTATACGGTTGCCTATCACATTATTGATTTTGACGGTTACCAAGAAACAATGGAAGTTCTCCAGGCACAAAAACCTCAATACATTATTGTTGATCCCCAAGAAGAGAGACCTTTTCCTGAATTTTTTTCTTGGCTAGAGCAAAATTATGCTCTGGAAAAGAAAATTGGTGTTTTTCAATTCTATCACCGGCTCTTCTAGCTACCCCATGTTAGAATAGTATTTAAAGAAAATCCGTGAGAGAACTAAATAAAACAACCACCCAAATTAATCTCATCCTGCTTGCCGCCCAAGCTTTAGCGATTGTCCTGGTTTGGCGTTTCTTGCCACCAGAAATTCCCTTTTTTTACTCCCGGCCCTGGGGTAAAGATCAACTCGCCAGTTACCCAAGTATTGTTATGTTACCTCTAATTGGCTTAATTATTTTTTTTACTAATCTGGTAATTGCCCAGTTGGCGATTAAAGAAGATTCATTAATTAGGAAAATGCTGGTGATTGCTAGTCTGGTTTTTAGTTTTTTAATTCTTATTAGTTTCGTTCAAATTATCCGTTTGATTCTTTAAATGACCTGGCCTTTAATTAAAAATCTAATCGGTTTACCCTTAATAACGGCCTTTTTTATTTCTCTGCTGGCAACTCCCATCGTCATTTTTATTTACCATCGTCTGGGTTGGGTCGATGATCCGACCAAAAGAAAACGAAAACAGGATCTTCATCAACAACCTCTACCTCGAGGTGGAGGCATTCCTATTTTTCTGGCTCTTCTAATCAGTTCGCTTATCTTCTTACCGCTTGATAAACACCTTAAAGGAATTCTCCTTGGTATCACGATTATGGTCATCATGGGTACTCTTGATGATATTTTTGATCTTAATCCCTATCTCCGTTTGATTCTGGGTTTTCTGGCGGCTGGTGCGGTGGTGGGAGCGGGAATTGGGATTGCTTTTATTACCAATCCGCTTGGGGGTATTATTCAACTTAATCAACCCCAAATTCAATTCCAACTCCTAGACGAAACCCGTAATTTATGGATTCTTGCCGATTTTCTGGCTCTCTTATGGATTGTTGGTCTAAGTAACATCGTTAATTGGGCTAAAGGTTTTGACGGTCAACTCCCAGGAATTGTGGTTATTGCGGCTCTAACAATCGCCGTTTTTTCCTTTCGCTATTCAGCTGATATTACTCAGTGGCCGATTGCCATCCTTGCCTCGATTCTCGCCGGCGCCTATCTTGGTTTTCTACCCTTTAACTTCTATCCCCAAAAGATTATGCCTGGCTATGGGGGTGGCACTTTAGCTGGTTTCATGATTGCTATTCTCACTATTCTCGCCACCAGTAAAATTCTGACGGCTATGGTCGTTCTTGGTGTTCCACTGATTGACGCTGGTTATTCTATTGTCCGAAGAATTCTCGCTGGCCACTCACCTGTCTGGGGTGATCGAGGTCATCTTCACCACAAACTCCTTGATGAGTGGCATTGGGGAAAAAGAAGAACCGCTCTTTTTTATTGGGGCCTGACCGCGATTTTGGGGATTCTCGCTCTCGGCTTGAACAGTCAAGGAAAATTCTATACAATCATCATGTTAGCGATTATTATCGGAATCTTATTTCTGTGGTTCAACTTTTTATCAACCTTTTTCATTCCATCCGCCCAAGACAAACACTCAAAAACCTTGCCTTAGCCGCGCCTTTAATCTTCTCGGGACAGTTATTTTTGGCTGATTCTTTTTGGCTAACTATTAAGTGCATTTTTATTTTTTCCATTCTCACTTCTTCAATTTATCTTTTTAACGACGTCATTGATATCTCTAAAGACAAACTTCATCCGATTAAGAAAAAACGCCCGATTGCCAGTGGCAAGATTCCCGTTTTTCTGGCTCTTCTTTTCTTCATTAGTGGTTTTCTTGTTAGTCTTTACCTAGCTTATTTGGTTAATCCCTTTTTCTTTTTAGCTTGCTTAGTCTACTTTATTCTTCAGATTGGCTATTCTTTAATTTTTAAGAAAATTGTTTTGATTGATATTCTGGTTATTGCTGCTGGTTTCATTATTCGAGTCTACGCCGGGGCTCTGGCTCTTAATGTTCATATGAATGTCTGGTTTTTACTCTGTGTTATTTCCTTGGCTCTGTTTTTAGCGGCCGGAAAAAGAAGGACCGAACTAGCGATTTTAGAACAACAAGCCGCTCAACATCGAAAAACTCTTTCTTTTTATTCACCGCCTCTTTTGGATTCCTATCTTTCCATTTTTGCTAACTCTGCCTGGATGGCCTATGCTCTTTATACCTTTTTCGTCCCCCCGCCACCAATCACTCAACGGTTTTCCTTTCTAACTCAACTACCTCTTACTTTCTCGGGTATTAATAAATGGCTAATGATTACCATTCCGGTGGTTATCTTTGGAATTATGAGGTATTTAAAAATCATTCACGAAGGTAAACGAGCCGAATCACCAGAAAAGGTTCTTCTGGGCGACAAAACACTATTATTTACTGTTGGTCTTTGGATCTTTTTAGTTGTCGTGATTATGTATGGAGTTGTTTAGTTATTCAACCAATTCACAATAAACGCCACTGACCCAACCCTCTTCATCCTCTTCATATTCAATTTTGTACCAACCACTTTTTTGTTCATCGAGATAAGGAAAAACTTCACCCACATCAACCTTAGCCAGTTCTTCGCCTTCGGTTGAAGGTTCATCTCTAACTCTAAGCCAGCCAGTACTAGTTTCTTTAATTCTCACATAAGGTTCGTCTATTGGGGATGGGCTGGCCTTAGGGCTTGATTCTGGCGAAGGTGAAGGAGACGGAGAGGCCTCTTCTTCTTCCTCTTCCTCATCTTCCTCTTCTTCGTCGAGCTCCCCACTCGGAGTTGCTTCAACAATCCCTTCAATACTTTGGGCTAATTTTACGCTTACCGTTAATTTGTAACCAGCCACTGTTTGGGCGGTAATCGTTCTTTCTTCAAAACCTGGAGAACTAATCACCACTTGGTAATCTCCAGGAGTCAAATCATCTTTCAAAACCGGCGCAAAGCCACCAGGCTCATTGTTAATTTTAACTACGGCCTGATCAGGAATGGAAACCACAGCTAAAGAAGCCGTGTTCCGACTAGCAATCTTCTCTAAAGATAAAATCTCACCTGAAGATTCAGACTCTGTTTTAGCTAAATTCCGATTAATAGCCGTAATAATTCCTGGAGTTAAATTGACTTTGCTTTCCCAAGAGACCAAACTATCAGTCGTTGTTTCCGGAACCAATTTAATAGTGTGCTCACCAGATTCGATTTTGTCGCTAAAAAAGGGCGTTACCCCTTTCTGCTCGCCATCTATAAAAACATTGGCTTTGGGAGTTGAAGATATCTGGAGAGCCCCCATTCCGGGCCGAGAAAAGAACTTATTCTTGATAATCAAACCGCCAAGAAGGGCTACTAAAACAACAACCGCAATAATCAACCAGTTTCTTTTCATCAGAAGGATGATAGCACAGGCAGGTAAAAGAAGCAAGAAAAAATGGCTTGCAAAAAAGAGGTTTTTTAATTGATTTTTCAAAGAATTTATGCTAGACTATGGGACAGTTGAAAGTCTTTCCTATTCTTTTATCGACAAAGGCGTCAAAGAAGAATAGTTTATTTTTCCAGCACTCTAGTATCACCAAAGCCTTTTTGAAGGAGAGAAGGAGAAAATGAATAACGATATCAGTGATCTGACGAGGATACTGGTGTTGGGAGGCGGTGGAACATTCGTTCTCTGCGAAAGCCTTGTGATACTCGCTTGCATTGGACTCGCGGGGTGGTATGCTTCCGTCCGAGTCAAAACCTGACTCAGAAGAGAGCAATAATCACTGCCGAGGGCAAAGGGAGCCAACGCTGGTGGCGTTACAACAAAACCAACCGAGGCTCCTTTTTCTTGGCCAAAAATTGCTTTCTGAGCTCAGAAATGAGAAAATGTGATTGTGGCCCAGTACTCGAGTAGCTCAGAGAACTGTCTGCAAAACAGTTAACGCGGGTGCAACTCCCGCCTGGGCCTCAAAAAGTTGCCTTTTTGTGCTATAATATATGTAGATCCTCTCTCGTTTATCGGAGAGGATTTTTTGTGGGTAAAAACCTATAAAACATGAATCAAAACTACATTCTTAATCTAGGGAAACATCAAATTACGGTTAAATTTAACCGTAAGCGGGGTCGTCCTGGAAAAAGCCTTGTCTACCGTCTTGATGAATTTGTTTCCCAATTAATTAGCTTAACCGCTGATAAACGTTATTCTGGTCAGCCGATCAGCCGAGCGCTACGTTATGTTTTTGAAAACAAGCAAATTAAGAAAACTCTTGGTTTTAACCTAGCCATGTTCACCCTTTTAGCGGGAATAGTTATTCCTCCTATTTCTGCTTTTAACCCAGCTCAGCCAGTGGAAACAGCTACAGTGGTGGCCACTGATGAAGCTTTAGTAACCGAGAAATCAGTCCGAGTCCCCTTAGATTCTTTTGAAGTCTCTCAAGGCTATAATGGCCTTCACCAGGGAATTGACTTAAATGAAGTTGAGGGTGCTCCAATTTATCCTTTAATGGAAGGAAGAGTAGAAAGAGTTTTCTACACTCGTTTCTCTTACGGTAACCATATCCTTATTAACCACGGTTCAGGTTTTAAATCCCTTTACGCTCACTTAGCAAAAATTGTGGTTAAGGAAGGCGATGAAGTTGACAAAAACACGGTCATTGGAACCGTTGGTCACACTGGTTGGGCGACTGGTTCTCACTTACACTTAGAGGCTTATGACAACGGTCGAACCTTTAATCCGCTTACCATTCTTAAGTAATTTTTCCTTCCTTTCTCTTGGGCCATTTGTAAACAACCAAAGGAAAAACCAAAGCTAGAAGCCAGCCAAAAGGAGCTAAAAAAGCAAGGAAAATTGGCTTGATCGCTAAAACTTTATCTAAAAGATAAAGGTTCAAACCAATCATGGGAATGGCCGCAAAAACACTGATTAACAGATAAGGCTTGAATTTCATGGCTGTTAATCCAGCCGCATAAGAAACATAATCAGCTGAAGCCCCACCTAATAGCCGGGCAAGAAACAACATTTTCAAACCAATTATTTTGGTGACTTCATCAATTTTTTCCATCGTCTTTTTACCAACTAATTTGGCAACAATTGGTCGTCCCCAACGCTGGGCAATCAAAAAATTAATGGCTGAACCAACCGTATGGCTAATCAGAACATAAAAACAGGTTTGCCAAAAATCAAACAAAGCTAAACCCACTAACCAAAAAGGAATTGAAGTTAAGGGAGAAACAACAATCGATAAAGTAATCAGGACGATCAAAACCAGTGGTCCTAAAATTCCAAAGGAACGGACAAAACTTTTTATTTCTTCAATCTCAAAGCGATAAACATTTCTTTGAAGAAGATAAAGAGCCAAAATAATTAAAATAACAACAGTGATCAATAAAATTGCCTTTTTTCTGGGTTTCATAAGCCAATTTTAACACGGCAAAGATGGTAGAATTAAGTAATGAATCAAAAATTTACAGATATAAAATACTGCATTTGGGATGTTGATTTGACTTTCTATACTGTTTCTCCTCAAATGAAAAAGGAATTCAAGAATAAAATCTATGAATATCTTTCTCAAAAACTAAAAATCCCAATAGGTGAGGCTAAACAAAAATATGAGGAAGAACTCAAAAAAAGAAAGAGTAAGACAGCTACCCTAGAGGCATTTGGACTGGGAAAATATGCAATTCAAGAAGTTATTGATAGCATTGATAAAAATAGATATCTAAAAAAAGATCCGCGTCTCATTCAGTTATTCAAAAATTTAAAACATTACAAACACGCAATAGTTACTAATAGCACAAAAAACTCTGTAAATAAAACACTAAAGATTCTCGGATTAAAGAAAAGTTTCTTTGAGACAATAATAACTAAGGAAGATGTAAATCATTACAAGCCAAGCCCAGAGCCTTTTATAAAGATTGTGGAAATATTTAGAACCAAGGCTGAAAAATGTGTTTCAATAGGCGATGTCGATTACAGTGACATCATCCCAGCTAAAAAGTTAGGCATGAAGACTATTTTTGTTTGGGGGAAATCAAAATACGCGGATGAATCTGTATTGACTATTTACGAAGTTGAAAAATTATTGATGTAAAAAATAAAAGATAGGAAGTAACTGGCTTACATTCCCATACCGCCACCCATGCCGCCACCTTGAGGCATAGCAGGGATTTTTTCTTCTTTTTCCGGAATATCAGTCACTAAACCTTCTGTCGTCAAAATCATGGTTGCCACCGAAACCGCATTCTGGAGAGCAGTCCTAGTCACTTTCACTGGATCAATGATACCGGCCTTGATCATATCGACATATTCACCGGTTAAAACATTAAAGCCAATCCCCTTACCTTTTCTCTTAATGTTGGCCACAACCACGCCACCATCAGCCCCTGCGTTCTCAGCCAGCAATTTTGTGGGTGATTCCAAAGCCTTCCCAATAATTTCAGCACCCGTCAATTCGTCTCCTTTTAATCCTTCAGTTTTAATTGCTTTGGCCGCAGCCAGTAAGATGACACCACCACCAGGAACAATTCCTTCTTCAATAGCAGCTTTAGTGGCAGCGACCGCATCTTTAACTCTTTCTTGTTTTTCTTTCATTTCTGTTTCTGAAGCTGCACCGACTTCAATCACGGCTACTCCACCAGTTAATTTAGCCAATCTCTCTTCCAACTTTTCTTTATCAAATTCCGAGGTAATTCGGTCTAATTCTCTTTTAATCTGTTTTATCCTGCCTTCAATTATTCTTTTTTCTCCTTTACCACCAACAATCACGGTTTTATCTTTATCAGCCGTGACTCGATCGGCTCGACCTAAATCTTCAACCGTTACTTCCTCAAGTTTTCGACCAATATCTTCAGAGATGACCGTTCCACCAGTCAAAATAGCAATATCTTCAAGCATTTCTTTCCTACGATCGCCAAAACCCGGCGCTTCAACAACTAAGACATTAAAAGTACCGCGGAGCTTATTAACAATGATGGTTGCTAAAGCTTCACCATCAACTTCATCAGAAATGATAATCAAATTCTTAGAAATTTTAACTAGATTCTCAAGAAAAGGTAAAAGTTCTTGAAGCGAAGAAATCTTTTTATCGGTTAAAAGAATATAGGGGTCTTCAATTGTTGCTTCCATTGTGTCTGGATTAGTCACAAAATAAGGAGAAGTGTAGCCTTTGTCAAATTCCATGCCCTCTTTGTAATCGATTACCAATTCCAAGCCCTTACCTTCCTCGACGGTGACGACACCGTTAGGACCAACTTTTCTCAAAGCTTCAGTGATTTTCTCGCCAATTTCTTGATTTTGAGCGGAAATGGTGGCCACCTGAACAATTTTTTCGCTGTTATCTTTAACTGGTTGAGCCTGTTTCTCGATTGATTTGACCGCTTGTTCTGCTGCTTTTTCAATTCCCTTATTTAAAATCATTGGATTGGCTCCAGCGGTAATGTTTTTAATACCCTCTTCAACAATGGCTTGGGCAAGAATTGTGGCTGTGGTTGTCCCGTCTCCAGTCACATCATTAGTTTTTTCAGCCGCCTCTTTAATCAATTGAGCTCCCATATTCTCAAAAGGATCTTCAAGCTCAATTTCTTTGGCAACAGAAACACCATCATGAACCACCGAAGGAGCTCCCCATTTTTTATCCAAGGCAATATTCCGACCTTTAGGACCAAGGGTCGTTCCCACTGCCTTGGCTACAGCATCAATGCCTTTTTTTAATTTTTCCCTGGCTTCAGCTGAATATTTAAGTTGTTTTGCCATTTTTAGTTAACAATTGCCAAAACGTCTTCAAACTTAACAAAAATCAATTCTTTACCAGAAAGACCTAATTTAACTTCATCGCCACCCCATTTTTTGTAAATTACGGTCTGACCGACTCTAAATTCAGGTTTAATTTCTTTGCCGGAATCGGTTGTTTGAGGAGCGCCAATAGCGATCACTTTACCCCGTTGAGATTTTTCATCATGAGTATCGGGAAGAACAATACCAGTAGAGGTTCTTTTTTCCGCTTCCACTGGTTCAATTAAAGCATAACCGGCGGTTGGTTTAAGTTTGGGCATTGATGTTTTTTTATTTGATTTCGTCATCTCGGTGAATCTTAGCAAAAAAAATTATCACTTTCAAGTGACGATCGCTATTCTAAATACTGATAACAAACTTGTCAAGAGCTAATTAAATAGATTATCATTATCCTGAAGATGCGGAAGAAATTGCTCTTTTGGCATTTCAGGTTTCATCGAGGCGGGTGTTGAGAGTAAAAGATGTCTTCTCTCGAAAGAGGTTAAAGTAATGCTCCATGGCCGAGCATTACGGGAAGCTTTAACCTTCCACAAGAGAAACAAAATTTACTCTCTTTCCTCCCCCGCCTCTTTTCATAATTATCCCATAGTATTGACTTTTGCCTTATTTTATAGTATACTGCCCCAGCTTTCTCAGGGAAGCACTTTTCATTCTTGCGCACCTATCATGGAGAAAATCACCAAGGAGGAAAGAATGTCTATTCTCAATTGTGTCACCTGTCTCCTTGTACTTGGAACAGCTGTTTTTCTCTCAAAGGTGAGAGGAAAAAGGAGCATGGCGTTCCTTATCCTAGCCGGCTTTATTCTTCTCATCGCTCTGCTGAATAGTGGCGATTTTTTGATAAAAGTCGGCGAGTTGAGCCAGTCGGCTGGCAACTTCATACTAGGTGTCAGCCAAAAAGTACCATAAGCAATCCGCGCAAGAATGGAAAAGAAAGGCCTGTTAGAGGTAGAGATCTGGGTCAAAAGGCGCAGCAATATATAATTCATCATATATTGAACCCAGATAACTATCTCAGCAGGCCTCTTTTCTTGGTTAAAAAAGGAATTATTTCAAAATATTGTAAGCAGTCCAGATAATAATTAAGCCACCAATCATCACAAAAACCCAGTCTTTAAAGTTTATTTTTCTTATCCCTTTTCTAAAAATCTTGATGATTTTATAAACAAACCAGCCTAGAATTATTAAGGTGGTTGGCCAGGTAATTAAATCAACAAAAATCTCGACTTGGTGTCGGTAATTGCCTAGAAAATAACCTACTGATCCCCAAATTGAAACCCAAAAAATAATCGAGAAACTAATAAAAATTAAATACTTTTTATAGGGAACACCTAAAACTCCAGCCGCGGTAGAAACAAAAGTCGCAAAAGAAGGAATGACATGACCAAAAAAGAGAGCCTTTTTATTATACTTCTTCATGAGTTCCTCACCTTTTTTCAATCCCTTATCCATTCCCAACCAAAGAAGAAAACGATACCAACCATATTTCCCCAAAAAATAATTAAGATTATCACCAATAAACCAACCAATAACAGCCAAAATTAAAACATAAGGCAGAGAAAGAATTCCTTGGCGGGCGTAAAAAGTAGCCAAGAGAACAATAAAGGTTCCTGGTACTTGCCAAGAAAGACCAAAAATTGTTTCTAGAATAGAAAAAAGAAAAACAAGAGGATAACCGTAAACGACGTAATATTGTTCAAAAAAGGCAATAATCTCTGTACCCGAGGGCATAATCTTTACTCAATCCACTGAAAGCTTTCAGCTAGTTGAATAATAATAGGATTGTTAACTAATTGTTTTAAGTCTTTTTCCGGTGCTTCCTTGATTGGCGTCTGGATCACTAAAACATAACTGCCTTGCCTGAAAGCCACGGCTCCAATTCCTGTGGGTGTCAAACCTCCTTGAGGCAAAACGAATTGAAGGGCTTCCTGATTATTAATTTCCGTCTCTTGAGTCCAACTAACCCCATCACCAACATCAAAATAGCCCCGAACAAAACTCCCCAAGGAAATTGGTGAAGGCTGATCATAAATGTTAATAATATAAATTTCATCATCAGGATTTAAATTAATAGTGTAAAGGTGTTGTTGAGAAGGAGTAATTCGTTTTTCTTCAGGCAGATCCCAATCATTTAAATAAGCAATAGAAAAACCAAATTCCTCATTAGTGTAATTGGTGTAGTTTTGATCTTCTTTCGGTCCCAGGTTTACTTCAGGTGAATTAGTTTCTGTGGAAGCCCCAGAAGTAATGGCCGGTTTTTTAATTGAAAACCTGCCGGTAAAAATCGCCCAAAAGAGACCAACATTAACTAAAGCAAGAGAGGTTAAAAAAATTAAAACCAATCCTTTTTTATTCATTACTTCCCCTTACTTTTCAATTTCACAATTTCTTTTTTAATTTCCACAATCATACTCTCCAAAACTCTCATTTGTAAATCTCGAAATTCATTACCGTATCGAGCTGAGGCTACCTTATCACTTTTTTGAAGTCGACTATATTCCTCTTGATATTTTCCTAATTTCTGTTCAAGCTCTTCCAATTGATTCACAGGACAACTCTCCAACAAACAAAAACCTAAAAACTATTTCAAAAACAGATTATTCTGAGGTCGGTCCAGATTGTTCTTCCCCAGAGACAGGCTCCTCGCCTGCGATTGGTGAAGATACTGGTGTTTCTATCGGTTCAGGTTTTGGTGCTGGCTCTGTTGGCATCTCTGGTGCCGGCTCAGATGTTGGTATTGGTTCAGGTGTTGGTGTTGGTGCTGGCTCGGTTGCTAGTGGAGTGGTCGGTTCAGAGGTTCCTAATGCCGCACTGCCACCATCCCCTTTCCAAGCTGCCATACTACTCATTAATTGATCCGTTAATTTTTCTGCTTCTTCTTGAGTTTTACTCTGCTTCTGAATATAAAACTGAATCATCTTAGCTCGAACCTGGTCTTTTGGTAAGAGATTTCCTTGATCATCAGTACAATATTTGCAAAAAGGATTGTTGGCATCAACGCCACCATGATCCTCGAGTTTATCCATGGGCATACCGCATGATTGACAGTTCAGATTAATCACCTCCTTTCTTTTAATTTAAAACCAAAATAATAACAAACTTAACTAGAATCAATCCTAACATTAATGAAAATTAATTGGCAAGTCTCTAAAAGTGGAAAGGCTACCTGCTTCTTTGTCCCTAAGGACAAACAGGTAGCCTCTTTGGCTCTTTTCCTCCACGATTACTTGTTTCCTTCATGCTCTTGCCGACTCTCCTGCTGGTGCGGTCTTCCTCAGAAGAACAATCGTTGTTACTGCTCCGGAGAACATCCAGAAGACAATGAAACCCACCAGGTACAAACCTCTCGAGTTGCTTGGAGGGACACCCCATGTCGACTGAACAAGAGTCTCGAACCAAAGAGTACCCCCTATACCCGAGGCGATCCAGGCTACTGTTCCGAATAGAAAAGCAGTAGCATCTCTGTATCTTGAACCAAGAAAGCCACTGATCATCGATAGGCAACCCGTAAGAGTCCCTATCATCAGCCCTCCCAGGAGAAGGAGGAGATTGGTCGCCATCTGAGGTCCGGTCTGGTTGGTGATAATCGCCAAGGCGACTGGAACCGAACAATAGAGTGAGAAGAGGACTGGCTCGATGTATTTGAGCCGCCAACCGCTCGCTCTTTCGATCCGGTTACCTAGATCGATGACGTAAATCGCCACGTAGAACCAAACAGGACTAGCGATGACGAGGGAGATAACCAGATGGCGGGTTATGAGCCAAAAGACAAAACCCGCCAAGGTCGGTCCTCCAATCCAGATGAGTATCTCCCGTGCCAACGAACTCCGGGGGCCTTCGGTTAAGACGAAATAGATTAGCCAACCGAAGCCCAATACAGTTAGACCTACTATCGTCAAAACGAGCCAAACAGCCAACATCTCCGTCTCCCTCCTCTTCTTCTCTGTAATAGTGGAGTCAAAAAACCAGCTATCTTATAACATAAACTTTTAGGATAAGTCAATCAAGGCGAAGTTTTTTCAGTCTGCTTTGATATTCCTTTAAAACCCAATTTCTGGCATCTTGGGGATGAAAGCGAATCCGGCCGGCTTCAATCACCTCGGTTGTTCGCCGAGATTCCATATATTTTAACTGAGACCAGCGAGCTAGGGCTTCCAGTTTGGTAAAAATTGTTTCACCCATAAGTTTTTCTTGATAAACTGTTGATAAGTTTTGTCTTTATCCCAAAGAGGTTTTAACTGACAAACCTCATGAGCCGAAAATAAATCTCTTTCTTTCTTAGGAAGACTTAGATGGTCTTCATCTAAAAACATATTAGGGCAAATTTTATTTTTGATTTGATTAGGTTGGCGATAAAAACCAGTCAAACGTAAAAAAATCACTACCAATCCCCGACTAAGCCAGAGTCGGTTTTTAGTGGTAACAAAAAGTAGGTCAATATCATCTTCTTTGTCTGAATTTTCCATAGCTAAAGCACCAGTAACGGCAATCATTTTAATCGCAGGAATTAACTTTAACCAAGCCATTACTTTTTTGGCAATTTTCATTTTTTCTTGGCTCTGTTTCCTTCTTTTTTTACGTAAAGGAACTATTGTTTCCCCTCCTCTTAGAAAATAAAAATCACCTTTTTTGGCTACCAAAGAAGATTTTTCTAATTCTTGGTCAATCTTTAAAGGAAGAGACGAATCAGCCATTAAAAATTTAAGAATCTCTCCTTCTTTTAGAGGATAATCAAAAATGTCAGCGTAAGCCAAGGTTTTTAAAATCGCTTTTTTAACCATCTTTAAGGAGTCACGGCCGTTACCAAACCATATTGAGAGAGAAGTTGATTTATCCCTAAAGCCGCCGTGTCTAAAGCTTTGGTTGAATCTTGGCCTTTATTCACCGTATTAACCGCGTCTTCGAAATAACTGATTGTTTTGTCGTTAATGCCGTTATCATAGGTCCGAGAACAAAGATACCAGGTCTGGGCTTGAGAGGCTTGTTCAACAAAAGGAGTTACTAAAGGATTTGTTTTGGCCTGACTGGCCATTTCCACCCGAGAATAGGGTTCGCCAAAAAGACGAACCTTGGATTCGGCTTGATAAAGTTTCACCAGGGTTTCCTTACTGGAGAGATACTGAAGAAATTCCCAAGCTTCTTCTTTAAATTGACCTTTATTATTGACGCCTTCAACCCAGAAACTCGCCCAGCTAATGTTCGTGCCTGCTAACTGGGGTGCCTGAACCACCCCAAATTCTAAATTAGGATTAATATTCTTAATCTCGAAAATATCCCAGGAGTAGCCAAAATACATCGCCAGTTTTCCGTTGGCAAAAGCGAGCATCGAACTAGGTAAAGTTGAATCCCAAACCCGGTCTGTCCTACTGAAAATAGTATAAAAATCCAGAGCGTCTTCAGCTAAAGCGCCAGTGGGCTTGGCTAAATCTGCCTCATTCTGGAGCATCATTAAACCTAAAATATCTGACCAATGTTCAATATTATTGGTTGTCCCGAGGGCAACACCAGCGGTTTGGATTTTACCTTCTTCATCGTGAGTTGCTAATTCAATCGCTGTTTTTCTTAACTCATCCCAAGTCGCAGGTGGAACTTTGCCGGCTGTTTGAAAAATATCTTTGTTATAGAAAAGAGCCAGAGTATCAATCTCTAGGGGAATTCCCAAATAGCTTGAACCAGAACGAAGATTAGTCGCCGCGACCGGATAAAAGGTCGATTCGTATTGGGAGGCACTCATTACTTCAGTGGGTACCGAATCGAGCTGACCTTTAAGCATGGGTAACCAAGTGACGTGGAAACGAAAAATATCCGGTCCTTCACTTCGGGCAAGAGCTGATTGGAGCCGCTCCCGATATTGTTCTTTTGACTGCATCGAATAATTGACCTTAATACTAGGGTGGTCTTTATTCCAATCATCAATGACCTCACGCATGACTGATTCTGGTTCCCACAAACCCCAGTAAGTTAGAGTCACTTCTTTTTGTTTTTGAAAGCGTGGCAAGCCAAATTTAACCACTAAAAAAACAAGACCAATTACTACAATTAAACCTAAAATAATAGGCAAAATCTTTTTTAATCCCCCTAAAGGAGATTTACTTTGAGAGTGATAAGCTTGGACCGGACCCGAAGGCTCTTCTGGGATTTCTTCAGGAGGAGATTCAACTGGAGCTTCAACTAAAGGTGGAACATTAGGAATTGGTATTTCTACTGGCGGTGTTTCTGGTAAAGAGGGTTCGGTTGACAGATCAGTTTCTTCTGGAACTTCAGTCGTTTCGGGAATTTCAGTCATTGTCTCCTTCGGTAATTCTTCTGCCCCGAGTGCTGGAGTAATTTCAACTGCGGGTCTCTCTTCCTTCAAAGCTTCGGCTAAATCAGTCTCCTCTCCCGATTTTTCCTCTTCTCTTTGCCAGGGGGGCTTCACATTTGAACTTGAATCCGGAAATGGCTTTTCTCCAAAAGTTCGATCTTGGTTTGGGTCAGGCATATCTTAATGTTATCATATAAAAAATGAAGAACAAATTGCAAGCCATCCGTTTAAGGCTCTTATTCTCAATTATTTTGGCGATGATTGCCTTTTTGAGTTTGGTTTTTATTAGTTATCACCTTGCTTATTGGCAAAAGATTTATCCAGGCGTAACTGTCCTTGATCAATCTGTTGGTAACCAAAATTTAGAGACTGCTAATTTCACTATCAGCCGGATTATTAATCAAGCTAGCCCTAGTGCTAACTTGACCCTAACCCTAGAAGAACGAACTTGGTCGCTAGAATTAAGGGATCTCCAATACCAACCAGAAAAAACAGCCGAAAAAGCCTGGCAAATTGGTCGGAGCAACAATCCTCTGAAAAATCTCCAAGAAAAATATGAGGCCTGGATGGGTAAAATTAACCTTCCTTTGGAATATTCACTAGACAACGCTGTTCTTGATGAACAATTAGACCAAATCGCTGATCAGGTCTTTGTCCCGATGATCGAGCCGGCGATTAAAATAGACGCCCAAAAGCAAATTCAGATTGAACCTGGAAAATCAGGTTTAAACTTAGATAAAACCAGTTTATCTTCAACGGTTAACTCTCAATTAACTTATTTGAACTTTGAATCCATTGGATTGCTAACAATTCAGGCTTCTCCCCAACTAACTGAAAAACAGATAGAAGAAACTCGATCCCGAGCCGAAAAATTCCTTAATAAAAAACTCATCCTTATTAACAATGAAATGACTTGGGAATTAGATGATGAACAACTTATTCAACTACTTTCCTTTACTAATGGTTTCAACCAAGAAAAGATTGCCAGCTGGTCAGCCAATCTTGCTTCAGCCATCAACCATCCACCTCAAAACGCGGCTTTTGAGTTCAATCAAGGCCGAGTCACCCAATTTCGAGCCGCTAAAGATAGTCTCAATCTTGAAGAACAAAAAACCATTGATTTGATTGCTCATTCTTTAACCGAATTGGAAAATAATAAAGAAACAATCACGACTCAACTCCCGATTATCACCACGCCACCCCAAATTGCTACGGCCGAAGTTAACAATCTTGGTATTCAGCAATTAGTTGGTCGGGGTATCTCTTATTTCCGAGGTTCAATCAGTTCTCGAATTCACAACATCCAATTAGCGGCTTCGAGATTAAATGGCCTCCTGGTTGCCCCGGATGAAACTTTTTCCTTTAATCAATCCTTGGGTGAGGTTTCACCAACTACTGGTTTTCAACAAGCTTATATTATTAAAGAAGGTCGGACAGTTCTGGGCGATGGCGGTGGAGTTTGCCAAGTCTCCACCACTCTTTTTCGAGCCGCTTTAGATGCTGGCCTACCCATTATTGAACGCCAGGCTCATGCTTATCGCGTCGGCTATTATGAACAAAATTCGACCGTCGGTTTGGATGCGACCGTCTTTGATCCAACGGCTGACTTAAAATTTAAGAACGATACCCCCGCCTACTTATTAATTCAGACTCAAACTGACACTAAAAACCAAAAATTAACCTTTGAACTCTATGGAACCTATGATGGCCGAGTCACAACCATCTCCGAATCAAGAATTTGGGACCAAATCCCACCTCCCCCTGATCTTTATCAGGATGATCCTACTCTCCCGGCTGGCCGAATAAAACAGATTGATTGGCAAGCCTGGGGCGCGAAAGTTGCTTTTGACTATCGGGTTGAACATAACGGAGAAACTCTTCAAGACCGAACCTTTTATTCTAACTATCGTCCTTGGCAAGCAATTTACCTTCGGGGTACCGGCAATCAGTAAAATAAATTATAATAGCAAAAAAATGAAGATCTTAGGTATTGAAACTAGTTGTGACGAAACAGCGGCAGCCGTAGTCGAAAACGGCACTAAAATCCTTTCAAACGCAGTTGCTTCTTCGATCGAACTTCATCAAAAAACAGGTGGGATCATTCCCGAAGTAGCTGCCCGAGAACAAGTTCGGTGTATTATTCCGATTATCAAAGAAAGTCTCAAAAACAGTCAAGAAATTGATGCTTTAGCCGTAACTGTTGGCCCAGGTTTGATTGGTTCTCTTTTAGTCGGCGTCGAAACCGCTAAAACCTTAGCCTATGTTTGGAAAAAACCAATTATTCCCGTTAATCATCTCCAGGCGCACCTCTACGCTAATTGGTTAGAAAAAAAGAAACCTCAATTTCCAGCTATTGGTCTAGTTGTTTCTGGCGGCCACACTGATTTAGTTCTCTTAAAAAACCATACCAAAATAAAATGGCTTGGTGGTACCCGTGATGATGCGGCTGGTGAATGTTTTGATAAAACTGCTCGTCTTCTTAATTTAGGTTACCCTGGCGGTCCTAAAATCGCTAAATTAGCGGAAAAAGGTAATCCTCAAGCTTATGATTTACCCAGACCAATGATGAGACAGGAGAATTTGGATTGTTCTTTTTCTGGTTTAAAAACTGCGGTTATTAATCTTAAAAGAAAAGAGAAAAAAATTAACAAAGCTAACTTAGCCGCTTCTATTCAACAAGCAATTATTGATGTTTTGGTTAAAAAAACAATCAGAGCAACAAGAAAACACCAAGTTAAAAGTGTTCTTCTCGCTGGGGGTGTAGCAGCTAATAAACAATTGCGAGAACAAATGGAAGTCGAAATCTCTAAATTAAAACCCCGGGTTAAATTTTTTGTCCCCTCACCCCAACTTTGCACTGATAATGCTGCCTATATTGCTGCCCAGGCTTTTTTTAATTACCAACCTCTTCCTTGGCAAAAAATCCAAGCCAATCCTAGTCTCAGTATCGAAGAAGCTACTTCTTCTTAATTAAAAAAAGACCTAATTTGGGCAAAGCCAAACTGACTTCTAAGTTTAGGTTTTTAAGTTTAGTAGTCCACCAATTTGATTTTTTAACATTAACATGCGTTGAGTCTAAAAGATAATGCTTACCCTCAAAAGGATTATCTTTAACGCAGATTTGAAGTAAAACATATTTCTGAGAAACCCGCAAAAGTTCTTTTAAAGCAAAATCTGTCCTCTTAACTTCGATATGTTCCATTAAGGCTAGACAAGTTACTACTTCAAACTGACTGTTTTTAAAAGGCAGTTTCAAGATATCCCCTATTTGACACCGGGCTTGAACAATTGGTTTTGCTTTTACAAATCCTTGAGAACTAATATCCACACCAAGAGCTTCAATTTTCCATTTCAACGCCCATTTAACTAGCTTTCCCTCAGCACAACCCACATCAAGTAAATTTTTTGGTCTCAAGAATAATTTAATAAAAATGACATAAAAACAACTTTTAATCCCAGAAAAAAGAGGATTTCTTCTCTCAAAATAGGCTTGATTATAGCTTTTCCCTTTCACTATAAATAGTTTAGCAGGCTTGAGACCAAGAACAAAGTCAGCTATAATTAGTCCAGCAAGTTTATGGATAAAAATTACCAACCTCAAAAAGTTGAAAAGAAAATCTATCAATTTTGGGAAAAAAGTGGCTTTTTTACGCCTAAAATTGAACCCAAAAAGAAACCTTTTACCATTCTTCTTCCTTTGCCCAACGCTAATGATCCTCTCCACATGGGACACGCTATCTTTACGGTAGAAGATATTTTAACCAGGTATCATCGAATGTTAGGTGAACCTACCCTTTGGCTGCCAGGGGGTGATCACGCAGGAATTGAAACCCAATTTGTTTTTGAAAAAGAACTGGCAAAAAAAGGTAAAAGCCGTTTTGACTTCGATAGAGAAACACTTTACAGAATGATTGCCGATTTTGCAGAGAAAAATCGAGATATCAACAAAAAGGAATTAAGAAAGATGGGTTTTTCCCTTGACTGGACAAGATACCACTATAGTCTTGAACCCGAGATTATCGAGATTGTTTTTAAAACCTTCAGAAAATTACATCAAGATGATTTGATTTATCGAGGAGAGAGAATCGTTAATTACTGCACCCATTGTGGCACAGCTTTTTCCAATTTAGAAGTTAAATACAAAGAAAAGAGAGATCATCTTTATTACCTTGATTATGGGCCTCTTCAGATTGCCACTACCAGACCAGAGACAATTTTTGCTGATGTTGCTGTCGCAGTCCATCCCGAAGACAAAAGATATAAAAAAATTACTGGGAAAAAGGCTACTATTCCCTTAATTAATAAAAAAATCCCGATTATAACCGATAAGGTCATTGATATTAAGTTTGGTACTGGGGCTTTAAAAGTAACGCCTGGCCACGATCAAATTGACTTTGAGATCGGCCAAAGGAATAACTTAAAAATTATCAAGGTCATCAATCAAGAGGGAAAAATGATTAATCTTCCCAAAAAATACTTGGACATGAACATTAGTCAGGCTCGAGAAGAAACAGTTAAAGATCTGAAAAAAGAAAAAAAATTAGTAAAAACCGTACCTCTCAAGCATATGGTAAGTTTTTGTTATCGATGTGGGACCACAATCGAACCACTGACCATGCCCCAATGGTTTGTTAAAACCAAACCCCTGGCCAAGCCTATTATTAAAGCAGTCAAAGAGGGTAAAACTAAAATTGTTCCTAAAAAACGGTTCGAGAAAATGTACTTTGACTGGATGGAGAATATCTACGACTGGAATATTAGCCGGCAAATTGTTTGGGGACCAAGAATCCCTGCCTGGTACTGCCTAGACTGTAATCCCGAGATAGTCATCGATTTTCTCGACAAAAAAAATAAAAAGACCTCAGGTAAATATAAGGATTTAAAAGAAGTGTTCAGCTTTACTGAAATCAAAAAAGGCCTTCAACAATTAATTGCTCCTAAAGAGGCGTCTTATTCATTAGATAACCAGTTTTGCGAAAAATGTAAAGGTAAAAATATTCTTCAGGAAACAGACACTTTTGATACGTGGTTTCTATCTGGACAGTGGCCTATTTCTACCTTAGGTTTTCCTGATAGTCAAGATTTTAAGTATTTTTATCCGACTTCTGTCTTAGATACACTTTGGGATATTCTTTTTTTCTGGGTAGCGCGAATGATGATGCTTGGTTTTTACATGACCAAAGAGGTTCCCTTCCGCGTAGTTCATCTTCATGCGCGAGTGGTGGATGAACACGGACAAAAGATGAGCAAAAGCAAAGGGAATGTTATCAGCCCAACAGATATGATCGAAGAATATGGGGCCGACGCTTTAAGAATGGCCCTGACAGTTGGAGTTTCGCCAGGAAGTGACGTGGTTCTCTCCGATAATAAAGTTAGAGCCATGAGAAATTTTGCTAACAAAATCTGGAATGCCAGTCGGTTTATCTTATCCTACAAAGGAGAGGTTAAAAAAGACAAGAAAAATAAAGATGATCTGTGGATTTTAGGCGAATTGGAGAAAACTAACAAAAAAGTAACTAATCTAATTAATCGTTACCGTTTTGATCTGGCATCTGAAGAAATTTATCATTTCTTCTGGCATACCTTTTGTGATCAATATTTGGAAATGAGTAAAAAACGACGTGATGAAGCCCAGCCTACCCTGCTTTATACTCTGGAAACCAGTCTTAAACTCCTCCACCCTTTTATGCCCTTTATCACTGAGGAAATCTATCAACGTCTACCAAAACATAATCAAGCTCTTATTATCGAAAAATGGCCAAAATTCCAAAAGGACTCAAAAAAGTAAAAATTCAACCAGTTAAGCCCTGGTTCGCTAACAAGATTACTGAAGCCAGAAAGCTGAGTGAACATCGAGCGGCAAGGGCAGCCCGCCGCTGGGGCGCCCCTACGGGTGTGGCTATCCTAATTTTGATTATCCTTGGTTCTCTCTTTACTCCTAAAGATAATTTCCAAAAGGCTAAAGATAATCTCCTTAAAAACCCTAAAGATTTCCAAGCCCAGATTACCCTAGCGGAAACACTTCTCGCCAATAACCAATTTGAGGAAGCAGAAAAAACCCTTCTTTTAGCAGAAAGCCAAATGAAACAGACTAATGAACAAATTCTCGGTGAGCAAACTAATTTAAAACTCGAAGAACTTTGGCAGAAAAAATCTTACTCAGATCCAAATGATATTGAAAAACTCATTGCGGCTTGGGAAAAAATTATTGAAGAGAAATCTGATTACCGTGACGGTTATCTTCAACTCGCTTATCTTTATTATCAACTTTACGAGAACGAAAAAGCAGAAAAGTATCTTAAAAAAGCGATTGAGTTAGATCTGAATTATCAACCGGCAAGAGCGCTTGAGAAGTTAATCCAATAATCAATCTTTTATTTATTATCTGATTCTTGACTCTTTTCTTTTTTTGCTGAGGTTTCTGGTTCTTTAGAGGGTTGTTTTTCTTTTTCCTCTCCGACTGGTTGCTTGGTCTCTTCTTCAGATGGTTTCTCTTCAACTTCTACTCCGACTGAGACTTCCTCTTCAGGTGGCGGGGCAATTTCCTCCTCTTCCGCTAGTGGTTCAATCTTAGCTAAAACTTCTTTCTCTAAAACTAATATTTTGATTCCTTTTGGTACCTTTAGGTCGGCGACAGAGACAACGTCATCTACTTTTTCTAAACTCGAAACGTCTAACTCTAACTTATCGGGTAATTCAGCAGGTAAAGCTTCAACTTCTACTTCAGTTAAGGGCTGAATTAAAATCCCTATTTTCCCTTTAACGGCAGGCGCTTCGCCGACCAATTCAATCGGGACTTCTATAGTTACTTTCTCTTTCAAATCTACTTGATAAAAATCTACATGAAGGGGCCGATCGGTCACCGGATCGAGCTGAACATTATGAATTAGAATCGGACGAAACGTCTTTTCATCTTTGATCTTGAGTTTAACAATCCCTGTTTCTCCTGTTTCCCTATAGGTATCAAGGAATAACTTGAGGTTAAGCTGAACAGCTAAAGACTTGACCTTCTTACCATAAATATTCGCAGGTAATAAATCCCCTTTTCGCAAGGATTTAACTTTTCGACCAACAACTTTCCGTTTTTCGGCACTTAATTTTATTTCTTCTTTTTTCGCCATAGCAAGCTCCTATCTTAGCATCCTTCTCCGCTCAAAACAAGAGTTAAGGAAAACCCTCAAAAGGAAACCTCAAAAACTAAATCCTGATTGAATTGAGGAGCAAAAATCACTAATCCTGAAGCTAAGCTTGCTTCTGGACGAGTCGAAACTACGATCGTCCCTGATGGCGGAACTAACCAAAGATTAAAAATTTTATCCTCAATACCCGGTTGCTTTTGGAGGTAAAGTAAATACTGATTGCCAGAATCTGCGGGTAACTTGTCAGCTAATTGATAGCTTATCTCGACTGTCTTCTTAGTTTGAATCGGCACTTCCACTAGAAAACCAAAAGACGATTTTCCCTTTTCCTCAGTCTTATCAATTTTACCTTCATCGATTTCCTTTCCATCAATTACCACCCGCCTAAGCATTGTCTCCGGTGGCGTCAAAATCCGGAGATAATTCTTGTAATCCCCCGCTGGAAAAACTTCTGACTGACTCTGGTTATGGTAATCAATTCTTAAAACTTCTTCCACCTCTCCAGTCAAACTGAATTTAACCTGATGAGTTAGATTTCTCTTAACAAAATAGTTGGCTTTGTTGACACCATAATTAGATTCAACGATCATCAAATAATCAACCAAACACTTACCCTTCTCAGCCAAACAATTGACATTTCTTAATCCCCCATCCCAACTTAAATCAGCTAAAATTTTTGCCGCCTCCTGATTATTAAGGAAAATCAACAAATCCTTTGATTCGAGTGATTGATAGAAAGCCCGGCCGAGAGCCAACCATTTGTCACTCCCGGCTGTCCGAATTTCCTCAAAAAGAGCATTGGCTAAAGCTCCCAAAAAATCCCTTTTCTGAGTAGACCCGGGAAAGAAATTAACCTCAGAATAATATTCAGCTCTTTCAAAAAGGTTATCAGCATTAATTTCCTCCTGGTAATCAATTAATTTAACTGGTCCAATTGTTTGTAAAATACGCTGGGCTAAAAATAAATCAATGCCAATAACTCCATCCACTTTCCTGCCAATTTCCTTTTCTAAAAACCAGCTTGCCCGACTGGCAGAAACAGGAAAGTCCGGACTGAAATTAGAATCACGAAGATACCAACCGGCTTCACCAAGATAACGACGAATTGGTTCCGGCGGTTCAACATGGCCCTTAAGCTGACCGTCCGCAGAATAAACATCCAACACTTGAAAATCAATCAGCCTCCCCTCCTCTAAAGTCGCTAGAGCAAACGAACCGATAAAACCACCCGTTGGTCTCAATTCCATGTTATTTTGAAAGAGAATTAAATAAGTTTTCTTGGTATAAACGCCAGCTAAATCTGGCAATAACTTAACGCCTTCTTTGGCTTGTAAAAGCATTTCCCTAACAGACTTTAAGTTCTCCATTGGTTGATTATTAAATCTAGTAGCCAAGAATTGTTGGGCTCTGGGTTTTGATTTTAATTGGCCCTCAAGATAAGATAATTCACGATAGGCCGAATCAATCCCAGCACTAATTTCAAAAGATAATTCTTGAATATCAACCTTTTGATTTTGAAAAATCGTCTGACCAACCTGACTCATCTCTTGAGCGATTTCACCTAGAATAACGACACTTCTGCCGGCCTGCTGACCGAGAGTCAAGTAACCTTCTATTTTATTTTGAAGTTTTCTTTGCCCTACAAAAGTAAGCAAAGGTCCAAGCGATTGTAAGTTTCCTTGAGTCCGATTGAAATCTCTTTTAGCGGCATTAGCCGAGGCAGTCGTCTTAGTGAAATTACCAGCCAAAGTATTTTGATAGGCCGCATAGAGATTTTTAATCCCCAAAAGGCTATTGAAAACCAAAAGGCCTGGCAAAGAAAAAACAATAAGTAAGAAGATTAAGGTTAAACCAATAATTAATTTTTTCTGTCGGCTAATTGAAAAATTTTTCTTTTTCTTAACTTTCCTTTCTTTTTTCTCAGTCTTTTTTTCTTTATCCTCTTTATCTTCTTCCGTCTCTCTTTTAACTTCCTTTTTAATTCTTTCCCGAAAATAGGCCAAGGTCTGTTCTAAACCTCCACTTAAGTTAATTTTTGGTGTCCAATCTAACTTCCCTCCTTTACCCAAATCTGGCTCTAGTTCGAAAACAGGAAATTCTTCCTCAGCAACATATTCTATCTTCAAATTTTGACCAATAATATTTTGAAGTTGATGAGCCACTGATAAAACGGTTTCTTCCGTAGGATTTATGAGATTAAAGATTTTTCCTGAGGTGCCCGAGCTAAACATTGCTTTCGAAAGACCATAAACAACATCACTGATAAAAGTTGGTCTAATTCTTTGGGAACCATCCCCCGGGATAGCCAGAGATTCATTTTTAACTGCCTGTTTAATCAGTTGGGTTAAAATTCCTCCTTGCTCTAAATTCATCCTCGGTCCGTAGACCCAATTGAGACGAACAATTCGTGCGTCTATCTTCTCATTATCCATATATTCACTTACTAAGGCTTCGGCTGAACGCTTGGCTTCGGCAAAACTGGCCATTTTCGCTGCCGAACCTTGGCCAAAATAATCAATTAATTTTTGGGTTGAGATCTTGGCTTCAAAAACTTTGGGACTTGATCCAAGTAAAAATTTAGCCCCAGTTTCTTCAGCCAACTTTAGAAGGTTGATTGTTCCGGAGACATTGGTCAAAAAGGTCTCCAGAGAAAAATCACTTTCACCAACATAAGGATCAAGGGCGGCTAAATGAAAGATATAATCAAGGCGACTAGTTTCTAAATTGAGTGGTTGATTGAGATTTTGTTTTACAAAAATGAAGTTTTTGTTATTAAGAAGATTAGCAATGTTTTTTTTAGAGCCAGTGATTAAATTGTCAAGACAGATAACTCGACAATTTTGTTGGACAAGCAACTCGCTAAGAAAAGAGCCGATAAAACCCGCACCGCCTGCCACTAAAATCAGTGGTCTGTCTTGAATGTTATCTGAATTGTGAAAAGATTTTTGGGTCATTAATTTTCTTCACTATCATCATAACCCAAAAAAAAATTTCGTTCAACGAAAAAGCCCATAAGAAAAATTACTGTCCAGCACGTGAAAGAGTAGTTTAATATATTAAAGTAGTCTTTTGTTAAGAGTTTGATTGACTAAAGTATCAGCCAATGAATTTTCTTTCCTTGGAATTAATTGATAAGAAACACCTTTCTCTAATTCTCTTTCCAATTGACGAACTTTAATAACTAAGTTTCTCATTTTAACTTCTTTAACTTTGAAAAGGCCATTAAGCTGATTGACCACTAATTTTGAGTCAAGAAAAAATTGGACGCCACTAACCGAAAATTTGGATTTGTCCACTAACCATTTTAAAGCTTCAATTACTGCTTGATATTCTGCGACATTGTTAGTGGTTCTACCAATATATTTTCCTTGCTGATAGACAGTTTTCCCCATCTTGTCTTTAACAACAAAACCTATGGCCGCCGGGCCAGGATTGCCTCGGGATCCACCATCAGCGAAAACTAAAAAATCTTTTTTCATTTCAAAAAATCTTACCACGATTCTTAATAAATTCAACCACTGTTTTTGGAAATTGAATAGGTGAAGGAATAATTCCTAATAAGCGGAAAATAAAAATTGTTGTAATTAACAAAACAAGTCCTTCAGTAAAAATGGTTACGACCGCTGCCCCATAGTAAGAGAATTGAGGTATAATCAAAGCATTACTAACTACGTTAAAAATTAAAGCTCCAAAGGCAATGAAAAAATAACGACGCTGTTTTCCTAGGGCAACAATGGTATAGCCAGTTAGATGATTAAGATAGGCCAAGAAAAGAGCTATGGCTAATAATCTTAAAACAATGACAGAATCGCCAAATTCCGAAAAACGTTTCTGGGTGATCAATTTAACAGCCAAAGGGGCAAAAAACCAGACACTAATCATTGCCGTCAAAGACATTAATAATAAAATGTCAAAAGACTTCTGATAAATATTTTTTACTTTTTCTTTCCATTTATTCAAATCAGAATAGCGAGAGAGAACAGGAAGAAGAGCAATCATAAAATAAGCAGCTCCTAAAATTAAAACATCATAAATCCGATAGGCAGCCGCATAAATCCCTACTGCCCCACTGCCCTTAATTGAACCCAACATAACCGTATCAATTTTATTATCAATAGTAAAAATCAAAAGGATCGCCCCCATAGGGAAGGATTCAATTAACAATTGCTTGACAAATCCCCTATCGAATCGCCAATCAAATCTAATTGTCCTGGTAACTAAGAAAAAACCAATCACTATTCCTATCAAATTAGCCAAAACAATCGCCCCAATAAGTGGGATTAATCCTTGGCCTTGCTGGACCAAGAGAAAGCTGATTAACAAAATGAGAATACTGGTTACCAAATCAATTACGGTTTGTTTTTGGAGTTGTAATTTAGTTTGGAAAATAACTAACAAAGAGGCTTTGATTGTATTGAGAATTAAAATCAAAGAACCAAGCATAATTGCTTGGCGAACAATTAATGGTTGGTTTGTTTGAAGAGGAATAATAACCGCAGCGCCGACCATGATTAAAGCTGCCACTAAGGAAAAAAACATTCTTACTAAAAAGATATTAGCTAAAACTCGACCCTGATCTTTTCTTTCTTTGACTGCCTCACGGGCACCAATCGTAGCTGTTCCCCAATCGGCAAAAGCCCCAAAGATAATTGCTAAGGCAACCACATACATGTAGTTACCAAAACCTTCAGGTCCTAGATAACCAGTCAAAAGAATGGTTACCAATAAACCAAAAAAAACGGTAATCGCTTTAGTCCCAATCTGGACAGCTGTGTTAAAAGCTACTTTCTGAGAGAGATTCATTATTCCCATGATAAACCAAAAACTATTGCCAATAAAAGCTGAGATTGTTGAAGAGTAAACCAATAATGATCAAAAAGACCTAATGACAAAACAACACTGAGAGCCAAAATTAATTGCCAGGAGCTAGTTGTCAATAACCTTCTAAAAGTTAAACCGAGAAGCCAGAAGAAAATCAAAAGCCCAACGAAACCAGTTTCAGCTAAGATAAGTAAATAAATATTATGGACTGGCTGCAACCAGTAAGTTGTTCCAAATTGCTGCCAATAAAAAGGCAATTGGGGAATAAAATTATTAAAACCAATACCTGAAAGGGGATTAGCTCGTATCATTTTAATTGCCACTTGGGCTAGAGAAAAGCGCTGCCAAACAGTCTCCCTACCAGAGAGTGGTAAAGCGATCTGGTAGTAAAAACCACTGATTAAGAGCAGACTAATAATGGTGATTATCACTAAAACTGACTTTCTCCTTTTTTGCCACTGATTCTTAATCACTAATCCTAGGCCAACTAAAATACTTATTAGCCAAACAGAGCGAGAAAAAGAAAAAATAATGGCGACCCCACCTAAAATTAAGGCAAACCAGGTAATCACTTTTCTAAATCCTTGCCTTCTTATACCTAAGCCAATTAAAATCATTGAAACCAAAATAAAACCTGCCAAAACATTAGGATGGGGAAAAGTAGCGTAGGGTCGAAGAATTAAACGGCCACCAATAATGGTTTTGGCAATTCCGGGCGTAATCAAACTAAAGTTCCTTTCTCCCAACCACCAAAAAAGACCACCAACCGTCCCCTGTTTAATAAATTGGGTTAAAGTAATTAAAGCACTATAAATTATTGCTCCGCTTAAAGGAAGAATAATCTCGTTTATTTTATATTGTTCTTTGAATACATAGAATCCAAGAAAGACAAACTCAATTACTTTAGCCAATTTGAAAATAGCCGCTTCTTTATTAGGAGCCAAAAGGGCATTGACCAAAAGAAAAAGAAAAATTGCTAAAAACCACCAATTATTTTTCAACCAATCGACAGCTTTTTTTAATCTTAACGGAGATCTCGTCTCAATCAACCAGAAAAGAAGAATAACAAAAACTAGCAAGTCAGTTAAATAAATAGTTGGGGATAGATAATCAATCGGTAGACCTAAAACTTGGGTCCATTCCGGCCAGAAATGGCGACCGAGCTGAATGGGCAATAAAAAAACTAAAAGCCCAAACAAATAGCGATGTAATTTCATAGCTTAGGCCGAACCACCACATACCGATTCCGGCCTTCTCCTTCAGAAACCGTTTCGATATCAGCCTCATCCGCTAGAACTAGATGGATTATTCTCCTTTCAGAAGCAGGCATTGGTGGTAAAGATTGAGCCTCTTTAGAAAAACGCGCTTTTTGAGCCGCAATCTTAGCCATCTTCTCTAAAGTCTCTTGTCTTCTCTGACGGTAATCACCAACATTAACTGTTATCTTCACCCACTCTTCTCTTTTTCGATAAATAATCATGGCCACTATCCTTTGAATTGCCCTTAAGGTTTCACCATGATAACCAATAAGAATACCAGGATCATTGGTCTCTAGTTGAATCTGGTAGAGTTCTTTATCTGAACTAACATCTACTTCTGCTTCAACCCCAAGAAGGTTAAGGAGATTTTTAACAATTTCTTTGATTTCTGTTATTTTTTGATCTTTAGTTTTTTGAGCCATGGTTCAACGCCGCCCCAACCGCCAATGAAATATTGTTGGATAATCATTATCAGCGAAAAGGCAGACCAATAGAGAACCAAACCAGAAGGAAAAGAATAACCAATAAGAATCGTCAATAAAGGAAAAAGATAGGTCATTTGAGTTTGCATTGAAGTCGCCATATCATCAGCTTTACCTGGCGTTTTGGCTGCTTCTTTTTGGGCAGTGGCTAAAGCCGGCATCATCATTTTCGAAGAAATTAACTGCGACAAAGCAGCCGCTAATAAAAAGAAACCTGGCAGGGGAAAAGGCAAACCAGCGATTGGGAAAACATCTGGTTTCGCCAAATCTAAGTACAAAAATTTCGTATTGATGACTGTTTCTACTGGCAACCGTAATTGGGAATAAAGGATTTCGTTAAGTTTTTGAATAACATCTCCATCAATCCTTAAAACCTGGATAAAAGCTTGATAAAGAGCAATTAAAACAATCAATTGAATAATTTGGGGAAAACAGCCAGCAGCCGGATTGGCTCCGTGTTTTTTATAAAGATCCATTTGGGCTTTGGTATAAGCTTGTTTATCCTTACCATATTTCTTTTTAAGCTTTTCCAGCTCAGGCGCGAGTTCTTTCATTTTATTAGTCGCTTTCATTGAAGATTGAGTTAAAGGTAAAAGAAGGAGGCGAATCCCAACGGTCAAAACAATAATTGCCAGACCAAAATTATGGAAAAGTAACTGGTAAAGAAAAATCAAAGCGTTAACCAGGGGTTGATATAAAAGCAAGTGCCAGAGTTCTCTCATTTTAAATTTAACAAAATAATTTATCTAACTGGATCATCGCCTCCTTTGTTCCAGGGATGACACCTTATAATTCTTCTTAAGCCTAAAAGGCTGCCTCGGATTATACCATAGCGTTCGACTGCTTGATAGGTGTATTCAGCACAAGTTGGCTGAAAACGACAGGCAGCATCCGACAAGAAAAAAAACTTAAGAAGCGATGAGCGAAAAAACCAGGATTTTTTGTAGGCTTTAATTAGAGCCAAAAAGACTTTCTTCACTTATTCAATCACCCCCACCTTGAGAAAAAGTTTCTTAATTTCCGCTCTAATCTCTTGATCATCAACATTAATAATCTTTTTTTTAGCTAAAAAAACAACATCAAAACTAGGTTTAATTTTTAAAGTCATAATCGTTTCACTTAATAATCTCTTCACTCGATTTCTCTTAACGGCTTTTTTATGAATTTTAGAGGAAATGATGAAACCAAAACGTGTTGGTTGGCTTTTACTAGATTTACTTACCTGGAGACTAAATAATTTTCCTTGAATAAGTCTGCCTTCTTTTTTAACTCGCTTTAATTCCGTTCTTAGGGGAAGACGGTATTTTTTAGGTAACATTTAAACATTAAGTTTCTTTCGTCCTTTAAGGCGGCGTCTTTTAATAACCTTCCTACTATTTCCTGTCTTCATTCTTGCTCGAAAACCGTGACTTTTCTTTCTTTTTTTACTTTTGGGTTGATAGGTTCGTTTTGGCATAGTCTTAGGATACTAGGAAATAAATAAAGAAACAAGAGTATTTTCCTTCTTGACATTCTGTGGATAAGTTGTTTAAACTGGAAATCACCCCTGCTCCACGGTAATTAATCTTTAAACATGGAAAAAGATAAACTCTGGCAAACCGTTTTAGAAAATTTAAAACTCACTCTCTCTTCAGCTAATTTCGCCACTTGGTTTCCCCAAACATTCATCAATAAGGTAAAAGAAGTTAATAAAGAACATCAGATTATCGAAATTGCTTCACCTTCTTCCTTTATTAGAGACACCATTGAAAATCGCTATTATGGTTTAATCAAAGAAGCTTTGGATAAAACAACAAAGAAAAAAAATGATTTGACCTTTATTATTAAACAGTCCAAGAAAACTAAAGGTGAAACTGTAAGGGCAACTAAAGAAGGGCCTCTCTTTGAAAAAACAAAACCAGAAAAATCGGTCACCCAGGAAGCGATCATTCGGGCCGGTCTCCGGCCAGATTTTAATTTTGAAACTTTTGCTGTTAATACCACTAACCAAATGGCTCATGCAGCTGCCAGAGCAGTCGCTGACTCACCTGGTAAGGCCTACAACCCACTTTTCCTTTATGGTGGGGTTGGCGTTGGGAAGACTCATCTGATGCAAGCTATTGGAACGGCTGTCCTTGAACGCCGCCCAAGGACAAATATTATCTACTGTATGGGTGAGGAATTCACCACTGAAATTGTAGACGCTATTCGGAAGAAAACGACCAAACAATTTAAAGATAAATATCGATCGGCCAAGATCCTTTTAATTGATGATATTCAATTTATTGCTGGAAAAACAACTGTTCAGGAAGAGTTCTTTCATACTTTCAACGCTATTTGGCGGGCCGGAGGCCAAATTGTGATGATTTCTGATCGACGACCTGATGAAATTAGCAATCTTGAAAACCGTCTTCGCTCCCGTTTTGAAGGCGGCTTAATTATTGATATCCAAGATCCTGATTTTGAATTAAGAACAGCTATTGTCCTTATCAAAGCCCAACAGCGAAGAGTTAAATTGCCGATGGACGTTGCTCAGTTAATTGCCGGCAATATCACTTCTACTCGTCGTTTGGAAGGTTTTCTTATTCGTTTAATTACCGAAACAAAAACAAAAAACGAACCGATTACTCCCGAATTGGCTTCAGCTATCTTAGGCACAACTAACACTGAATCAATACCTAAAAGAATTGTTAAACCAAAAGAGGTTCTGAGCGCCGTCGCCGGTTTTTACAATTTTAAAAATCGCGACCTCCTAGGACCAAGAAGGCCAAAAAAATTAGCCTTATGTCGTCAAGTCTTAATGTATCTTCTACGGACGGAATTAAAAATGCCTTTGATGGATATTGGTCAATTTCTTAATAATCGCGACCACACTACGGTGATGTATGGGGTTGAAAAAATTACTAAACTTTTACCTGAATCTGAAGATTTACGAGTGGATATTGTGGGGATAAAACAAAAACTTTATGGATAAAAATTTCTAGTTATTAACTTATCCACCAAAGAGTGAAAAATATTAACCAAGATTTGAACAAAAAGAAAAACCGAAAAGTAGGTTAATTGGCAAACAAATATTCACTTGTCAACAAACCAACAACAACAACAATTATTAATAATAAGATTAGGTCCTTGAGATCTTAAAAAATTAAAAGTAAAATTGGGGAGAAGCTTTAAATGAAACTTTCAACTCTTCAAGAAAATCTTGCTAAAGGTTTAACAACAGCCAGTCGTTCGGTTGCTAGCCGGGCGCAGTTACCGGTTCTAAATAATATCCTTCTAGTAACTGACCGGGGTCGGTTAAAACTTTCGGCTACCAATTTAGAAACAGGTGTTAATTATTGGCTAGGAGCTAAGGTTGAGAAAGAAGGGACTCTCTCGGTTCCGGCTAAGGTTTTTACTGAATTTATTACTTCTTTACCAGCGGAAAAGGTTGAATTAGAAGCTAAAGAGAATAATTTGTTAGTTAATTGTGGTTCTTATCAAGCTGAATTTAATGGTTTAGCCGCCACTGAATTTCCCAAAATTCCTTCAATCAAGGGTAAGACTGATTTAAGTTTTGTTTCTACTGAATTAATTGAATCGATCAATCAGGTTGCTTTTGCGGCTGCCCAGGATGAAGGCCGGCCTGTTTTGACTGGCGTTTTGTTGGCGATTGAGGGTAAAAATTTAAGCTTAGTGGCTACGGATGGTTATCGTTTAAGTTTGAAAAAGATACCGAGTACTAAAGGAATTGCTCAATCTAAAGAATTGAAGAAAGGTTTGATTATTCCTTCGCGAACTTTGATTGAGTTAGCCCGAACGATTGGCGATTCTGGTCAAGGAAAAGATATTGGTTTGACCATCACAGAGAAATCAAATCAAGCCATTTTTTCCACAACTGATATTGAGATAATCTCTCGTTTAATTGAAGGTAAGTATCCTGATTACAAACGGATTATTCCTGATAAAGGCAAGACAAATATTATTCTTGACACCACTGAATTGACCAGAGCCATTCGAGTGGCTGCCATCTTTGCCAGGGAAGCAGCTAATATTATTCGCCTTAACATTGACAAAAAAGGTTTAGAAATTACCGCCAATACGGCTCAGGTAGGCCGAAACAGAGTTCGTCTTGAAGCTAAAGTCAGTGGTCCTGGTGGTAAGATTGCCTTTAATTCTCGTTATCTTTTGGATTTATTAGGAGTGGCTAATAGTGAACAGATAAACTTAGAAATGGCTGGTTCTCTGAATCCAGGTGTTTTCACCCTGGTAGGTGAGAAGTCTTATCTCCACATTATTATGCCGGTTAGAGTCCAAGAATAAATTAGGATTAAAAATGTTCTTGAGTAGGCTTCAAATACTCTGAAGAAATAGCTGGGAGAGTAAGAACAGCTTGATAGCGATTACTATCTCTTAGAGTGACGTCACCTTTTAAAAGAAAAACTGGCTGGTGATATTCTTGAACTTCAGTGGTTTCGTAATAGGCAATTGAAACCGAGGAGATTTTGACTTCTCGGATTTCTTCTGGAAAAGGGATGATTTTATAGTCTCCGCTTTCAGTCATTAATTCAATGATTTGAGCTTGACCCTCTTTAATTTCGTTGATAACTTCTTCATAAGATTTAAGAGGATATTGACTGATGACTTCCTGGTCTGTTTGGTGAAGCGAGAAAAAGAGATTAAGGAGATTGCCTTGGTTATCAACTTTAGCTTCAAGTAAATTTCGAACTTGACCAATGCCAACTAGAGGATAGCCATTAAGACTGGATTTAAAAGTGATATTAAAAATAGTGGCTTGATCAAGATTGATAACTGGGTTTAATTCCATTCCTACAGGAACAAAGCCGGTCATTACTTCCACCTCTGGCTTACTGGCAGTTAGGCCCCAGGTTTTAATTTTTTCGGCTACTAGATCACCAATTTTGGTAGAACTAGTGGTTTGATTTTGGACTAAAGGACTTTTGCCGATAAAAGAAAATTGACCAGAAGAAAGATTGACTTTAAGGTAATTTTCTTCCTCTCGCCAGATAAGAAAGTTTCCTTCTTTTCTTTGTTGTTCTTCGGGTGTTCCTAGAAAACCAAGGTCAACAATCATTTTCGAAAGACGAGAGAGAATTTCTTCCTGGGCGAATTTTTTGATTTGATAAACCGCTAGGGATTTAGGGAAACTGGCAAAATCATTTTCTGAGAGTAAAACATCGTAAATTGGTTCTTTACCCAGTGGTTGACTTAACTCTGATTGGGGTTGAGATAGAGAACCAAATTGAGGTGTTGGTAGGGGCTGAGAAGAAGGAGAGGTTGGTCGATAGATAAACCGGATGGCCAAAAGGCTGACCACGATAGTGGCTAGTAAAATGAAAAGCCAATAACGTTTAAAAAAATTAAGAATGTTTTCTTTTTTTATTGACATAGAGGTAAACCTTGACAGGCTTCGTCGACGCTGTGATATTCGCAGCTGTCACTACAAATTAAATAATCACAAGGATCAGGCGTTTTACCGCCATCAATAAAGCAGTTTAATTCACCGCAGCTACTAAAGCCAAGGTGGAGGTGACAACCAGTTGATCTGGTGCCCGTAGAGCCAATGTAGCCGATAATTTCGTCTCGCTCAATTGTTTGACCAGGACTAACTTCCCAGGACTCTAAGTGGGCGTAAAGACTATAGAGACCGTTGTGTTTAATAACCACATAATTACCATAACCATCGGCTCGACCAGCGGCCTGGATAGTGCCTTTGGCGGTCGGATAAACAGCAATTCCACAGGAACTGGTTTTGGGCTGAGGTGTCACAATATCAATACCAGTGTGATATTGACAGCAAGGAATGGCGGCAACAGGGTTGCTGCGGTAACCAAAATTTGATGAACAATAAGCAGCATTTCTAATTGGCCACTGAAAACCTAGACCAGCTGGAGGTTTGATAACCGGTGGTTCTTTTGGTGGTGGATAGGCTTGACTTATTTCTGTTGGGCCGATGGGAAGGATAAAAGCACCGGCGGTCGTCATAACAATAAAAAAGGTTAAAACCATGGAGGTACCAATTGTGCCCACCACTAGCAAAATAATGGCGCTACTAGAAATGGGGGCAACTGTTAAGGAGGTGAAGAAAGCAATTACGCCACCACCCAAGCCACCGACAATCGAACCAGCGCTGGCAACTCCCCAACCAATTAAACCAATAATCCCGACCGTAGCTACTCCGACGCCAATAGCAACTAAAGGTCCAGAAAAGGAAAAGAGAGCGGCGATGCCGATGCCACCAAAAGCAAGGGCTAAAGATTTTTCTGGATCTCTAAGGACGGATTTGATTCCATCCCAGATACCTTGAAGACGAGCTTTGATAAAGTCGATGGCTTTACCAACCGCGAGACCAATGACTGTCCCTACTCCAGGCGCTAAGGCGGTTCCAGCGGCAGCAGCACCAAATTGAACACCTAACTTGGTGGCAATCCAAGTAGCGGCCTTAGTTACTAATTTACTGCTTAAGATTTTTTTGGCAATCGGGGTGAAAAATCTTCCCAACGACTTTTGGTAAAGAGTGACACCTAATTGTTTAAAGGATTCAAAACGACCAAAAGAAATGAATTTAATAATTCGGTTCGGTAAAGTGAATCGAATTATGTTTTTACCTGGACCAACGGTTATGGTTTCATAAATTCTGCTCCCTAGACCGATCTTATTTAGAACCTGATGGAGTCCCCAAGAGTAACCGCTTTTTTCTGACCAATCAGGAGCAGGTGAGGTTTGGTAAAAAATACCTGAGGCTTCATCTTGGGCAAGATGAAAGCCGGTTCGTTTGGGAAAGCTATACCACTGTTTGAGAATAGAGGCGGCCGGTTTATCTTGATAGTAAAAGGTTCTATCCGGACGAACGATTTTGATTTTTTGTTGGGCGCGGAATTTAAGGCCTTTATCGTTTAAATATCTGATAATAGGGTCACTGTCTTTTAAACCTAATTCTTTTAGCTTACTAATGGTGGTTTCAATATCTTCAGAAAAAACTCCTTTTTCAATCATTTCCCGCCATTCGGGGGTCATTTCAGGTGTTCCTGCCGCGATTCTCATTATGCCGACTGGTACGGCATAGGGAATTCTCCTGACATAAGAAACGCCCGCTTGGGGTTGGAGTAAAGAATAGAGAGTTAAGGAGGCGACACCATCGGTTTCGAGATTTAATTGTCTAATAATATCTTCAGGTAGTTTCAGATCTTCTGGTTTGATTGTTTTATCAGCAACGGCAGTCGCTTTCGCGATTCTTTCTCGAGGGGTTATAGCAACTTCTCTTGCTTGTTCTAGAGTATCTTTAGAAGCTTCTTCAACAAAATTTTCGGCAACAACTTTTGGTTCTTTCTCTCCAATCCTTCTTAAATTTTGGCTAATTTCTTTTTTGGTTTGGACAAGGATTTGGTGATATTCTTCTTCGGTCAAAGCAACCTTAAGAGCGACAGGTTCGAGTTTGTCAGTAATGTTTTTGGTGATTTCTTCAGTGACTGCCTCTTGAAGGAGAGGATTATCTCTAAATTTTTCTGTGATTTTTTCAGATTGTTCGCCAATTTCCTGGGCAATTCTCTGCTGAAGAAGTTTAAATCTTTCTCGATATTCAGGTGGGGCTTTTTCCGACTCTAGAATTTGACGTTTCTCTAGATATCGCTCGTAATCTTCTCTTAATTCTCGGACTTTAATGGGATCAAGAAGGCTGGTGTCTAGAACTTTATCACGGTCAGCTAGAAGATCAGCAATTTTATCAATTAGTTTGATAAGGAAGTCTTTGTCTTTGGGGCTAATATCAAGACTTTGAGCGGCGAAGACAACTTCGTTTTTGGCTTCGCCTTCATCTCCAAGTTCAGCCGGCCAGGTTCCCAATTGAAGAAAAAAAGCCAAACGTTGAATATGTTGGTAATACTCTTGAAGCTCTTCTTTATTCATCAATTAAATAATAGCAGATTACAACGGCGTTATCTCGGTTTTTTCTTCTCGGTCGGTGGTTTTGCTTTCTTGACTTTCGGTTTCCTTAGCTTCCTCTATTTTAAGTAGCTCCTCGGGTTTAGAGGTGATTAATTGGTGTTCTTCTTTTGAGGCAACCACTCTGATGGCAACATGATTAGGACCGGCAAAGAAAATACCTTCGCCGACATCAGCGCTTAAGAGAAGGTGTTTTTCACCCTCAGAGAGATAAAAGATTTCAGCAACCTTATCAATAGCAGCCGGTGACATTTTCATTAAAGTTTGAATTGAAGAGTTTTGGATAATGGCTTTACCGTGTTCGGAAACCAGGAAATCCTCAACGTCTTGGGTAATGGTAGTTAAGCCCAGATAATATTTTCTGGCTCTTTTGGCAATTGAGTAAAGGAAGTTGGCCGAATCTGGATACTGCATTAGATACCAAGCCTCATCAACTATCAAAATTCTTTTTTTCATTTCTTTTTTGACCTTGGTCCAAATGTAGTCCAGAATAATAAACATGGCAATTGGTCTTAAAGCGTCTTCTAGATCCCTAATCGAAAAAACAGTGAATTTATTTTTAATGTCCACGTTTGAGCGTTGATCAAAGATACCAGAGAAGGACCCTTTGACAAATTTTTCAATCCGGTCGGCCAAGGAGGAAGCTTCAGGCTCTTCCATACCTCTTAAAGCCTTATATAAATCTTCCATTAAAGGCGGTTCTTTTTTCTGGGTGGCTGGGTCTGGGGTAATCCCTTTCATTTTGTAAGTTAGGATTAAAGCTCGATCAAGAACCGCTTCTTCAGTGGCTGAAAGGTTGCCCATAATGACTTTAAATAGAGAGTGCAGAGAAAGAATTTTTAGGCCTAATTCGTTCTCGCCTTCTTCATAAATCGCTGAGAGATCAAAAGGGTTGATTTTCGAGGGTGAATTAAAACCAAAGGTAATGTATTCACCGCCAACTGCTTCGGCTAAAACTTTATATTCAGATTCGGGGTCAATGGCGATAATCTCCGTACCAAACAAAAGAGAACGTAAGGCTTCAAGTTTGACCATGTAAGATTTCCCGGCTCCTGACTTGGCAAAGATGACTGAATTGGCGTTTTCCAGTGTAAAGCGGTCGAAAACAACCAAAGAATCATTATGTTCGTTAATTCCATACATGATCCCTTCATTGGCCGTTAATTCCGAGGAAGTAAAGGGAAAGGTGGTGGCCAAGGAAGTGGTATCCATATTTCGGGTGATCATCAGTCGGTCGACACAAGTTGGGATGGTAGCTCGAAAACCATCTTCCATTTGAAGAGTGGCGTGTTTAGAAATAATTAATAAAGAACCAAGAGCTGATTCAATTTCTTTGGAGGCTTGATTTAGTTCTTCGAGTGAATCGGCCGGAATGGTGATGTAAAGACCGAATTGGAAGAAACGTTCGGCACCTTTAACCAGCTGCTCTTGGAGAGTCCGGGCATCTTCAAGTTTGGCTTGGGTTGCCGGATCAACAATCTTACCACGCTGCATATCGGTTTGAATTTCCGCTTCCATTTCGGCAATCTTACGCCGCAATTCATCAAGGATTGATTTACCTTCAACCGGATAAACGTACATCGCCACGTCCAGGGAGTGATCAAAATTAATCAAGGGCGCTAGCCAATTAGCGGCCACAAAACGGGGATAGCCGGCCACAAATAAAGTTCTGAAATATTTATTGCCTATTTTCAAATGATCAAAGTCAACCTCAAGCGCACCAGGAGCAATCACGTCCTGAACAGAAACCATGCCTTCAGCGAGTTGGGTAATTGGGTCGACGGGTAGTTTGGTCACCACTTGAGGTGATTCAGGCATTTTTCCTTTTTCTTCTGGTTTACCCTGGGCCAAAGGCAGGCCAATCTTTGAAGACCCCTTTTTACTAATATCGGCGATTTTGTTAAGACCCGGTATTTTCATCTTTATTAACAGCTTGTTTAACTAAACCATTAATTTGATTTCTAATTGAATCTTGATTTGGGATTATCTCCTCGGTTGTTGATGATTGGGCGGTTGAGTCGATTGGTGTTGTCTCAATCTTAATTTCTCCTTGAAGTGAGGTTGTTCTTCTAGGTGGTTCGGCTTGGCTTTCTGTTGTTTCCGGCATTGTTTTTGTTATTGAGCTTCTTTCTTGGGTTGTTTCCATAGCTGCTTCCATGATTGGTGTCTGGTATTGCTTAGAACCAGTCATTTGCTGACCTTTAACTTCAGGATTGTAAATATTGAAGTAGAGCTGAATAAGTTCCTGAGTGTTAAGCTGTTTGCCTTTGAGACCTAAACGAGCGAGTTGTCTTAAAATATGATCCCTTTTAGGATAGAGGTTGGTCTTGGCTTTTTGGAGAATGTAGCTCTTATCAAAAGGGAGTTTCTTTCTAGAAAAGGTAGAAGTGAGGATCTGTTTGACGCCTAGTTCTAAGGCACTCATGGGAATGACGAGATAAAACTTTTTATCAAGAACATTGTTTCTGGCAACCGTTTCTTCGATAAACTGGCGATATTTTTGAATCTGAATTTTAATCTCGTCTTTGGTTTCTTTTTCTTCGGCTCTTTTGATTAATTTAAGATAGCCGGAAATATCTTTTCTTTGGGAGCAAAGAACGATTTGAATAGAAAAAGTGAGTGAGTTTAGAAGGCCGGCATAAGCGTAGATGGTGGCTTCCTGTTCTCTTTCTGAAAGGAGACCAAAGTTAATCGCCGTGGTAGCAATCGCCAAACAACAGCTACCGTCTTTGAGAATAACAATCCCGTCTTGGATATCCTCAATATCAAGATGTTCTTGAGTTGAAGCTCTAATCGGTATTTTGGTTGGATCAAGTGTTTTGGGCAGGTTCATGGATTTTTCCTTTGGTGCGAATCTCTAAGGGTTCGACGATCGCGCCAGTAAGATTGGTTTTAATAATATCAAATTGATAACCTTCTTTTTCAGCTTCAATTTCGTATTGACCGTTATCTAGGGGAGTGACGCTTCGAAATTGGCCTAATTTATTAGTTTTCAGAGCCCTGACTGGAATTCCCTGAGTATTTCTGATTTCTATAATCGCATTTTCAATAATTTTGCCCTCAAGGTCAAGAACCATTCCCACAAGAGTATTAGGTTGAGTAGGAGCTTGAGGAAAAGGTAGTTCAGGACTGAATTTAGCTTCCACCGTGGGTTTTCTAGGTTGAGCTGGTTGTTTGGGTAAGACAAAAGGTTTTCTTTTGGGAGTACTTGTTTTTTGAGGATAGCTAATTTTTGGTTTAAAAGTTGTTTCAGGCTTGGTTATTGGTTGGAAAGGTTGCCGAATGGGCGGAATCTTTTCTGTTGGTTGAGCCATATTCGCCGGCATTTTGGTTAATTGGAACATATTAAGAGATTTTTTAATAAAGTTTTCTTCTTGTTGGTCAAGTTGACTTTGAGATTCGGTTGGGAGAGTTGAGAGGTATTCTCTTAATTGTTTTTTATTTGGTGGTGGGGCGGCCTTTTTTTGAAAAACAACCTTTTTGTAACCAGTTTTGAAGATATCAGGCTCCTTAGCTTGTCTTTCCCAGACGAATTGAGTTGGTGAGAAAATAGCTTTGATAAAGGCAACAATCCACTTATCAAGCGGCCTTTCCTGAATCGGCATAAAAGCCATGGCAAAACCAAGAAAAACAGCCAGAGCCACCAAAGGCCATTTAATGATTGGCACGAGGGGAGTGGCATAGAGAATCAAGCCAATAATACAACCACCAGCCAAAAAGCCAAATTGTCGAACGGTCATATCACCAACCAGACGGAATTGGTAAGAAGAAATGTGTTGTGGTACTGGATGTTGTTCCATGACTACCTCTCTATTCTAAAGTGATTTTAAACTCGATTCAACCGTTTCAAACTAGGTCAAATTACAAGGAAAATAGGGCAATTGTCGTTGAAAAGAGTTCTATGATATAATCCAATCAGCATGGCTGGAGAGGAAACATATATTCCAAAACCTAAAGGTCTGGAGGAGATGACTGGAGGTAGTTTACCAGAAGGAAGAGACGAGGAAATTAGGAGAATGGTTGAAGAAAGACCAATTAGCGGTGGTCAGGATGTGCCTGAGGATGAAGGCAAGGTTGATATTAGTGAATTAGTTAAAGCCCAGGTAGAAGCGGCGGTCGCTAGTGTGAGAACGGAATTATCAGACCAAATTTCTGGTTTACAAACCAAACTTCAAGTGAGTGAAGCCCAAAAAGAGGCTTTAGAAAAGAGAATGGAAGGTTTAGAGGGTATCGAGGGGCTAAAAAGACCACTTAATAAAATTCTTAAGGCAATAGAGAGAACGGCTGTGGGAGCAGAAAGAACTGCGGCTAGTGGACAGGCTTCGTCTGAAAGACTTTTAATCCCCGAATCAGAAAGGCCCAAAACAAAAGAAGGCTGGGCTGATTTGGCAAGAGAAGAATTAACAGTTTTAAGAGATCGAGGTGAATCCCCTTATTCTCCTTTTCTATGGGGAGAGAGACCTGAAGTTAAAAGAGTTCTTGAGAGTATTCCTAAAAAAGATTGGGAAGGTATTTCAGCTAAAGAATGGGAAAAATTACAAAAAGAATTAGAAAAAGAGATTTGGGTGATTCAAAAAGAAGACGGTTTAGCAACCCAGTGGTCTCAAAGGTCTAGTAATTTAAAAGCGTTAGGAGAATTAACTGACCTTATTTCGGCCACGGGAGTAGCCTTAGATCCCGAAAAACTAAATGCCTTATCTAGTCTTGCTCCAGCCAAGACACCCGAGTATCTAAAAGAAGAAGGAAAAGAAATTATTCCTGAGGGAGAAAGTATGTCTATCCAGGTTAGTAGAGCCCTTCACATTTACGCTAAATATTTTGGTGTTTGGGCTGAGGAGATAGCTAATGAGATGGATAAACCAGGGGGAATAGAAGATAGACTAAGAACAAGGTGGCTAAAAGGTGACTTTAGCAAGGATAAAAAGAAATGGGGGAAAGCGGTTGATGACGAGATAGATGCGTTTGATTATCGAAATAATTCTAAACTAAGTAAAGCGGGTAAAGAAGTTTTAGAGAGATTAGGATTCGGTAGTGACGGAAAAATTCCTTATAAAACTTTACAAGAAATTTTTAAAGAGATGCCTGATGAGGCTAGTAAGGAAAGGAAATATCAAGATTTGAAGAAGCAGATTGATGATGCTGTTAAAGCTAAAGATACAGGTGGTCTTTCTCTGGCTGAACTTTTCGATAGAAATATATTTTGTCAAAATATTAATGTAAGTGAATCAAGATATACTCAGTGGTTAGTGGCAATGCTCGCTGGTAGTGAATATGCTGGTGAGTCGGCTATGAGATTTTTAAGATATACCGGTGAATCAGGGGAGATGAATACAACTCATGTTCCAGGCGCTTGGGTGAGTGATGGTTTTACTCGTATTCCTTGGATAGAAAGAAGAAGGTTGTCAGAAGCGAGGAAGAGGCGAGTCCGTGGCCCTAATATAACTTTAGGCAGGTATAAATTTCCTATTGAAAGAGAGGGAAAAGAAAGAGGTCTATGCCACAGTTGGGTAAGAGAAGCAGAAGTTAAAATTGGAGATAAAAAGATGAAAATAATTGAGCTTTTAAGAGGCGATAATCGTTGGTTTCATGAGATTCCTTGGGACCAATTGGGTCAAGAGACTTATATTAGTAATTTTACTTTGGCTGTCACTCACGGTGTGAATATTTTTGGATTACTTACCAATCCTAATATTGAATTAACTGGAAGAGAGGGATTACTTAGTCAAGCAGAAGAATTAAAAAAATTAAATAAATCGATGCAATATTCATTTAAAGACTGGGAAAGTGGGGAAATCGCTCTCAAAAAAGAAGACGGGACACCAATAGATGGTGATGGTGGTTGGGAGAAGAGAGAGAATTGGGCTCAATATTGGTTAGAAAAAGTTAAGTCTATAAAAGGATTGTCTGCGTTTGGGAAAAGTCTATGGAGTCCTTGGTTTACTTTTTACCTTGGGGCAATTTATGAACATCATCCGAATCGAAATCTTCCCCAAAGGGAAATTCATTCCCCCACCGGAATCTATAGGAAGAGAAAAATTCCCCATTCTCGAAGATGGAATGAAGAAAGAGAGACGGCTGAGGGAGGGCGTATCTATAGGGAAAATTCGGTTGCCGATTTTATCGGTGAGGGAGTAGAGCAAGAAGTTTTAACTCCAGGGGAAGCAGAACTTCTTATAGCTGTTTGCCAGATATCTAAAGTAAAAAAAGCCGATATTTTGGGTCTTTAAACTTTTCTAAAGAAATTTTCAAGAAATTGCCTTTTCAAAGAGGGAGCGTCGTTGGGTTTTTGAGGAGCTACTTTTTCTAAGACATCTTTTTTGGTTATTTTAAGAACAATTTTCCCGGTTTCAGTAATTGGTCTTACTACTCTCTTGATGCTATTTTCCATTTGATCTACAACGCTTTTTAACCTGAGACTTTTTTACTAAGTACTTCAATAACGCTCGAAATGCCCGTTTCTAAGCTTTTTGGTTTCTCGCCGCTTCCCCTTCCCTCCTTTCCCCATGTGATTCTTTCTGCTATTTTTGGACCAGCACCCATCATCGCCATACCTGCTACTCCCCTTATTGGACCAACTGCTTCGCCAATAGCTGCTCCATATTCAAACGGCTTACCGGCAAGAAAAGCTTTAATTATATCTGTGACTTTTGGGGTGAGGGCAAGAATGCCAATACTAATAAAGAGCATAATGATGGTCGATATAACATTAGCTGAACCCAAATTCCGAAATGCTGCAACAAGATCCTCTAAAAAAGTAGAACTGGTATTACCTTCGATACTGCTTACAACTAAGCTTCCTAAATTAGATTTTCTAAAAAGCGGAGCAATAGCCAAATAACCAGAGAGAAAAATCATTGCTATCGTGGCTGGCAGAACAACTAAGTTGGCAATGAGATTTCTAAACCAGCTGGAAATAGCGTTACTTCCTGGCAGAATACCAACTAATATTTCGAAGGGAGCAAAAATTAAATGAAGGACAACCATAACATAGGCCTTTAAGAGTGCCCATAAGATACGGATGTAGATAATAAGAAAAATGATAGCCAAAAGAAAAAGAATTGTTACGTTTAAGCCTATTATCATAGGAGATATAGGCCATAAGATAATGCTAGTAATTATGGTAGGGGTAGAAGTGATAATGGTAAAGGTTAGAAAAGTAGCAAAGGCAGGCCCGAGTAAGATTATGAAGATACCAGCAGCCAAATGACTAGCATCAGTAACAGCTTGAGCAGTAATTAGTCGAGAGAGCCATTGAGGAAAATTCGGGTCTGTATCAGGGATGTGTTTGAAAGTAAAAATAATCAGATTTGTAAAGACCCACATAAAATCAATCATGAGGCCAACGATTGCGTAAGAGAAGGTTATTAAAATAAGGCCAATGACTACTTTTGGAAGAGCTGATTGAATGGTGATTACAGTTTGAGGATTGATTTTAACCCGGAACATAATAGCAAACCCCATAAAGACAAGGATGAGAACAAAGAAAACATAGGTAATATTTCGAAAGGTTTTCCAGAGAGGGAGATAGTCAGCCATTCGTTCGAATCCAGTATCTTCTTGGGCGTAGGTTGGTTTGACAACTCTCAGTTTTTCACCGATGCTTGCTAAATATTGAATCCCAGAAGCAGGCGGGGTAGCGTAAATATAGGCGATAAAACTGCCGATAGTTCTAATCATTCCTGTTTGGTTTTGGTTTTGTTCTCCCTGGTTCAAGACAACACCGAAAATAAAATGAACGATCGAGCCAAAGATTGCTTTGATTGTTTCGTAAACAAAACTTTGGAGGTTCATTTCTTCTGAATTGATAGCGCTTTCAAATTGAAATTGGTAAGTACTTTCAGGTGTGGAAAATGCTTGAATCGGGCCAGATAAGATAAAGGAGAATAGAAAGAAGAAAAGGAGAGTTAGAGTAATTTTTTTCTTGGTAAATAATTTGGTTAACATGATTCAATTCAACGATAACATTCCCTAAAAATTATTTCAACTTACTTTTATTGAACAATTGTTCCCCATAGCCATTGCAAAAGGTTTTTACCTTCGTCTTTGGGTACAAGTGATTTAGTTACCCATTCTTTGGCTAATTGAACACCACCAAGGTAGTTGTAATAGAATCTGCCTTCTGAGGGAGTAATATCTTCTGGGCTTTGGCTGTCTTTGTAATAGAACTGAATTTCACTGGCCGCATCCATTTCTCGGAATTCCGGCCAGGTGGCTGGGCGGAAAATATTAAAGAGACCATTGGTGTCTAATTTACCGGTTTGTTCCCAGATCTGGGTTAGGTAAGGATGAAGGAGACGGGTGCCAAAATCCCTTTTAACCGATCTCTCAATAATCTCCTTGCAGGGATCTTTACATTTCTCGCACTCGTTAGGATCTTTTGATTTAGGGTCGAGTACGCAACCAGGAATTGGTTTACAATCGAGACCTTCTTGACGGCACTTTTCGTATTCAGGATTTTCCCAAGCATCAACAGCTACCAGAGGAATATTGATTTTGCATTCTTCATCACAACAAAGCTTGTCATTATCATTAGGGTCTGTAATCGCTGGCAATTCACAGTTAGATACTTGAACAAGAGGACCAGAAACACCACAAGTTGCTGGCGGTTCATAAGGTTCGCCTTTGCAAGAACCTGTTCCGTTCTCATCAAGAGTCATACAACAACCTTCACTAACTCCAACGTGTCCAGTGGAAGTTCCAATATTATAGTTGATGGCACTGACATTAATGCAAGCTGTTCCGCCAGGTCCAGGAGAACCTATGTGGTATTCTAGACCCGGACCGAGATTGTTTATTCCCATGAATTGGCCGTTGATTTCCACCCAGACATGACCATCACCAGAGGCATCAATAATGATTGTACAGCCTCCTCCTGAACAAGTGATAGACCTAATATTAATACTTGAACATTGGTCGCCGTCAGGATCACAGCCACTAGCTTGAGCTAGAAGTTTTTTCTCTCCTGGTGAAGCGATAATAAGGCTTGTTTGATTTTGGGCATACATTAAACTGCTATCCCATTGCGTTAAAAGCATGTTATTTAGTTCCTGAGTGGCTTCATTCAGGCGAGCAACATGAGGAACATCTTCTACCTGCGGTTCAATATTTTTGGGAATATCATCAGATTTATAGCCGTAATAGGGCATAATCCAGCCAATGGTATCATCACGACTGATCAAGGGAGCGACCACCCAGAGATTGGACCATTTACCGTTTTCTGCTTCTTTCCATTCTTGATATTTTATTTCGTAATTTTCCTCTTCAGGGTCTGGAGGAAGATGATCAGCCAGACTCGTTAAAGTGCTGGTAGCTCCAGTTTCGTCCCAATGAGAAATTTTAATAGGGGAACTATCAAGAATAGTCTTAACTCCAGCAATCAAAGCATCATCCAAGGGATTTAAAGTTTTATCACTAAAGAGACAGTAGTTAGAAAATTCTTCAGCCTTTTTAACGACAATATTACTACCTGTTAGTTTTCCTGCTATTGTGATAAGGGCTTCCGCCCAAAAAGGCGCGTCCCAACAAAGGCGGCCAATATAATTAAGGTTGTAATCGTGAACGCCACCTTCGTGGATATTTTTTTCTATAGTTTCTTTTGCTCTCTTGACCATGTTTTTCTTCAGCTCGTCTTGGTAGGCCATAGGGGTTAATTTGCGAAGAACACCAGCGTGGTTAACCCAATCTAGCCAGTATTGCCCATAGTTCTGGTAGTATTCATTGGTTCCTTCGAAGTAGTCAGCCAAATATTTTTGTTCGTAATCGGATTTATCATCAACGCCCTCGCCTTTATAACCAACAAAAGGGATAGTGGTATCTGAAGGATCGATAGTGACGATTCCCCCCCATTTTCTACTGACACAATGAGGCGGTTCTTCAGTGCCGTCACCCCGTTCATAAGTAACGGTATCGTGAACTGTAAAACTCGTGGCGCATGAAGGACAGTAATTGTGGGTATCGTCACAAGAATCGCAAGGAACCGGTCGGGAATCATAATCGCCGCCGTCGGAGGGGTTACAGGTGGGTGGCGGGGCGACAACGACATAAGGTGATGGGGTAGGGATGGGAAAGGGAATAAATTCAAAATCAGGAATAATTCCTTCAAGCAAGGCCGCATAAAGTTGAAAATAGAAAAATGCCAATTTGGGATTACCAAAAATATCTACTAAGCCAAAACCCGGTCCGCCGAAGTCCGAAAAGGTATACCAAAGAACGGTCGCCACCTCATTACCGAATTCTCGGGCAACTAATTCATAAACGGCTTTAAGATAATCAGCCTGGAGTTGTTGATCAGCTACTTCCCAGCCAAATTCAGTTATCCAGAGAGGTTTACCCTCTGAGACCGCTAAAAAATTTAAAAGAGTTTGTCTAACTAGATTGATGTCAAGAGTGTAGGGGTGAACCCCAACCCCATCAGCCGGCAAGCCACCAGCAATTTCAATTACTTTTATTAGATAATTTGGGTCGCCAGCCACCATTCCTCCGGTGACAACAAAACTATTTGAATTTTCATTTATAGCGTTATAGGCAGCTGCCAAAAGGGCGGCATAATTTCCAGGGGGAATATAAATTGAGGCAACATTATTTTGAGCGTCTTGCTCATTCCAGATTTCATAAGCGGCTACCCTATCCCCGAAGCGAGCTGCGGTCTCAGCTGCCATGTTGGCAAAATTATTTACATAATTAGAATTAATTTCTAAGTTTGGCGGCCAAAGTGTTTGCTGGTTTAGAACCATAACAACATCGATTCCCGCCTGATTAAGTTCATTTATATAGGAATCGTAGTTGAAACCAGAATCGGGCACATAAACAAATCTTACCCAACTAGCCCCCAGAGCTTGAAGGTCGCTGGCACTTGGTCTTGATTGGGGATTAATAGGACCAATATTAATCCCCGCGCCCCCTGCTTGAGCAGAAACTTTTTGGGGAGAAACAAGGAAAAAGAAAAGTAGTAATATTCCTAGGCAGATTTTTTTCATTATTCAAACTTAAACTCAAGCAATCCTTCGATGCCAGTAAAGTCAGCAATGAATTTAAGAATGAACCAAGCAATGATAATCAAGACTAGACCAAGAATGGCATAGGTAATTGTGTTCCTTGCTGATTCAACTGCCTTAGGATCACCACCAGAAGTCAACCATTTGAAGCCACCAAGAATAATCATGATGAAAGTAGCAATTCCGGCTAAACGAATAGCCAAATTTAGAAGATTCCACATGATTTGAATTAGGTCTGAAATTCGAGCTGGATCTTCCATTAAACTAACTTTACAACACCAAAACACCTACCGTCAAGGGTAGGTGTCGGTACGCACTTTAATTATTTAAACCGCTTCTATATAAGGATTAGATTCTTTATTATTTAATCGTTGGAATTGCTAGTCCGGTGAGAATATGAATTCCAAAGAATGTCTCCAATAATCTAATGATGGCCCAGGAGGCAAAAACAATTGCTAGACCAATTAGAGCGGCCGTGAGCGTGCTTTGAGCATTGGCCGTTCCTTCTTTGTCACCACCAGAGGTAATCCATTTAATCCCACCAATGATGAGAAAGAAAAAGGAAATCAGAGCTGCCACTACCAAGAGCAATTTAATAGCAGCAGAAATTATACCCGGAATAGTAATAGTGCCTAAAGCCCCAAAGTCTTCACCTGTAGGTAAGATGCTAATGGTATCACTAGCCGCCAAAGCAGGAGCAATCATTAAGTAATTTGTCAATTCTTTAATTTTCTTCATTTTTTCACCCCCTTTCCTTTTATTTGATTAGATAAGGCGAAATATCAAAAAAGAGATTCTCGAGCGCCTCAATCCCAAAGAAACTCCCAATTAATTTGATTATAGCAAAGACAGCAAAAAGAGCAATTAGACCAACAATCGCACTGACGACTTTACCTCGGGCTGACTCTAGAGCCGCCTTGTCGCCGCCAGCGGTCATCCATTGAATCGCCCCAACCACCAGAAAAATGAAAGCAACGATAACCCCGACGATAAGAAGAATGGCGATAATATTACCCAGGAAAAGGTTAATAATATCAAGGCCTTCACCAGTACCAACCAGAGGATTAAGAGCAGGATTGTAAATACCTTCTTGGTATTCGCCTGCGCCTCCTCCTTCACCTGGTGTCGCAGCAGCTAAATAGATTTTTTCTATCATTTTTAGGGCCCTAGTTGTTCAATAATTTCTTGAGGATTAAGAATGTCAAATCCTAAAAAATTGCCGATAAGAGAAATAAGAGCATAGGCGAGAACAATAACAATCAGGCCAGTCAAGCCATTACTGATTCTTTTAGTAGCCCCTTCAACTGCTTTAGAATCACCACCAGCCGTTAAATAGCCAAAAGCGCCGATAACAAGAATGAAGAAGAACCAAATACCGGCAATAACGGTCATAATGCCGATGATTTTTGAAAGGATTGAAGTGAAGTGTCTGGCGGCAACACCAACATTACTGAATCGGTAGAGAGCTCCCCAGGGACCGAAACCTTCACTGGGGTCTCCGCCAATGGGACCAAGATCAACTTCAGCGGCAAAGATTTTTTCTATCATTTTTTAAGGCCCGTAAATTTTCGGATTAAGAATGGCGCTGGCATTGCCAAATAACAAATAACCAAAAATGGCAGCTAGAACAAAAGAGCCCAGAATAAACAAAAGCCCCATCAGTGATTGCCAGATTCTCGCCCAAGCTGCCCCCATTTTTTTAGGATCATCACCCGCACTTAAAAAACCATAGCCGGCAATGATTAAGTTAAAAAAAGCAAAAAGACCGCCGACAACAATTAAAAGACGGATAATATTATTCAAAAACTTGATCATCCCAAAATTTGGCCCAGGCTCGCCAGCATAGCCAGTAATCCCCATTTTGGTAAAAGGATTTTCAATGGCTCCAAAAATTTCGAAAATCATATGCCTAAACCCCCACTAAGAAAATCAATACCGGTAATAACTTTAATAATTTGTATTATCCAATAACTGGCAAAAATAATCAAGAAACCAATTAGAGCGGCGGTCACCGCCTGGGTTCCTTTAGCCGCTCCCTCAGGATTTTCCTGGCCAGCGCTGATAAGGAACATCAACCCACCACCAATCAGAAGAAAGAAGAGAATAATACCAGCTAAAACATAGATGTTGGGTAGAAGATTGGAGATAATGCCCCCCAAAGTCATACTCGTACTCAAACCTGAGTGTTCGCCAAAAAGGGCTTTGCCAATTTCGAAATTCTGCATCACATTTAGTCTATCAATATCAAATTTAAGTGTCAACTTTTGCAAGTGGTCAAGATTTTGTTATACTTCTCGCCATGGAAGCAAAGGCTTATCTTCAAGATTACGTTAAAAAAACAGAGCCACTATTAGATTCCTTTTTTAAAACTAAGGAGAAAGAAGCGGCTGAGATTTCACCCCTGGCCGCAGAAATGATGAGAATTTATCGTCAGTTTATGGGTGGCAAAAACATTCGTGGAGCTCTGGTCAAATTAGGTTATGAATGTTTTGGTGGTAAGAATGAAAAAGCGATTCTTGAAGCCTCTTTAATGGTGACTCTGACTCACGCTTTTATTTTAATCCATGATGACGTGATGGATCGGGATGTCTTAAGAAGGAACAAACCAACCATTCATGTTCAATATAGTAATCTCTACAGAAAACGTCATCAAGATAAAAGAGATCAGGCCGAGCATTATGGTCTGAGTATGGCGATTGATCTTGGTGATATTGGTTTTACTCTGGCCCATCTCCTTTTGGTTGATACCGATTTTAGTGATGAGATTAAAACCAGAGTTTTGAGAAGATTTAATCAACAGATTTTGACAACCGCTTTTGGTCAGGCTCTTGATGTCACTCTTGAAGCCACTGATAAGCTCTCAGAAAAAGATATTACCAAGATTCATCATTACAAAACAGCCGACTACACGGTTACTGGTCCCTTACAGTACGGGGCTTTGTTCGCTGGTGCAAATGAAAAGGAAATAAAAAAGATAGGGAAATTTGGTTTACCAGTTGGGATTGCTTTTCAGTTGCGGGATGATGAATTAGGTCTTTTTGCTGATGAAAAAATTTTAGGCAAACCAATTGGCAGTGATGTTAAGGAAAACAAAAACACAATTCTTCATCTTAAGGTTCTAGGATTAGCTAAGGGAAAAGAGAAACAATTTATTCAACAAGTTTATGGCAAGAAGAATCTGACTAAAAAAGAACTGGAAAGAGTCAGGCGGATTACTGAAGAGACTGGGGTTTTAGCTTATTCCCAAAAAATGGCGAAGAGTTTGGTTGAAAAAGGCAAGAAATATATTTCCCAAATTACTCGGAAACCTGAATTAGCCGATACTTTAAGAAAAATGGCTGATTTTATGATTGAACGCGAGAGTTAGGAGTGGTAGAATCCAGTCCGATGCCGAAAAAAACTTCTAAGACCAAAATAGATAAAAAAAATCTTCCCAGACATATTGGCATTATTATGGATGGTAACCGACGTTGGGCTGCAAAAAGAGATTTGACACCAATGGAAGGCCACCAAGCCGGAGTCAAAGCCCTAATCAAAATTGTGGATTATTGTTTGGATCTGAAGATAGAAACCTTAACGATTTATGCTCTCTCAACCGAAAATTGGCGGAAAAGAGCCAAGAAAGAAGTGGAAGGACTTTTTAACTTGTTGGTCAGAGCCGTGGAAGAGAAAAAAGAAGAGTACAAAGAAAAAGGCGTCAAGTTAGTGGTTTTAGGCAATTTTCAGGCTTTTCCTAGGAAAGTCGTTCGGGCGATTGAAGAGATGTTAGCCATTGTTAAAACTCATGAGAGATTAAAGGTCAATGTCGCTTTAAATTATGGCGGTCGAGACGAAATTATTAGGGCCATCAAGAAAATTGTTGAAGATGAAGTTCCGCCCAAAAAGATTAATGAAAAAATGTTTGGTAAATTCCTTTACACTAATGGCGAACCAGACCCCGACTTAATTATTCGGACTGGCGGCGAATCAAGGCTTTCTAATTTTCTTCTCTGGCAATCTAGCTATTCCGAGCTTTATTTTACTAAAACTCTTTGGCCAGACTTTTCTCCAGCCAAGCTCGACAAAACAATTCTTGCTTATCAAAAGCGGACCAGAAGATTTGGTGGGGGTACGTTTGCTATCTACAGGAAGAAAGCTAAAAAATCTTCAAGCCAAAAATAACTTCCAAAATTTGAATCAGCCAATAGGCAACAAAAATAATAACAAAGCCGATGACAGCGCCCGTGAGTCTTCCTTTAGCTGACTCCATTTTCTTTGGGTCACCAGCCGAAGTCATCATTTCAAAGCCAGCCCAAATCAGGATTAAAAGCAAAGCCAAACCAGCCAAAGCAAAAATATAGGGGATCAGGTCATTGATAATATTGCTAATATTCCCACTGGCAAATGCAAAGCTAGGTGGATCATTAATTGATTCGCCGCCAGGAAAAGTTAAAGCTAATTTTTTCATTTTATTCAAATCCTGGGATAGCTAATATTTCCACTCCAATAATTCTTAAAATAAAAACAGCAAAAACAATTAGTAAGAGACCAGAGATCGCCGAAGTGATGAGCTCTTTACCTGATTGGACTTTTTCCGGATTACCTCCAGAAGTTAAGACCTGAAGCCCTCCAAAGATAATTAAGAGAGTAGCAATCCCACCGCCAATACCAATGGCGAAAGCTAGAATTCTACTAACGAAAGCTTGGGGACTTTCAACATTAATTGGCCCAATGGCGGTATTAATAATTGCTTCAGCTAGGGTTGGACTGGCGAGAATAAAAATTAAAGCAAACAATAAGACGGTCACAGCTAGTTTTTTCATCAGCTAAAGTTTAACATAATTCCTTTTCAAGAGGCAACCTAAGTTGAATTAGCCTCTATGATATACTTTTATCAGAATGAAAAAGGTAAAAGTTTTGATCAGTCTCTTAATGGCTTCTTCAATTTTAATTTTTCTTTTTTCTCATTCTTTTATTGTTCAGGCTGCTTGTCCGGAAAGTGATTATGATTGTCAATTTGAGGAAATTCAAAAAATCATTGATGCTCTCGCCCCAGCCCACGAACAAAACAAAACCGAATTAGCCAAACTTAAAACTCAATTAGCCGATCTTCAGAAAAGGCTTGATGCCATTACCTTGGGTTTGAAACAGCTTGAGAAGAGTATTCTTGAGAGGGAGGTTGATTTGGCTTTTCAGGAAAAAATTTTAGCGGCTAAGGTAAGAAGTTATTATATTCAAAGCCAAAAATCTTCTCCCTTTCTCTTGTTTTTGTCTTCGAATAATGCTCAAGAACTGGCTCGAGAATTAGCTTTCCGGCTTAAAGTTGTTAATCAAGACAGATTGACGATTGTTCAAATTTCGGCTGATTTGAAGAAACTTCAAGAGGATAAGATTACTTATGAGCGAAGTCAAGCGAGTTTAGCCCAAGCCCAAAAACAGGTTGATGATCGGGCCACTTTTTTAGAAGGAGAAGTCGAGAAGGTTGAGTCAGCCATTGCCTCTTTGACCGCTAAGCAACAACAAATATTAGCCCAAAAATTAGCCAGTTTAAATCTTCCCACCACCTTAGGTGCTGGGCCTTTGGTTTGTGTTGATGATCGAGATCGAGATCCTGGTTTTCGTCCCGCTTTTGCTTTTTTTACTTACGGGATTCCTCATCGAGTGGGGATGAATCAATACGGAGCTTACGGTCGGGCCAAGGCCGGTCAATCATACCAAGAGATTCTTAAAATTTATTACGAAGGGATTACGATTGAAAAGAAACCCAACGTTAGTCTCCAAGTTCAAGGTTATGGAGCGATGCCTTTAGAACAGTATTTATTAGGGATTTACGAGATGCCTGAAAGTTGGCCAATCGAAGCCCAAAAAGCTCAAGCGGTGGCGGCCCGGTCTTATGCCTTGGCCTATACTGACAATGGGTCTAAAGAAATTTGCACCAGTCAACAATGCCAAGTTTATAAGGGAGGCAATAAAGGCGGTAATTGGGAAGCAGCGGTCAAAGCAACAGAAGGCGAAGTTGCCGTTCATAGCGGTCAGGTGATTACTGCTTGGTATGCTTCAACCGCTGGTGGTTACACTTTTTTTTCTTCTGATGTCGGTTGGAGTCAGCGGCCTTGGACCAAAAGATTACGAGACACCAGTGGTGAAGTCAGTAGTTTTGCTGATCTTCAGGGTAAAGCCTATGATAAAGACTCACCTTGTTTTTATGCGGCTCAAGGTTGGCGGAAAGAGTATGCTAGTTCTGCCTGGTTAAAATCTGAAGAAGTGACTGATATTATCAATGTTCTGCTTTTAGCTAAAGCTGATCCTTCAAGTCAACAACACCTGGCCCAGGTGGATAAACCTAATCCTGATGGAGTGGATACTTGGGATGCTGGTCGAGTTAAACAAGAATTAAAGAGTCGAGGGATTACCCCTTTTGATAATGTCTCTAGTGTTTCTGTCGGTTGGGACAATGGTCTGGGAAGAACAACCTCTGTCAGTGTTTCTGGCAGTGCTGGTAATCAAACTTTTGATGGTCCGGAGTTCAAAAACTTTTTTAATCTTCGAGCGCCGGCTAATATCCAGATTGTTGGGCCGTTGTTTAATGTTGAGAAAAAGTAGTTATCTTGTTTCTCTTGGATCTGAAATGATAAAATACTAGAACAATGCCTGATATTTATATTGCTAAAGACAAAGAAAAAAAAGCTGCTGAAGAAACGTCTAAATCTAAAAAAGAAAAAACCGAGTCAGTTGCTGATAAACTTAAGAATCAAAGAACAACCAATCCTTTTGCTTCTTTAGTGATTCGGCCCCAAAAACTTACTTTTGAGACTCAAGATAAAGAAGAAAAGGTAATTCTTTTAGCTCGCCAGCACCTGATTACTAATATTAAATGGATTTTAGCCGCCGTGGCCATGCTTTTTGGGCCAAGCCTTATCTTTATGATTTTTCCTGATTTTTTTAGTTCTTTTCGATACCGATCGCTTTTGAATTTAGTTTGGTATTTATTAACTTTTTCTTTTGTTTTTCAACGCTTTCTCAGATGGTTTTTCAATGTTAGTATCATCACTGATGAGAGAGTGGTTGATATTGACTTTCCTAGTCTTCTTTATCGAGATATCTCCAGCACCAAAATTGATATGATTCAGGATGTCAGTGTTAAGATGGGTGGTTTTGTTCGTTCCCTTTTTAATTATGGTGATGTCCACATTCAAACAGCGGCTGAACAAAAAGAGTTTATCTTTGAAGCAATTTCCCAGCCTGAGAGAGTAATTAAGATTCTTAATGAGCTGATTACTGAAGAGGAACAGGAGAAAATAGAAGGGAGGGTACGATGACGCCTTTCGAAAGGTTGATTGAACAATTGGTAACCGTCAGTTTTAGTTTCCATTGGGTTTTTAAAGCGATTCTCTTAATCGGGATGTTTTTCTATTTGGCTTTTGGCGTGATTGTTGTTCGTCAGGTAAGCTTGATGGCCAAGACTCTCAACGGCGCTTTTGCCTCGCCAATTAAGGTGATTGCCTGGATTCAATTGGGACTGATTATTGGTTTATTTTTGATTATTCTTCTTGCTTAACGAGTAATGAAAAAATTTCTTCTCGAAACTGCCAAAATCGTCGGAACCACCACTGACCAAGCCTGGTCACAAGTTCACACTTTTTCTCCGACCGAAGAGAAAAAATTAGCCAGACGTGGTCAATTTTTAGCGGTCATCAGTCTCTCTGGATTGGAAGAAGGGATTGAAACTGTGACGGTTGGAAAAGAAATTCTTTCTCGTCTTCATGAAGAATATTATGGTCATTTAGAAGCAAAGGCAATTGACCAATTAAAAAAAGCCTTAGAACAAGTAACAAGAGAAACAGAAGGCGAAGTTCAAATAGAGATTGAAGCCGCGGTTTTAATAGGCGAAATAATCTATTTTGCGGTGGCCGGTGAGGGCAGGATTTTGGTTCAGCGAGAAGGGAAAACGGCGACGGTTTTATTGGGAAATAAAGGTGAAGTCGAAATAGCCAGTGGCCGGGTGGTTAAAGATGATGTTTTTCTTTTGGGTAATCCAAGATTTTTTTCTTTTCTCGCCGAAGGCGCTATTAGTGCCGCTCTATCAATGGGCTCGGTTAATGAGGCGGCTGAATCATTAACACCAATGGTTCATGGCCAGGAAAAAGACGGGATTGCAGCCGCCGTTATTTCAAAAATTATTGGTCCAAAAGAAGAAGAGGTGCCAACGACCACACCCTCAGATAAAGAACAGGAGAAGCCAGGCGAGTCTTCTTTTAAAGTCTCGGGTTTAAAAACAGGTTTAAAAGATAAATTGACTGATTGGTTAAAAGTCGGAGCAAAAATAGGACGAGGATTTCTTTTCAAGATTGAAAAAAAACTTAAGCGCCGGGCAATTTACTTAGAAAAAGAAAATAAAGAAAAGGAAAAAACCCGTCGAACTTTAATCACTATTGCTGCTATTTTACTTGTTTTGCTAATGGTCAGCATTGTCTTAGGGATCAGGCAGCGAGGCCGAGGTCAGACGAGCAGCGGTCAAAACGCTATTTTACAACAGGCTCAGATTAAGAAAGAAGAAGGCGAGGCTTTGATTGATCTTAATCCGATTAGAGCTCGCCAATTATTACTTGAAGCAAGAGATTTAATTGATGAGATTGAGCCTGAAGAAGCGAATCAGGCCGTCCTTGATTTTCGGGAAGAATTAGAAGCTTCCCTTTCTTTGGTGATGCGGGAGCATGAGGTCGAACCAAAAGCTTTCTTTGAATTAGGTATTATTAAGGATGGGGCGAAAGGGGATGATTTAGCGGTTTCAGGCAAGGAATTAATTCTTTTTGATCGCGGTAAACAGGCTATTTACAGCTTGGAGATAGACAGCAAAAAGTCGGCGATCCTAGCTGGTGGAGAGAACTTAGCCGATGGTCACCAAGTGGCCGCCTTTTTACCGAAAATTTTTCTTTTAACCGAGAGAGGGATTGTCCAATTTGATAAAGAGACTAAAAGAGAAGAATTGGTTATTGAGACTGATGAGGAATGGGGAGAAATTGTTGATTTAAGAGCCTTCGGCGGCAATCTTTATTTGCTTGATAAAAAAGGCGAGATTTGGAAATATCCGGGGATTGAAGGGGGTTTTGGGGCTTACCGGCGTTGGCTTCAAGGAAGCGAGGTCGATTTTAGTAATGCCGTGGGGATGAGTATTGACGCTTCGGTCTGGATTCTCAAAAGCAATGGTTCTGTTCTTAAATACACTCAGGGATTGAAGGATGGTTTTACGATTTCTGGCTTAGACAAGTCTTTTAGTAATCCGACCGCTATTTTTACTGACGATGACCAGGAGAATCTTTACATTCTTGATCAAGGTAATTCCCGAGTGGTAGTGATCAATAAATCTGGGGAATATTATTCTCAGTATCGTTGGGAAGGGATGAACCAGGTCACTAGTTTAATGGCCTCGGAAGAAGAGGGCAAGATTTTCCTTCTGGCGGGTGATAAGATTTATCAGATTGACCTAAAATAAAGTGAAAGTTATTAACCGTCGAGCTCGCTATGATTACTATCTTTTAGAGAAGTTTGAAGCAGGCATTGCCTTAACTGGCTCAGAGGTCAAATCAGTTAAGGCAAGCAAACTAAGCCTTAACGAAGGCTTTGTTAAGATAATTGGAGGCGAGGCTTGGTTACTTAATGCCTATATCAACCCTTATCCTTATGCCGATAATCGAGATTATGATTCCAAGCGTAACCGGAAGCTGCTTTTACATAAAAACGAGCTCCTAAAATTAAGCCAGCAAACTAAGGAAAAGAATTTGACGATTGTACCTGTTTCGTGCTATACTAAGGGTCGAAAAATCAAACTAGAGATTGCCTTAGCTAGAGGGAAAAAGAAGTATGATAAAAGAGAAACAAAGAAACGCAAGGCAATTGAAAGAGAAATTGAACAGACATTAAAAGATAAGGGGATGTAAGTCTCGACGGGAAGGGTTCTTTAAAAACAGCAAGCCGACCTGAAATAAGCCGTTAAAAGGTTTCAAAAAAAATATAACTGGCAACCCAAAAGTTGCTAATTATGCTTATGCTTACGCTTAAAAGCGCTTGGGCATAAGCCATTCATAGTTTTTTCTCCTGGTGAGAAACTATGGGTGACAACCCAGCCAGGATACAATTCAATTGGTTTGGCTAGACTGATTGAGCCAAGTTTAATTAGCCTTGGTTTTAACTTTCCGGTTGACAGGATCAGGTTAAGACGACAATTAAGAGTCAACTAAGCTTGTAGAAGTTTTTAGAAATTCTTTTCGGACGCCGGTTCACTCCGGCCATCTCCACCAGATCATCTTTAATTCTTAATAGACTTAAGAAATAGAAACTAATGAAAGAGGGGGGTCCCACCGCTGCCGAAATCATCGCAATTTATGACGAAGTCCGTGGTTACTTCCGGACTCCTCAGGCAATTAAAGGTATCTCTCCTGAGAAAGAAGAAAAACTTCCTACTAAACAAACTCCTGAACAAGTCCAAGATAAAACTTCTCCTAAGAAATAAACCCTGTTAAAATTAGTTTAATGCTGCTCGATCTCTTTTTTCCTCGTCGTTGTTTGGGTTGTGGTGCTTGGGGTAATTACTTTTGTCGAGATTGCCAGCAAGAGATTAAAACCATCAAACTCCAGATTTGCCCGATTTGTCAAAAACCAGCTCTTCAAGGTCAGACTCATCCAGTTTGTCAAACGCCTTACTCTCTTGATGGTTTAACTTCAATTTTCACTTTTGAAGGGGTGATTAAAGAAGCGATTGGCAAATTAAAGTATTGGTTAATTACGGATCTAATTGAGGAACTGGTGGCTCTTAGTGTTGATCAAATGCCTCGTAAATTAACCCGATCTTTAATTCTCGTTCCCATTCCCCTTCATCCGCGCCGCCAACGCTGGCGAGGTTTTAATCAAGCAGAGCTTTTAGCAAAGATTCTAGGTAAACAGTTTAATTGGCAGATCTCCACTGATTATCTAATCCGTTCTAAAGCCACTCAACCCCAAATTAAGTTAAAAAGCAAAGAAAGAAAAATAAATGTTCAAAAAGCTTTTAAACTTAATCCCAAAGCTAGAGCTAAAGTGAGAAACAAAAAATTGATTGTTTTTGATGATGTTTGGACGACTGGTTCCACTCTACGTCAGGCTGCACAGGTTTTAAAAAGAGCCCAGGCTCAAGAGGTTTGGGGTTTGACCTTAGCTAGGTGAAAAAAGGCTAGTTTTTTGCTAAAATAGGAACCATTAGGAAGGATGCCAGAGTGGTTAAATGGGACGGTTTGCTAAACCGTTGGTCTGAAAGGACCGCGTGGGTTCGAATCCCACTCCTTCCGCCAGGTGGGGTGCCGGAGCGGCTAAACGGCCCGGTCTTGAAAACCGTGGAGAAAGCAATTTCTACGTGGGTTCGAATCCCACCCCCACCGCCTCTCCCATCATTAACAAAAATTTGCTATCATAGAAATAAGGAAAACTAATTATGCCTGCTCAAAACAATCAACCAGAAATAAAACCACGTACTTTAAAAACTTTGTTAGCCTGGAAAGCACCAGAACGACATTTTAAAAAGCGAACGCGGGAATATTTTACAACCATTGGCGCGATTATCTTTTTAATTGGTGTTATTCTCCTTTTCCTCCAAGAATGGCTTTTGATTGTCGTGATGGTGGCTTTGGTTTTTGTGGCCTACATTCTTTCGACAGTAGCGCCGCGGGAAGTAGAACATCAAATTACTAATCGATGGATTGTGACCGGTGGGAGGAGATATTATTGGGAACAATTAGGCCGTTTTTGGTTTACTGAAAAGCAGGGCCAAGAAGCTTTGATGGTCGAAACATTTTTTGGTTTACCCGGCCGTTTAATCTTGCTCTTAGGCGAGGTTAAGAAAGATCAGGTTAAGAAAATTCTCTCTGAATACCTCCCCTTTGAGGAACCAGAAAAAACCTGGATCGATAATGCTAGCGATTGGATCTCGCGGCGGGTTCCTTTAGAGTCGTCTTCTTAAGAATCAGCGCCCGTAGCTCAATTGGACAGAGCATCTCGTTGCGGACGAGAAGGTTGTGAGTTCGAGTCTCACTGGGCGCACTTGTGGTGGGATGCCGGAGTGGTCTAACGGGCTGGTTTCGAAAACCAAGCGTTCTGTAAAGGACACGGGGGTTCGAATCCCTCTCCCACCGCTTTGCAGGCGCTCGTAGTTCAATTGGATAGAACGTCGGATTCCGGATCCGAAAGTTGGGGGTTCGAATCCCTTCGGGCGCACCGATGACCAAGAAAAAACCAGTTAAAAGGGAATTTTCCGCTGGTGGGGTGGTTTTCAAAAAAGAAAAGAAAAAAACTCTTTGGCTAATCATTCAACCTGAAATTAAGGATGAACTTTGGCGTCAAGACAGATGGCAGCTGCCTAAAGGTTGGATTGATGAGGGTGAAACTGGTTCTCAGGCGGCTTTAAGAGAAGTTAAGGAAGAAGGCGGTGTTGAAGTTGAGGTAATTGAAAAAATCGGTCGGATTAATATTTTCTTTTACAACGAAGAAAAGCAGAAGGTCCTTAAAAACATTGTTTTTTTCTTAATGGAATACCAAAAGGGAAGCATCAGAAATCATTCTTGGGAAACAAAAGAAGCGATTTGGTTGCCTTTTCAAAAGGCTTCCAAGAGATTAACTTTTGATTCAGAGAAGAAAATTTTAAAAAAAGCCAAAGAACTTTTAGAAGCAAAAGAGAAACAACCGAAACTGATTTAGGAGAGGTGGCAGAGTGGTCAAATGCGCACGCTTGGAAAGCGTGTATGGCGGCAACGTCATCGTGGGTTCGAATCCCACTCTCTCCGCTAGTCTGCGGAAATAATGCGGTAAATATGCAGGAAATAATTTTATGCCAGATGATCAATTAGAAGAAATTCGGCGAAAAATCGATATCATTGAACTGATTAATGAATACACGCCTTTAAAGAAAACCGGCCGTAATTTCAAGGCGCTTTGTCCTTTTCATTCAGAAAAAATTCCTTCTTTTGTCGTTTCGCCAGAAAGACAGATTTTTAAATGTTTTGGCTGTGGGGCTGGTGGCGATATCTTTAGATTTTTAATGCTGACTGAAAACATGGAGTTTGGTGAGGCCCTGCGGACTTTGGCGAAACGAGCCGGGGTTAAATTACGTCATTACCAACCTTCAGAAGGGGAAAAACAGAAACAACTTTTTTATGAAATTAATCATTTAGCCAGTGAATATTATCATTATCTTTTAACCAAACATGCGGCCGGTCGGAAAGCTTTGAACTACATTTTGGGTCGGGGAATTACCCGCGAGTCTTTGGCTCGTTTTAAGATTGGCTATTCGCCTAATTTATGGGAAGCCCTTCAGGATTTTTTGGTTAAAAAGAAAAATTATCGAGGTGAAGATTTGGAAAAAGCCGGCTTGGTGATTAAGAGTCAAAGGGGTCGGGGTTTTTATGATCGTTTTCGGGGGAGATTGATGTTCACTTTACGAGATCATCGGAATAATGTGGTTGGTTTTGCCGGTCGAACCTTGGATCCTAAGCAAGAAGAAGCCAAATACATTAACACTCCAGAGACCTTGGTCTATCATAAATCAGACTTGCTTTATGGTTTAGTCGAGACCAAAGAAGCCATTAAAAAAGAGGATGAAGCCATTGTGGTTGAAGGCGAACTTGATGCCGTTTCTTCTTTACAGGCAGGGGTGGAAAATGTCGTCGCCCTTAAAGGCACGGCTTTAACCCAAGGTCAGATAGATTTAATTAGTCGGTTTACCGAGAATCTTATTTTAGCCTTGGACCGAGACTTGGCGGGTGATCAGGCGGCTCGTCGGGGGATTGAATTAGCGGATGCTGCTAATCTAGCCATTAGAGTGGTCGAATTAGAAGGGGGTAAAGATCCTGATGAAGTCGCTCAAAAGAACCCAAGTCAGTGGCGTCAATTAGTTAAACAAGCCGTCCCTATTTATGATTACTTTATTGATTCGGCTTTGAATCGGTTTGATGGTCGAACTGCAGACGGGAAGCGAAAAATCAGCCTGGAGTTAATTCCGGTTTTAGCCAAAATTAGCAACAAGGTGGTTCAGGCTCATTACGTCCGTTTGTTGGCGGAGCGATTCAGAGTTGATGAAGAAGCGGTGGTGGCGGAAATGGCGAAATTTATTGATAAAGAAAGCGCTAAAGCACCTTTAGAGAGAACTGATTACAAGAAAGAGGAAAAGCTAAGTCGTCAGGAAATTTTGGAAGAACATTTATTAGCCCTGGCGTTTCAATCAGGCAACTGGCCGCTCTTAAGAAAAAGAAAGATTCAGGCCTTGATCAAAACGTCTCACTTTCAGAAGATTGTTGAGGTTTTAGGTAAGTATCTAAAGCGCTATAAAACTTTTGAGAGCCAGCGCTTGGCCAAGCTGTTGCCCGCCGAATTAAAAGAAACCTTTGACAAACTTTATTTACTGGAAATGGTCGATTTGCTGGAGAACGAAGAAAAGCTGGAGAAAGAAATTGAAAAAACAAAAAAAGAATTAGAAAAGCTTGATTCAAGAGGAAGATTAAGAGAAATCGGTCAAGAAATCAGCGGTTCAGAAAGAAAAGAAAAACCTAATCAGACAGAAAAAAAGAAATTAAACAAACTCCACGAACAGTTTCGAGATTTATCTGGAGAATTAGCTAAACTTGAAGCCGAGTGAAAATTGTAATAATCTAGAAGCAAGAAAAATGGCCAAAAAGAGAGTTGATACCAAAAAAATCATTGAAAAAGGAGGAAAGCAGGGTTTCATTACCCAAGAAGAAATCCTCAAGCTTTTTCCTGATGCCGAAGAAAGGGTCGAAGAATTAGACGAACTCTACGCTAATTTATTGGCTGAAGGGGTTGATGTTTTTGAATCCGTTACTGAAGAAGAGATGGCTGAAGATGAAAAAGCGACCACGGAATTAGCTAAAGAACTAGAGGTTCTAGCGACCCTGGAAGACAAAACCCTAACCGATCCGGTCCGAATGTACCTTAAAGAAATAGGGAGAATACCTCTTTTAACGGCGGAGCAAGAAATTGACCTTGCTCAAGGAGTGGAGAAAGGCAGTCGGGCGGCTAAAAAGAAATTGATTCAATCCAACTTAAGACTGGTGGTTTCGATTGCCAAAAAGTATGTAGGTAGAGGGATGAGCTTCCTTGATCTTATTCAAGAAGGTAATCAAGGTTTGATGAGAGCGGTAGAAAAATATGATTGGCGGCGAGGCTATAAATTCTCCACTTACGCCACCTGGTGGATTAGACAGGCGATTACCCGAGCGATTGCTGACCAAGCCAGAACCATTAGAATTCCGGTTCATATGGTCGAAACGATTAACAAACTGATTCGAACCTCAAGAAAACTAGCTCAACAATTAGGCCGAGAACCAATGGCTGAGGAAATTGGTAAAGAAATGGAACTCGAGCCAGATCGAGTCAGAGAGATTTTTAAGATTGCCCAAAACACCACTTCCTTAGAAAAACCAGTCGGTGATGAAGAAGATTCTCTTTTAGGTGATTTTATCGAAGACACCTCTCAACCTTCACCAGTGGACCAAGCTTCAAAACAGCTCTTAAAAGAAAACATTGAAGAAGTTTTAGAAAGCCTTTCGGACAGAGAAGCCAGAGTCTTGAAAATGAGATTTGGTTTAGATGGTTATCAACCAATGACCTTAGAAGAAGTAGGCAGAGAATTTGGGGTGACCAGAGAAAGAATTAGACAAATTGAAGCCAAAGCCCTAAGAAAACTCAAACACCCTTCAAGAAGAAAAAAACTTCAGGATTATCTTGAGTAAGAGCGATAGTTACTCAACTTGATTTACTTTGTTCGATATGCTAAAAATGGATTAATGGGGTATGCAGGTAAGTTAGAAGAAAAAAGACAAGCTCTTGAACTTCGCCAAAAAGGCATTTCTTATGGTGAAATCCAAAAAAAAGTTCCAGTTTCTAAAGACACACTCAGTCGTTGGTGTCGAGATGTAATCCTGGTTCCCTCTCAGATGGAGAGATTGAAAAAGAGAAGACTAAGAGGAGCAGAGAAGGGAAGAATAATTGGTGCAAAAAAACAACAACGGGATCGAATTAAAAGAACCAAAAGATTAATAAAGGAAGGCAAAAGAGAAGTTGGAAAATTGGCCAAGAGAGATAGATTTACGGCTGGAATAGCCCTTTATTTGGGTGACGGGTACAAATCAGATAAAAGCATTGGTTTTTCAAATTCTAATCCTCAAATAATTTCTTTTATGATGAGATGGTTTCGGGAGTTTTGCCAAGTTCCTGAAGAAAAATTTCGTGGACAAATTTGGATTCATGAAGGTTTGGATGAATTGAAAGCAAGAAGATATTGGTCGAAAATTACCAGTATTCCAATAGGTCAGTTTCAAAAAAGTTATATTGCTAAGAATAAAAAAGAAAGCAGAAAAGTTAGGAAAAAATTACACGATTATGGTGTATTTGCAATTAGAATCTCTAGTGCGGAGAGACAGAGAAAAATTCTTGGTTGGATAGCTGGTATTTTAGGCAAGGAATTAGTATAATATCGTTGTATTTTGACAATCCGCGGTAGCTCAATGGTAGAGCGACTGCCTGTCAATTTGGCAGCTTTTCGCTGAAAGGCGAATTGAAAAACCGGGTGAATTCAGGGAAACCTAAATCTTTTTGATATGGTAATCCTGAGCCAAGTCCGCCCAGGCGGAAAGGTGCAGAGACTAGGTGAGTACACCTTAAAGCGCCCGGCACCTAAAGCTTAAAGCTACGGTGATGAGATAGTCCACACCTTTTGGAAACAAAGGGATTTGTGTAAGCAGTTGGTTGTAGGTTCGAATCCTACCCGCGGAGCCAGTTGGAACTTAATATACCAAGTTTAGCCTCATTCAAAACTTGGAGTGCCGGAGTGTATTCGACCTCCATTATTTTCTTATCTTGTACCCATATCTTTTGGAAGAAAAAGTGTAAATAAGCACGCTTGTGATCAATGTCCGAATCCTCATAGGTTTGAACAATATTTCGAGTTAGTTTAAGTACTTCATTTATGATCGAAGTATCAATGGTATTGGTCTTATCCTGTTCCACAAGTTCTTTCTGAATGACTAGAGCTTCTGCATCTAGTTGAGTATTATATTTTTGGAGTTGTTCGACAGGAAGTTTGTTATCAAAGTAGTCTTTTTCAATCTTTATTCTTTTTTGGTCAACTGCATCCCTTTTGTTATATAGAGCTTTTTTAGCGCGCTGAATACGATCAATACTTTCGTCATAAACACGAGTGATATTGGTTTCTACTGCTTGGATGAATTCATCAGTAAAGGCTAGCTTATCGACCTCTTGTTTTACTTGGTCCTCAAGATTAGTGAGTAATACATATCTTGAAGGGCAACCACCACGCTTACCAGTTTGAGAGCAGTGATACATTCCAATCTTTCCATTACCAGTTTTATATTTTTCGTGATAATGCCACTCTGCAACATAACGTCTGCCACAGTCTTTGCAAAAGACAACGCCCCGAAGAAGAAAGTTGTGTTTTCTCTTGCGAAGACCATAATCGCCTTTTTCTGAGAGTATCTTTTGAACTAAATCAAAAGTCTGCTTATCAACTAGAGGTTCGTGTTTCCCCATACCTTCATGTCCTCCGTGTTTCATCCAACCCCAATAAAATGAATTCTTAAGCATATTGCCAACAATAGAGTATTGAATCGGTTTCCCTTTTCTACCTGTTACTCCATTTTTGTGGAGGTACTGGCGAATATCATAAATTGCATAGTCACGAGTTGCATACAATTTATAAGCCTGTCGAACAAAAGGAGCTATAGCAGGATCAGGAATGACAATCTTTTTGTCGTAAGAGCCTTCAGGATTTTTATTGACAACATTTAAGTAACCCAATGGCGCCCACGAAGGATAATATCCTGCTTTAAACTTTTCAGAAGCTGTTTGTTTGACCTTGTAGCTAGTCATACGAGGAAAGAAAGCGTTCATTACCGCCATCATTTCATTCATGGTTCTACTTACTGGATCACCATTAATTACTCCTGAAAGAGGAACGATTTTAACTCCACATTTTTCTAGTTCGCTAACAATGAAACAGTATTCGAAAGTGTCACGAGAGAGTCGGGATATGTCTTGCACAACAAGATACGCAATATCTTTTTTGTAACATCTACTTAGTAATGCTTGGAAGCTTGGTCTGTTTAAAGTAGTACCTGAAATCCCATTATCAACGTAGCAATCCTCAGCTAGGTACCCACCTAACTCTTGAATCTTCTCTAGTGCCTTTATTTGTTGGGTTTCAATACTAAGATTATCTACCTGATCCATTGTGGACACTCTAGCGTAGATGATGCATTTTGGTTTACTTCCGTGATCGCTATTTATATCTTGTTTTAACTGCATATGTTTTACTTACTTCTAAGTGAAATGCCCTATATCTATATGATCAAGCATTTACTCACTAAAGGCACTCCGTAAGGGCTTTCTGATTCGTTCTTCCTGTACTTGATCAATTAACAACTGACACCATTGTTGGGCAAGACTATCAATGTCGATACGGGGGGTAGTATCTTTAGAAAAAGGCAACGGGCAAGATAACTGTGTCGCTTTAGTGGGCTTGTTAACCCTTCCTTTTATCCCTCTTTTTGATTTCATAAGGGCAGGTGTACTACTTTTTTCATTTCTATTAACTTTTTTATTAGAGTCTTGAAACTCAAGGCTATTGACTCTTGAAATAGTGTTGTTTTCTAATTTTGTAGTCATAGGTTTATAGTCAATAAATCAATACAATCTTTTAGTTTTCTGAGCTAATAATTAAATGTTTCTGATATTCATTCCAATCACCATCAAAAAACACATCGACAATATTTTTCTCTTGTTCATTATTTTCGATTGCTACCTTTTCAGTTACGTTTTCATCAATCCACCTCATATCATCAGGAGTCAAACCTTCATAATGACCTTCTTTATAAATCTTTTGATATTCGGAGTCGCTTCTAACATCTTGTTGAATAAGAACCATCCTATTAGAACCAATAGGAAAAGAACCTAACTCACCCTTAAAGGAACCTAAAGCTTTAGAGGGTATATTCAAGGCCAAATCCGTTACTTTTTTAGGAATTATTTTCGCTTTTTCAGGATAAAAACAGACATTTTGAAGAATATTATCGAGAGTTTGAGAAAGTTTTTCCGATTTAGCAAAGTCAGCCGCTCTGCCTCCAAATGAAACACCGTATCGTTCAGGGAATTTTATTTTGAAAACTGATCTTTTCTTATCAACTATTTCAATGAAGCTTTTATTAAGAAGTCCATTACGCCAATCATTAACAGTTTCAATACCTTTATTGAAATATTCTGCTACGACTTCGGGATAAGCGATGAATTGACCATAGTTATCGTGTTTATGGTCAAAATCCATTGAGTCTAGGTAGTATTCAAACAATAGAAATTCTTGAGAGGTTAAGATTCTCTTTTGCAGGAGAATCCATCTGTTTCTGTGTGTTACTCGATAACCATTTAACTTCATGAGAACATTCTCTCTAAAAGCAAATGGGAGTTTTATACCGATTCAGAAGCCTGTAAATTGCAGGTTAGCGAGTGAGAAGATTGGAATATGTTTTTACTGCCTTGAGAACATCAAGATCAGTGGTCAATTCGTTCTCGTATTTTTTGACGTATTCATCGGCTATTTGTTGATATGTTTTTCCTTTTATCCTCTCCCAGTACCATTCACGGTATTTTCGAGTGTTAGGAGTAACATCAACTCTTGGTCTATAGTATGACAATCGCTTATCAGTTTTCATCAGTTCTTTTGCTTTGCGGAATTCTTCTTTTACTTCCTCATAAGTGGATGTTGGGGACACAAATATTGCAACTCGTTCAAATGTTTCCCATGCCCCCATTTCACCGAAATTAACCACTTTTGCTTCCGTGGGTTTAAAGTGTTTGTCATCAACTGCACCGCAGAATATTGCTTGTTCGATAGCTTCGACAAAATAGGTTGGCCTGTTAAATTCAAAGCAGATAAAGTTACATTCAGCATCTAGCATTATTGGTATATCGTTTTTGATACTAATAAGTTCGTAGAAATTAGGAAATGACTCCTCAAGTTCGCCGATTTTAGAATACTTAGCCAAGTTAACCTCAACAGCTTCTTGAAAATGTGTGTCGAACAGATGTGAATCAAATTCTTCGTCAAAATCATTAACAGAGAATAAGTTGGGAACAAAATATGTCCTTCTTAGGTCAGGAAGTAAATCAATGAAGGCAGGCTTGTCGAACAGGAAAGCAAGCTCTTGATAGTAAACGTCGTTGTTTGTTCTTATGTCGATTTTGAAGTCTTGAAGATAGGCTTTGTCGTTCTTTCTAATTTTCATAATTGTCTGTTTCTATTCTACTAAAAAGAGTCATCGGTTACGATGACTCTTATAAAAATTACGAAAGATTAAAAGAGAGTGGATTATTTATTTCACAAATAGTATTGATTAGTTACTAGTGTGTTGTGGGGCTCTTTTTAATAGATTGAGTAGTTCTCCTTTTTGAATTTGAGCTACTTGTTCGGGCATAAGAGTAAACGAAAATTTAGGATTATCTGATTCGGCTGCTAAAATAGCCGTACCGATTCTTGTATCATCAATATAAATACTCACAAAATAAATTCCTGGTTTTGGTATTTTAAAAATCATATCACCATCTACGGGACTGATGACAAAACTGGAAGAAGAAACAACTGTGGCTGTGTCAACAAGAAATGACTCTCTTGTTGAAGCATTAACTAGCCTAATTTCAAGATGATGCGTTCCTATTGGTAGCCTAAAAGCACTTGCAATATGTGCTCTGAGCGGAAGTGGATAGTTTTTCCAGTACGACACCATAAATTGATTTTCAAACTTTAGATAGGATTCTTCGTATATGGACTTTTCACAGATAGTAAAGTAAACCAGTTCAGCTTTGCCAGACTTTTCAATCACTTCGTCTACGCATTTCCTTAAATGATCCATCATTATTTCTTGTTGTTTTTTCATAAACACATCTTTTTTATCAGGGGAGGGAACATCTTCTTTAACATGACCAAAATACATTGCACGCCTTCCTATTAATTGTTTGTCAATATAACATTCCAATATTGCTGGACCAGGTTTTTCTACGGATAAGTAAATCTTGGAAACAGTATCAATTTCTTCTGGTAAATACTCAATGTGAACATCTTGACTATATACTTCTTTTTCTTCGAAATTTTTCAATACGAATCTTAGCTTATGATCACCAGCAGAACCCCAAAGACCAACTGCCGCAATTAACTCAACCGAAAAAGGGAATTTATGCGAAGCAATATTCGTTAGTGGATTAAAAAATTCAATAGTTCCTGGACTAATTTTAATTCCGGTGCAAGTTAAAAAATAAGTTAGGTGCCATTTAACAGCTGATTCTCCAGGAGGCATTTCAAAATCATGAAACTGTAACCTTTTTGCAGGTTCAGTGATTAATTTTATTGGCTCAACTAGTTGAGTGGTTATATTTTTAGTTAAATCGTGTTGCGTCCAAACACCCTTTTCCATTTCAATGCTTTTAGAGTTAGGTTCTTTATCTGGGTCAATGTCAACAAATCCATACCACAAGGGTCTTATCCCATCTGATTCGATTAAGATTGTCTGGAATAATCCCCCAACGGTATCTATTCCCTGTCTTCCTAACTCACTTCCTAGATTAATGTAGAGCAAATCAGCCTTTTGTTTTAAAGATTGATTAGGTTTTTCAAATAGGTTTGCGTTTTTTCGAAGATAACCAGCAACGATATTACCTGAACCAATAACTGTAAATCCTTCATTGACTTTTTGGGGAGCAAAGGATGGAAACTCAAAAGAAGATACTTCAATTTTGCCTGAATTATTAATTGTTCCAAGGATAAAAGCTAAGGGCTCTTTTATTTTTTTATAATAGAATTTTGCTATCCTACATAGCTCTGATACCATTACGTTAGGAATATTTAACTTTGATTTTTTCTTTAGCGTTCCTCTTAGGCTATTTATCACTAACGCTGCTGTTTTAACATCACCAGCGTATCCAATTACCATTCTATTTCCTAAAGGCAATATTTTTTGTAATTTATCCTCAAGAATGTTAGCGTTGATTCTTTTATCCACCCAAGTCGCTCGGCTATCAGAAATCATCACTGTTCCTTCTTTGAATTTGTAGGCTAAAACCATTGTCATAACTCTCTTTTTCCTCCTCTTGTATTATATCCGAACTATGAGTTTATATACCCGAATAAATTTATTACAATACAAAAAGAAAACTAAAGAAAATTCAACCTTTGTCGTTGTGTTATTTCCCCATTTTTGGTTTAATATAAACCATATGAGCAACATGGGAGAACCATTATCAGGAGCAACACCACTTGAAGCAATAAAACCGCCAGTTGTTGCCACTTCTCCAGAAAATCAACCCATTAACCCACTTGCTGAACAATACCAATCTAAAGCACAAGAACTAAAGATTAAACCTGTGCAGAGTGGTGAGTGGATTGCAACTGATGGCGTTGAATATATTCAATGGGGTGATGAGAAACATCAGTTTGCTTCCAATACAGATGAACAAACTTTCCCAACCAGATTAAATCAAGTCGGAACCTATGATTCTAATAATGGCACGCTTGCTTTTGTTGATGAAAAAGGCGTAATGCATGCAGGACACTCAACGGATGCAAATTTTCAAGCATTAGAACAGGCAGGATATAGACGTGGTGGTATTTGGGTTCCATTCTCCAACGGAGAAGTGCCAGCAGATCCAGAATTAAGAAAGCAATATATAGAACTTAGGGAAAAGGGGAGAGAAATAAATAAAAAAGCAAATATTGAACGACACCTTCATGTTTATAGTGAAACCGCTGAGAGAAAAGGAATAAAACCTGTTGAGGGGGGTCTGTTTATGATGGTTGATGGTATTGAATACAGACATTGGGGAAACGAAACAGGGACAATAGACACCAATACAGACGGTTATAACATGGCTATTCGAAGAGTTGAACAAGTGGGAACTTTCGATGGTAATAACGGAAGAATGGCTTTTGTGGATGGACAAGGAAGAATGTGGGCTGGTGCAGCTACTAGCGAAAACTATGAAGCAATAAATAAAGCTGGTTATACAAGGGGTGGTATCTGGGTTCCCTTCTCTAATGGAGAAATGCCAACCGATAGAGCAACTTACGAACAACTAAGGGATGTTTTAACTGGAAAACACGCAGAACAATTAAAAGCCGAAAGGGATGCTAGGGTTGAAGAAATAATTGAAGGAAGAAAAGTTTTATTTGGTGATACTGCGATATTGCCAGATAGGAACGAACTATTTGTCAAAGTTGCAGATAGAGCAGAGCGACAATACATAAACGAAGCTGAATTAGTTAAGGAAAAGTTACAACCCAGAACTGAAAAAGATAACGCTGGTTTTGAACGAAGTATATATACAATTAACGGTGTTACCTTTTCTTTTAAAGGTCGAGAAGAATTACCAACTTATCAAACATTAACAAGTTCAAGAACTACGCTATTGGGAGAGGCTCCGAATTGGGTTGAAGTAGAAGATTATCAAAAATATCAAGAACAATTAAGACAAACTCAAACCCAAGAAGGTGCTACACAACATTTTGTAACAAATAAAACGCTTCTAGGTGTTGTTGAATTAGCAATAACATTAGGAAGTAAAGATAGTTCACTAACACAACTTCGTGGGGAATTATATAAAGGAGTTTATAGCCAAAGAGCATTGACACTATTAGATGCTTTAGTTGATTCTAATTATGGTGATTCGATCAGATATGGTGGTAAACCAGAAAGCCAAGCTGAAGCGGTGGTTTTATTATCTTTACTTGGTGATATTCAAGCACAAACTGCTGTTGCTGAAAATGTTGAGTCGCAAAGAGAATACGAGACAAGCAAACAAGCTCATCGTGAGCGAAGAAAAATTGACAATGAACCATTAAAACCACAGGAATTGTGTGCCGTACATGCTACAAGGTATAAGCCAGAAGCTACAGAAGATGGGGATTTTTTAATTCCTACTACTTTTGATGCAACTAAAGGAAAGGTATTGCGAAATACAGTTCACACAGCGTTAAATCACAAAGTTGCAGGTCATATGTATGGTTCTTGGGGCGATGCGGGATATGTGGTTATTTCGCCATTTGAGAAAATGATGGAAGCAAATGGAGTTCCAGCAGTTTTGAATACCGTTGATACCTATTGGGCAACTAACCCTGGCGAACCATTAGTTTTTGCTAACGGAACTCTTGTGGCTCCTGGTGGTAATGAAGTTCAAGGATTGTATCAGCAAGAAGGAAATGTTGTAAAGTTTAAATCGTCTGGTTTAGATAGACAGGATTTAATAAATCTAACTGCCTATTCTAGGCAAAATGGTTATCAAGATAGTTTTTCAAGAAGTATAGACGAAGCATTAAGCGGAGCGTTACATCCTTATGGTTCTGCTATGGAATTAGCAGATCAGTGGGATTTTAGTACTACCCAACTAGCTCTAAATCAATTCCTTTACCATGCAGATAATAGTTATGGTCATCAACCTGCACTTCTAAATTTGTTGACAGTAGAAATTGAGGGTCAACCGGAATCAAATATCGAAACCAGACTCAAAAATTTAATTGAGCAGTCAGGGGCAATATCGGGATTAAAGCCAGAAGTTACTGATAAAGATAGTGCTGTTACTACATTTGCAAAAACTCTCGCTGATAGAATTAGGTCAACAATGTTTTCTGAATTGAATGAGTTAACGGTTAGGGAGGCAATTAGACAGAGGGGATTTGCAGTTCAACCTGGAGGAATGTGGGCTTGGGGTGATAGTTGGACGGTAACTGCAGAAACAGGTGCTTTAGGAGAAGAATTAGGAGTGCCTGTTGGAGCGCATACCAACATGGTAGACCATACGTTAACAGAAAGATTTTCTGGAGCGATTAGTCAAGCCACAGAGGGAGAACGTGGTAATGGGAAATTTAATTGGACAAAATATAATGCAAACTATGATGATTTAGTAAAGGACTTGGACCCAAAAACTCGCAGAGTTCTTTATGCTTCAGGACTTTTGACCGCTAGAGGATAACTATAGAAAAGAAAAAAGACCAATGATTAGTCGGTCTTCTTTCGAATATACCTTTTCCAAATTTCTCACTTTTTGGAAACTGCTTCTTTTTTAATTTTAACCTCTTTAATTTCGTTATTCACCGTTGTTGTTTCTTGAACCTGTTTTGCTTCTAGTTTCTTTGCTTTGCGTCTTGCTAAATATTCCTTGTGTTTGGCACGACCTTTTTCACTTTGTTGGTAGCGAAGCCTTGCCTCTTTCCCTTTTGAACTTTGAGCGTATTTTTTTTGGGCTTGTGTCCAACCTTTCTGTTTTTTGTTTTTAGTCGTTTCTTCCATGTTTTCGTCACCTCCTTACTTGGTCTAAATGTGTTAATATAATAATTATCAAACACCCTATAAAAGGGTTCACGGGGTAAGACTAGGTAAGACGGGGGCAATTCTTCAAGGTTTAGTAAAAGTTCGTAGTGTTTCCTGAAAATTAGGACAATAAAAGAAAATTATGAAAATATCTTTTTATTGTTATTAATTAAGGAGGCATTATGAAAAATATTTCAATATTATTTCCCAAATCGGAGTTTACGTCCGATCAACTGCAAAAATTAGGTTTCGCAGGACAAGTTTCTTTTATAGAAAGTGGTAGTGAGAGTTCACTAAAAGATTTAATTAAGCTCTCAAAAGATGCCGACATACTTGCGTTTAGCCCAGATAAAATTGGCAAGTGTGCTTCAGAATGGTTGCTCAAAATACTTGAAGCCTCACCGAAAGTAAAAGGGTTAGCTTTAAATACAACCCATGCTAACTATGTTGATATGGGTTATTGCAACGAAAGACGCATAAGAGTTTTTACAATTCTTGATGACTCTGCTGAGGCAATCGCCGAGCATGTCATATTACTTATCTTAGGCTGTGCTAAAAGATTGTTTATTAATGATCGAAGAACTTACAGGCGAAAGTACCAACCAGAACTAGGATTTGAAATCAGAGGTAAAAGCCTAGGCGTTATCGGTTCAAATTTGGAGGCGCAAAGGGTTGTGTCGCTAGCAAAAGCAATAGGAATGACAGTATATGCGACAGAACGCCTTGAGGGAGCAATTAGGAAACCATCCGTGCTTCAATCAGACATTATTACAATTCATTTACCTGATACAGAAGAAAATAAAAAGTATTTGTCTAAAGAAAAAATTGCACTACTAAAAGATGGGGCGATTGTCATAAATCTTTCGAGCAGGGATATAGTCGATGAAAAAGCTATGGCGGAAGCATTAAAGAAAAGACTGGTTGACCAATATGCTTTTGAGGCGGAAAGCATGAAGAAATCACCGCTTGGGGAAAGTGAATTTGCTCTAATGTTTAAGCCATTTTGTAAATTCACAAAAGAATCACTTAGGAGAAACAGGAGTCTGTGGGTCATAAATATTTCTAACTTGGCTGGGAAACCGACTTCCTAACCGAGTATATGCGATAGAAATCAATTGTGAGCCATTCTTATAAGAGGTGAAACAATGCGATACCTAAAACAGGTATCTTTCATTCGTTTAGCCTCAAACGCTTGTTTAATCGCATTGTACGAGGTTATCGCTATGGTAATTAGCCTGAAAGTATTAAAATATAGCTATGGACATGTTTATTAAATGGCTATCAGAAAATTACGGGTGGGTTGTAAGCCTACTGATACAAGGCTTTATCGCATATCATGTTTTCTTTCTTTCTCAGAAGTTATCAAGTAAGGCTAGATTAGAACATAAAGAATCGATAAAGCGTAAGGCAGATGAGTTGTTGTCAGAAGTACGAAGGAAAAAACTAAATAGTGAGGTTTATTTAGTAAACATTAATAGATATTTCAAAGACTACCCATCAAACACAGAAAAAAGATTTGAAGGATATTCCCATATCAGAGCTGAAATAAAATCAACAAGATTTGATGGAATTGAGTTTTTTGCTGAACCACCCGTAGAAGTGTATAAAAAATCAAACGGAAGCCTATCTTTCAAGGGGACTAAGAAAGAAAAAGTATTTAATGCTTATCCCGTTGGGGTTGTTCCTTATGAGTGGATTGAACATGTTGATATAAGTGGGGATGAATACGCTTATGTTCCATTATTCTATTGTTACTACAAAGGCAAAACAAACTGGAAGTTTTGGAAACGCTTCTTATTCTTTGGCTACCCCTATAAAAAGATGCTCTACTATAAATTGAGTGATGTGTATGACGAAAGAAATGATCCTAGCGAAATGAAGTACTCGTATATCGATCAACCTATTGGGAAATTCTAACTAACCGCCAGGCAAGGTTTCACTTTTTCTATTTCCTCTCTGATTTGAGCTACAAGCCTAAAGTCAGAGAAAGCCTTGATAATACAAGATAATTGCGTGGTTATATTAGAGGTGCGATCCTCGAGCCAGTTGGAACTTAATATACCCAAGTGCTTGTTAATACTTCAATAAAAACAAGCCTTAAATCGCCTCTAATAAAATCCCTTAGTTGTAAGGAAAAGTTGAAGCTAAACTTATAATTTTCTTTTGCTTGAGGTAAAATATAGGAAAGTGATATATTAGCGGTATGAACAAAAATCTTTGGAACAAACAGACATTTTTGACTCTTGCCGGTATGTTGGCATTATTTGCCGGACTTGCCGCCTTTTTTTATTATGAAGGCCTTGCGGGCAGGCCAATATACCTATTTGCAATAATAGCAGTGGCTGTTATCGTCGCTGCCGTTGCCGCGGTTTATTTGTACCTGTTGTCAAAGGGTAAAATCCAGCAAACAGGTCCGGATTACCGTTCTCTTTTTTTCTTGGGCCTTATGTTTTTTATCTTCGGCTCGCCAGAAAACCCTGCCTTTTATGCTATTGGCCTTGTGTTTGTTATTGCCGCTTTGGTCAACAGAAAGAAATGGAAAAAACAGCCCAAGCTAAGCGAATTATCCCCAGCTCAAAGAAAATTCAGAATTGCCCTGATGATAGCTTTGGGGTTTTTGGTATTGGCTGGTTTTGTGGCTTGGTGGTGGTTCGATAAAATGTAAGTGTTGAAAATAAGTGCAAGACTAAATTTTCAATATTTGTTATTATGAACTTAACAATATGCAAAGCAGTGAATGGTATCAGCAATTAATTAGACCGTCGTGGTCTCCACCGTCTTGGCTTTTTGGTCCGGTTTGGACTTTTCTATATATTTTAATCGCTGTTTCCTTTTTTAAAGTATTTCAACTAACTTTTCAAAAAAAAGCCGCGTTTATTGTCGCACTCCCGTTTATTCTTAATCTCATCTTTAACTTTGCATTTACTCCCTTACAATTTGGATTAAGAAACAACTTTCTAGCTGCAATTGACATCCTCCTTGTTTTGGGCACTCTTGTTTGGGCAATGATTGCCATTTATCCTCATGCAAAATGGATTACTTTTATTCAAATTCCATATTTATTGTGGGTTAGTTTTGCGACTGTTTTGCAGTTAACAATTACTTATTTAAATCGTTAAGATGTTTATAAAAACTTATTTAATCACCCTGCCGGTATTTTTGGCAATCGACTTGGTTTGGCTGAGCCTAATCGCCAGGAAATTTTACGCCCAATACCTAGGTTATTTGATGAAGACAAATGTCAATTTTGCGGCAGCTGGCCTATTTTATTTGCTGTTTGTGGTTGGTTTGGTGATTTTCTCGGTTCTACCGGCACTAGAGAAAAATTCTTGGATTCAGGCTCTTTTTTTGGGAGCTTTACTCGGACTTGTCTCCTATGCCACCTATGATTTAACGAATTTAGCTACAATCAAAGACTGGCCGTTGTTGGTTACGATTGTAGACATAGTATGGGGAACAGTTTTGGGGGCCTCAGTTTCTCTGATTAGCTATTTTATTGCCACAAAAATATAGAAGAAATTATCCTTTTTGAGGTAGGGGGATTAAAATACTAGTTTTCTTTTTATAATTCTGATACTTCTTGTTATCAGCAAATTTTTTGTCATATCTTTTTTCGAGTGGGGGAATGCCACTAACGAATAAGAGTATGAAGGTGATAAAAAATGGGCCAATGATGGTTAACCATGACATTCCCCGGATGAAGGGTAGAACGAAAATAAATATTCCCCACCAACAAAGCATTTCCCCAAAATAATTAGGATGTCTTGAGTATTTCCACAAGCCCGTTTGAATCCACAGATTTTTATTCTTTGGCTTGTTTTTGAAGCTGAACTTTTGCCAATCAGAAATTGTTTCAATTATTAAGCCCAGAGCCCAAATTGCAACTCCTAAAATCATAATAAAATTTATTGTTTTATGTTCGGTGATACTTAATAAATAAATTGATGGCAGCATGATTGCCCAGACGACTAGGCCTTGGAAGAGCCAAAACTTTAAAAATTGGAGTGGTTTTTCTCTGATATTGTCAAAACGACTATCCTTTTTAATTTTTAAGATTCTAATTAGGAGGTAAGAAATAAGTCTTATACCCCAAAAAATAACCATTACCGTTAGTAATATCTGGTAAAAATAGAATGTCTGGTTTTTAAGAAGGAATAGAAAAGCAAGTATAATAAAGGTCAGACCGTAGGTAAAATCAGTAAACTTGTCTGTTTTAAAAGAACTGGCTAAAACAAAAAATATGAGATTTATTCCTAGGCTGACAAGTAAAGCTAGAAGGTAAATATTTATCATCATGTCTTTATTATAAGTAAAATAAAGAATTATTGATATGCGATTATGGAGCCTACATCCTAAGTATTTTGATACAAAAGGTTTAGTTGCGGTCTGGCGAGAAAGTTTGCTGGCAAAAAAGGCTTTACAGGGTAAAACAAAAGGTTATACCAAGCACCCACAACTTATCCGCTTCAAAAATCACCCTTCTCCTTTAGAAGCTATTGATTGTTATTTATCTCACATATTCTTTGAGGCCAAAAAAAGAGGCTATAACTTTGAGAGAAGGAAAATTGGTAGGGTTTCTAGAAATATTAAGAAAATAAAAGTAACTTCAGGCCAAGTCGATTATGAGCTTAATCATTTAAAAAACAAGCTAAGGAAAAGAGGCTCTACCTTATGCAATAAAACAGTTAAAACTAAAAAGATTAAAGTTCACCCGTTATTTACAATCGTCATCGGTGACATTGAACCCTGGGAAAGACAAAAGCCCTGAAATGACTATTTTAGGAAGTTAAAGCTAGGCAAGGCTTCACTTTGGCAATCTCTTCCCTCAATTCCTGTACAAACCTGAAATCTTCAAAAACCTTGATAATATGGGAAAAACTCTTGGTTATATTAAGGTTTCGCCCTTCGAGCTAGCCTCAGAAAGCTCCATTTATTGGATTTTTTTGGTCTGATATAATAAAAACATATGAATACAGATTTAACTCCTGAGGAGAAAGGATTAGTAGAATACTCAAAAAAGCAGTTGTTAAATACAACAAAATCCGTCACGCAAATGGTGGTATAGACACTCTTTATGCTTTCGTTTTATCAGATAGAGGTAACATCCACGATGGTGCGTGTTACGAGCCCAACATCGCTCAAGCCACTGTTTGTGGGGAACGAAGTGCTATTGCTAATATGGTTTTGCAGGAGTCATATAAAGCTAAAATTAAAAGTATTGTAATAGCAGACCCAGTCCCAGAAGTTCAGGAACGCGGGACACCGCCTTGTGGGACTTGTAGACATCTTATTTGGTCTCACGGAACACCAGAAACGACAGTTATCCTTATGCAATATATTCCAGGTAAAGACGGTTGGACTTTCCCGAAGTTAGAGAAATATACGATAAAGGACTTTTACCCGCTTCCCTATGAGCCGAAGGAAAGACTTTGGGACAATTGGCAACCCAAGTAGCCAGAGGTTTATGTCAATACGAATGCTGGTTTGCTTTGGTTAATTCCGAAATTTTCAAACATAATTTTGATGTCATTTAGGGTAATATCAAACTCAATATTTCTGTTGCAGAATAAGTCCTTTAGGGGGAGCCAGGAATAGAAAAGCCCAATTTAATGGGCTTTTCTGATTTGGTAAAATAGGAGTATGGGAAAGGAAAATGATATTTTAGGCAAGATTCTAGTTTATTCCTATACTTTAACTTGGATAAACGCTGGTAGTTTATATACATCAGCTTTGGTTAATTACATATTGGAAAATGTTCCATTAAGTTTTTTATTGAGTTTTTTGGCCCTTAATTTTATTGAGAAAAGTTTAGGTTCTTATATAA